>CAKUDG010000013.1 GCA_934644965.1 uncultured Victivallales bacterium | reverse complement strand
TAAATAAAATAAAAGCATGAGGGCTGCTCGCCCTCATACACCTCGGCTCTCGCTGCATTCCCTGCACCCGGCAGGCAAGCCTGCCGTTTTTTTTATTTTTATATTTTATTTTTTTCCTGAAAAACATGAGGGCTGCTCGCCCTCATACACCTCGGCTCTCGCTGCATTCCCTGCACCCCGGCAGGCAAGCCTGCCGTATTTTTTTTGTTTATATCATTCTCGCTCTCTGCGGAATTTTGCAGGAGGAATATGATAGCGTTTCCGGAAAAGCCGTGAGAAATAAAATTCATTTTCAATTCCACAGAGATCCGCAATCGTCCCCACACTTTCTCCCGTGGTCAAAAGAAGATGCGCCGCATGTTCAAGACGGCAATGAATGAGAAACTGTTGCGGAGATTCCCCCGAAATGACTTTGAACAAACGGCGGAAATGAGTCAGAGTAAGCTGTCTTTTTTTTGCCTCCATGGCGAAATTCCAGGTCCGTTGCGGATTCCGGCGGATCATTTCCGTCAGGTTCAGGAAATCTTCTCTGTGAAAGGGGGGGATCTTGAAATTCATTGTCCGGGATTCTGAAAGGAGGAGAAGAAGCTCCTCGTATAAAAGGACCGCCCTGGGCGGCACCAGCGGAGCAGATTGCCGAAGGAGGTCCATGATCCGAAGCATCAGATCCAGAAACAGTTCAGGTTCGGCGACGGGATAAACTCTTTCCTCCAGAGGCAGCAGTCCGCAGCGGATATATTGTTCCACCCTCTCCCCATAGGAACAGATGTAATTGTGATGGCGTGTCTCCCCCGGCAGAGTGCCGTAATGGAAATGAGCATGGGGATGTGTGATGAAAACATGCGGTCCTTCCAGAATTTGCCGGTTCTGATGGTTGATTTCCAGGAAAAATCGGCCGGAATGATTGTACTGGATTCCATAATAGGTGGGGATGTGGGAAAGGATATCCCGGTTCATCGGCATGGATCTGTAGATACTGAAGAAATGTCCGCTGAAAAAATTCATCAGGATGTTCGTTTTCTATAAAAAAAGGTTCGTTTTCTGCATTTTCTTATGGAGAAATCGGAGTATAATATATCCGTAATCTGATGGTAATACAAGGAAATGACAGAGGAGACGAAACAATGATGCAGGCAGCTCTCTATCAGACAACTCTTGGAATCCGGGAAACACTTGCTCTTCAAAATCCCCCCGCATTCCGCCGGATCACAGAGGAAGAAGAGTCGAAGGGATACCGTCATCCGACGGTATATCTGGATCCCGCCGCCACCTTCCAAACCCTCGAAGGGATCGGCGGAGCCATGACCGAGGCCGCCTGCTGGACTCTTTCCCAGATGCCTGGTCCCATGCGTTCGGAAGTCTTGCGGAGCTATTTTGCCCCTCCGGGAGGATGCGGGTATGACGTGATCCGCTTTCCCATGAACAGCTGTGATTTCTCCATCGAACATTATTCCTGCTGTGATACGGAGGGAGATTTTGAGCTGAAAACATTCCGTATGGAACGCGAACGGAAATGGATGATTCCCATGGTGAAGGAAGCCCTGTCCCTGCATCCCGGCCTGAAAGTGCTGCTTTCTCCCTGGAGTCCGCCTGCGTGGATGAAGAGCAACGGGGAAATGGATCACGGGGGAAAACTCAGGAAGGAATGTCTGGAAAGCTGGGCGAATTACTACTGCCGTTACATAGAAGCCCTCGGAGCCGAAGGAATTCCCGTCTGGGGACTGACCGTGAATAATGAGCCGAACGCTTCCCAGCCCTGGGATTCCCTTATTCTGAGTGCGAATGAGGAGCGTGATTTCATCCGCGATCATCTCGGCCCCGCCCTCGCAAGAAACGGATACGCTTCCGTGAAAGTGCTGATCTGGGATCATAACAGGGATTATCTGTACAACCGCGCGTCTGTGATCTACCGGGATCCGGAAGCCTCGAAATACGTCTGGGGAGCCGCCTTCCACTGGTATGGCGACAACTGCTATGAGAATGTCGATCTCACACACGACGCCTTCCCCGACAAGAATCTCTTCTTCACCGAAGGCTGCAACGGCGGCAACAATCATTACGACCTCGAATGGTCCGCCGATGAACCCGATCCGAACGGGATTTTCCTCCATCGCGGCATCTGGGAAGCCGGCGAACGCTACGCCAGAAATATGATCCAGGATTTCAATCACCACACCTCCGGATGGCTGGACTGGAATATGGTGCTGGATGAAAAAGGCGGCCCCAGACACCTCCCCGGGGGATGCGGCGCACCTTATCTCTATAATGTCCAGACCGGTGTCCTGGAGCAGACGACGAGTTTCCCGTATCTGGCCCATTTCTTCCATTTCCTGCGTGCCGGAGCCGTCCGCATTGCGGCTGCCCCCAGCAAAAACGCTCTGGAATGCACCGCCTTCCGGAATCCGGATGGGAAAATCGTGCTGATTGTCATGAACCGGACGGAAAAAGCATTGAGTTTTGACTGTGTCTGCGGAGATCAGGCCGCCAGAGCCACCATCCCTCCCCGTTCCATTCAGACATGGCAGATCGTCTCCTGCGATTGAGGAGAGGCGAAGAAACACCGTTCCCCCCCCCCCCGGACGGAAAAACAACGGTACAGCGGCGCTGAAGCGCAGGAAACGCTCCTGTGTTTCAAACGCTCCCGGTGCTGTTATGCAGGGCCGGGGAAGAATTCCCGCTGATTTTGTTTGAACCGGGAATCCGTGTTTTTCCGTCGGGTGCAGTTCCGCTGAATTTTCTTTTTCTCTTCTTTTCCCTTTTACTCTGAGGAAAAGAGCGGAAGGGGGGGAAGGGGAAGAGAGTTTATTCTTTATTCTTCCTGGGGATCCTCGACGGAGAGGGGGGTGGCCGCAGGAGGCGCATCCTTGTCTTCTGATGATGCTCTGGATGGAGTTGTGGTGGCAGGTATTGTTTTCACCGCATCCGGGGCGGAGGAGAGAGAGACCGGAAGAGGCGAAGAGAAAGAGATGCTCCGCTGAGGGAAGGGAATGTTCAGGCCTGCGGATTCGATGGTGTGCTTGAGTCCGGCTTTGATCCGCCAGTAGACTTCCCAGTAATTTTCGGTTGCGGTCCAGAAGCGGAGCGTGAGGTTGACGGAACTGTCTGCAAGTTCGGAGACGAGCACTTCCGGGGCTGGATCCGTGCAGATGAGCTTTTCGCGTTTCATCATATCATGCAGGATCTGGATTCCCTTCTGGAGAGAATCCTCATAGGCGATTCCGACGGAGATGTCGGCCCGGCGCAAGGGATTCCGGGAATAATTCTTGATGGGCACTCCGAAAATGGAGCTGTTGGGTGCGGCGATGTACATGCCGTCGACCGTCATGAGCTCGGTGGAGAAGAGTCCCATTTCCCGGACGGTCCCGCTGACGGAGCCGCAGTCGATGTAATCCCCGACTTTGTATGGCCGGAGGAACAGCAGCATCAGCCCGGCGGCGATATTGCTGAGGGAATCCTTCATAGCCAGGCCCACCGTCAGTCCGGCGGCGCCGAGCACCGTGAGGAGACTTGCCGTGTTGATTCCGAAGAGGTCCAGCACGATCAGCGCCACAAACAGCCAGACGAACACCCGGACAATGGAATAGAGAATTCTTCCGACCGCTTCGTCGAGCGAGGCGATCTTCTCCGTCGCATTGAAAATCAGCTTCCGGAGAATTTTGGAGAAGATCCACCCGAGGACCACAACCACTGCGCTCAGCAGCAGGATCTTGCCCAGATGAATGACATCGTTCTGATGATGTTCCCAGAGTTTCTGAAAGAAGCCGTCAATCCCCTTTTCCTGAACAGTTCCGATGATCTTTTCGATCACGGCTTCCGCATCGGATCCGTTTGGCAGGAGGCTTTCCGCGGGAACAGAAGTGCCGCTGCTGGAGATGGCGTCCGAAGGGATGCCTGCGGGAATATCTGCGGGAATATCGGAAGGGATGTTTGTCTGGGCTGTCGGGGGAAGGGTGGCGCTTTCCGCGGGAAGAGCTTCTGTCATTTCCTCTGTCATTTTTCAGGGTGTCTCCGGTTCTCTATGGAATTCTGCTGTGATGCGGATCTCAGACAGGTGTCTTGAATCCGATTGTGACAGCAGGTAATATATTTTCCATCAGAGTCAATTGCAAGTTCTTTCCCTCCCCACCGCCTGATCCGGGATAACTTGACAACTTTGAGGAAAATGACTTGAAATTCCGGATAAAGAAGATAAATTAAAAGGATGCAAAAATAAGATTTTGAAACAGATACGGTATTTCCGGGAAGACATTTCCTCCTGCCGCGGAAGCCCCGGGGCGCGAAACAGAACGGAATGCCTCAGAAAAAGGACGGATTCATGGAAACCGAGTGGCGTATGGAAAGCGACAGCATGGGGGAAATCCGGGTCCCCGCGGATAAATACTGGGGTGCGCAGACCCAGCGTTCGTTGCAGCATTTCAATATCGGCGGGGACCGGATCCCGAAGGAAGTCATTCATGCTTTTGCCGTGCTGAAAAAGGCCTGTGCGCAGGCGAACAGGGAACTGGGACGGCTGAACGGGGATGTGGAAAAGGCGATCTGCCGTGTCTGCGATGAGATTTCCTCGGGAAAACATGAGGAACAGTTTCCGCTGAAAGTCTGGATGACCGGGAGCGGGACTCAGTCGAATATGAACGTCAACGAAGTCATAGCGAACCGTGCGAGCTGTCTTCTGGGCGGGACTCCCGGGAACGGGAGAGTGGTTCATCCGAATGACCATGTGAATATGTCCCAGTCTTCCAACGACACCTTTCCGGCCGCGATGCACATCGCCGCCGCGCTGGGAATCCAGGAGACTCTTCTGCCTTCCCTGGCGCTTCTCCGCTCCGCGCTGGAAGGGAAAATCCGTGAATTCTCCGGCGTGGTGAAGATCGGGAGGACTCATCTTCAGGACGCCGTCCCCCTGACGCTCGGGCAGGAGTTTTCCGGATATCTCGCCCAGCTCGATCACGCCTGGGCGCGAATCCGCCAGACCCTTCCCGAACTCTATGATCTGGCTCTGGGCGGCACTGCTGTCGGGACGGGACTCAACGCACCTGCCGGTTTTGCCGAACTTGCCGCCGGGAAAATTGCCCGTGAAACCGGTCTGCCTTTCCGGAGCGCTCCCAACAAATTCGCCCTTCTTGCCGGACACGATGCCATTGCCGCGGCGTCCGGCGCCATCCGCAACTTGGCCTGCATGCTCATGAAGATGGCAAACGACATCCGCTGGCTCGCCAGCGGCCCCCGCTGCGGAATCGGGGAACTGCTCCTGCCTGAAAACGAACCCGGATCCTCCATCATGCCGGGGAAGGTCAACCCCACCCAGTGCGAGGCGCTGACCATGGTGTGTGTGCAGGTGATCGGACTCGACACCGCAATCGGTTTCGCAGGGACTCAGGGAAACTTTGAACTGAATGTTTTCAAACCGATGATGATCTTCGACCTTCTCACGGAAATCCGACTGGTTTCCGACAGTGTCCGGAGTTTTACGGAATATGCTCTCAAGGGCCTCCGCGCCGATGAAAAACGCATTGCGGAACTGCTGGAACGATCCCTGATGCTGGTGACCGCGCTCAGTCCCGTCATCGGCTATGACAACGCGGCGGCCATCGCCAAGAAGGCGCACCGGGAGGGGTTGACGCTCCGGGAGGCGGCCGTCGGGAGCGCTTTGATTTCGGAGGAGGAATTTGACCGTGTGGTTCGTCCTGAGAAGATGGTGTGAACAGGACATCTAGTGTCCTGGGGCGGCGTGGGAAGGAGCGTCTGTCTTTCCTCATTGCTGTTGCTTTCCGCCGGCCGATTCCTGCGGATTCCTGTCGGCGCTTTCAGCCGTTTCCCGGACAGAGGCCGCTGCTTTCCCTATGATGGCAGGGCGCTTTCAGGACTTTCAAATCCGGCTTTTCCCGTCCGGGAGAAAACGAAGAATAAAAGTGTGCACTGGAACCTTTCACCTTCCTGCTTTTACAGGTTCAGGTCAGAAACAATGGAAATGAAAACAAAGATGGCGGATCCAATCAGAATCGCAATCATCGGACTCGGTTTGCTCGGGACATCCCTGGGCATGGCCCTGCGCGGCAGAACACAGTATTTGAGAAGCGGATGGACAAGGAAAAAAGAGGTCCGCGAATGGGCACTGGCCAACCAGGTGCTGGATGAGACGGAGGATTCTCTGGAATCCGTACTCGGGAAAGCCGATCTTACTGTTCTTGCGCTGCCGATTCCGCAGATTGTGGAATTTCTGGAGCGTTATGCGCATTGCTGGAGAAAAGGGAGCGTCGTTACGGACATGGGAAGTGTGAAATCCGTGATTCTCCAGGCGGCGGAGCGGGCGCTTCCCCCGCACGGAGTACGTTTTGTGGGGAGTCATCCGATGGCGGGGACGGAAAAGTCAGGACATCTCGCCGCCTTTGAAACACTGTACGGCAATGCGGATGTGTTCGTCTGCCCCTCCGGAGCGTGTTCCGACGAGGAGTCGGTGCGTCTGGTGGAGGACTTCTGGAGATCGATCGGAACCAAGCCGGTTCTGCTCGAATCCGCAGAGGAACATGACCGTCTTGTGGCGCACACCAGCCATGTTCTCCATGTGGTTGCATCCGCCCTTGCCCTGGGCATTCTGGAGGGCAGTTCCGCCCGGGAGCAGGCGCTTCGTTTTGCCGGATGCGCCACCGGATTCCGGGATACCTCCCGGATCGCTTCCAGCAATCCCGCCATGTGGCGTGAAATCATTGAACACAACACTCCCGCCGTGCTTGAGGCGCTCGATACCTTTCTGAAGGAACTCGACTCCCTTCGCGGCAGAATCGCCTCAGGCGATTACGACGGCTTTGAAGACAGTTTCGCCCGGGGAAAAACTCTCAGGGACCAGTGGCTTGAGTACAAGGCCCGCAAACCGTAGGAGAGGAGAATTCATGATCCGTGAATCCGTTTTTTCCTCTTTCTCTCCGAAGGAAAAATGCTGATTCCGGAGGAAGCGGGAGAGGAAAATAAAGAATTTTACCGCGTTTTTGGACAAAACACTTTCCGTGATATATATTAGTCGGATTCAGAACCCACCCTACTCACAATCAAACTCTCATCCCACGGGCTTGAAGGGAGGACGGCAGGACTGCTGCCGCCGAACCCCTTTCACCCGCGGATCATCAGGAGCACTATGGCGGACGACAACAGATCGACTTTGCTGAGACAGGAACTCGAAAAACGGATTCTGGTGCTGGACGGGGCCATGGGAACCATGCTGCAGTCCTTCGGCCTGGAGGAAAAGGACTTCCGGAAAGGCTTCTTTGAAAACCACTCCCGGGACCTGAAGGGGAACAACGATGTACTCTGTCTGACGCGTCCCGATGCGGTCAGGACCGTCCACGTGAAATATCTGGAGGCGGGAGCCGACATCATTGAAACCAACACCTTCAATTCCAATGCCGTTTCCCAGGCGGACTATCTTCTTCAGGACCGTGTCTATGAACTGAACCGTGCGGGTGCGTCGATAGCGCGAGCGGCGGCGGACGAGTTCACGAAGGCGGATCCGGAGAAACCGCGTTTCGTCGCGGGGACCATCGGACCGACGGGCCGGACGCTTTCCATGTCTCCCGACGTGAACAACCCCGCCTTCCGGAATCTCACATTCGACGAACTCGCCGACACCTGCCGCACCGCAGCCGAGGGCCTGATCGACGGCGGTGCGGACATCCTTCTCATCGAAACCATTTTCGACACTCTGAACGCCAAGGCCGCCGCATTCGGCGTCATGCTGGCCCAGGAAAGCCGCGGGAAGCGGCTTCCGGTCATGTTTTCCGGGACTCTGAGCGATGCCAGCGGGCGGCTTCTTGCGGGGCAGAACGTCGAAGCATTTCTGATTTCCATTCTGCACACGCCGAATCTTCTGAGCGTGGGCTTCAACTGTGCGCTGGGGGCGGCTGAGATGCATCCGCATCTGGCGGAACTGGCGGGCAAATGTCCGCATTTCGTGAGTGCGCATCCGAATGCGGGCTTGCCGGATGAGCTCGGGCGCTACCGCCAGAGTCCGGAGGAAATGGGCCGGATCATCCGGGGATTCGCGGAGGAGGGACTCCTCAATATCGTCGGAGGCTGCTGCGGCACGACTCCCGCCCACATCGGAGCGATTGCGGAGGCGGTGAGGAACTGTGCTCCGAGGAGAATTCCCGTGCCGGAGCCTCTTTTCCGCGCCTCCGGACTCGACCCTCTGATCGGGACCCGGACGGAGGAGGGGCCAGATCCTGCCGGAAAGGAGACGGGCCTCCGTGCGGAAAAAAAGTTTCTTCATGTGGGGGAGCGGACGAATGTCGCCGGTTCCCGGAAGTTCCTGAATCTCATCCGTGCGGGGAATTATCCGGAGGCGGTTCACATTGCGCGCAGCCAGGTGGAAAACGGCGCGCAGATGATCGACGTGAACATGGACGACGCCTTGCTCCATTCCTCCGACTGCATGAAACATTTTCTTCTCTATATTGCCTCCGAACCCGAAATTGCGCGGGTTCCCGTCATGATCGATTCCTCCCGCTGGGAAGTCATTCTGGAAGGGCTTAAATGCGTGCAGGGCAAGTGCGTGGTCAATTCGATCAGTCTGAAGGAAGGCGAAGCCCCCTTTCTGCAGAAGGCGCGCGAGGCCCGGCGTTTCGGAGCGGCTCTGCTTTGCATGGCGTTCGATGAATCCGGGCAGGCCGACACGATGGAAAGACGGGTGGAGGTCTGCCGCCGGATGTACCGCCTGCTTACGGAGAAGGCCGGAGTGCCGGGAGAGGACATCATTTTTGATCCGAACGTCTTTGCCGTCGCGACGGGGATGAAGGAACATGACAATTACGCCGTGGATTTTATAGAGTCCGTCCGCCGGATTCATGCGGAGATGCCGCTCTGTCATCTTTCTGGCGGCATCAGCAATGTATCGTTCTCCTTCCGGGGGAACGAGGCCGTCCGGAGAGCGCTCCACTGCGTTTTTCTTCATCACGCCGTTGCCGCCGGGCTGGACATGGCGATTGTGAATCCTGCTCAGCTGGCCGTCTATGACGAACTTGAACCGGAATTGCGCTCTGCCGCCGAAGATGTGATTCTGAACCGTTCTCCCGATGCGGCCGACCGTCTTCTGGAAATTGCCTCCGGGCTCAAGGAGAAAACTTCCGCCGGGAAGGACGCTTCTTCCGCTGCTTCCGGAAGGATTCCCGAATGGCGGAACGGAACGCTGGAGGAACGTCTTGCCGCCGCCCTCGTGAGAGGGGATGATTCCTTTCTGGAAGCGGACATGAAGGAAGCCGCGGCGATTTATCCTGATCCGGTCCGCATTCTGGAAGGGCCTCTGATGGAAGGCATGCGCCGTGTGGGTGTTTTGTTCGGGGAAGGGAAGATGTTTCTGCCCCAGGTGGTCAAGACTGCGCGCGTCATGAAACAGGCCGCGGCTTTTCTGCTTCCCGGAACGAACGGGCCGGACGGGGAAAAAAGCGTTTCTTCCCTTCCCGGGGGAGCGGTTTCCTCCTTTGCCGGGACCGTGGTGCTGGCAACGGTCAAGGGAGATGTGCATGATATCGGGAAAAATATTGTGGGAGTGGTGCTCCGCTGCAACAATTACCGTGTGGTCGACCTCGGCGTCATGACGCCGAAGGAAGTCATTCTGGAAGCCGCGCTCCGGGAGAAGGCCGATATGATCGGACTGAGCGGCCTGATCACCCCTTCCCTGGAGGAAATGAGCCGTGTTGCGGCGGAGATGGAACGCCTCGGAATGAAGATTCCCCTTCTGGTGGGCGGGGCGGCGGCATCGAAAACCCATACCGCCTTGAAGATACAGCCGAATTATTCCGGTCCGGTCGTGTATGTGAAGGATGCTTCTCAGAGCGTTCCCGTGGCCAATGCGCTTCTGAATCCGGAGAAGCGCGGCGCTTTTCTCCGTTCCCTGGAGGAGGAGTACGATGCGATCCGAAGAAAACACAGGGAACAGACCGGAAAAGACGCTTCCCCGGGACGGATTCTCTCCTCCTCGGAGAAGGCTTCATCCCGGCAACTCATCGACTTCCGTCTGCATCCCTCACCGGCCCCGAAGCATTGCGGCGTTTTCACGATTCGGTCCGTGAGTCCGGAGGAACTGACCGCGTATATAGACTGGCGCGGACTGCTGCGGGCCTGGGATCTCCGCGGCGGCCCGGAAGGGGAGAATGCCGGAGCCGGCGGCGGCACCGCCGCCGGGAAGGCCGGGAAAGAACTTCTCGCGGATGCGGAGAAAATGCTGGAGGAGCTTTTGAAGGGAGGTCTTCTCCGTGTGGAGGGAAGAGTCGGCATTTTTCTGGCGGAGTCGTCCGGGGAGGGGATCCGCATTTTTGCGGACGGGAAGCATGAACAGCTTCTTGCGGACTTGCCGATGCTCCGTCGAGGAAGCCCTTCCTCGACGGAGATTTCCGGAAGAGATCTGACGCCGAATTATTCTCTGGCCGATTTTCTTGCGCCTCAGGATTCCGGAGTGAAAGATCACATCGGTCTTTTTGCGCTGTCCGCGGGCTACGGTGTGGAAGAGCTCTCGCAGCAGTTCATGGAATCGGGCGACGATTATTCGGCGATTCTGCTCAAATGCCTTGCCGACCGTCTGGCGGAAGCGTTTTCCGAATATCTGCACAGGCTGGTCCGCCGGGAACTCTGGGGCTATGCGCCCGGAGAGGATCTTTCTCCCCGGGAACTGTTTGCGATGAAATACAGCGGGATCCGCCCCGCGCCTGGATATCCGGCGTGTCCGGATCACAGTTTGAAGAGGGAGATTTTCAAACTGCTGTCCGCGGAAAAGGAAATCGGAGTGTCCCTGACGGAAAGCTTCATGATGAATCCCCCGGCTTCCCTGTGCGGTTTTTATTTTTCACATCCGGAGAGCCGTTATTTCAATGTCGGGAAACTGGATGAACCGTCTCTGGAGGAATACGCGCGCCGCCGCGGCTTCGGGAAGGATGCCATGCGTGCGTTTCTGGGAGGAAGCGGGGTCTGAAAGGGGAGAAAAACCGTTCCGGAGAAAAGTTTTCCTCTTGCGGTAGGAGAGGGGTTGTAAAGCAGAGCTTCAAGTGGTATATTCCCCCCCAGAAAATTTTTCGATGCCAAATAAACAGGAGAAATGACAAGATGCTGCCGTTCATTGACTTGAAACACCAGTACCGCAGAATTGAAACCGAAGTGGACGCGGCGCTGAAACGGGTGCTGGAACACGGGAGATTCATTCTGGGGCCGGAGGTCTCGGAACTGGAGACGCGTCTTGCCGAATTCGCAGGGACAAAATACTGCCTGGGCTGTTCGAGCGGGACCGATGCTCTGACGATGGCGCTGATGGCGCTGGGAGTCGGCCCCGGAGATGCGGTGTTTTCCACGCCGTTCACCTTTTTTGCGACGGTCGAAACCGTTGCCTGCCTCGGTGCGACCCCCGTCTTCGCGGACATCGACGAGGACACCTACAACCTGGATCCCGTGAAACTGCGTGAGGCGATTCTGAAAGTGAAGCGGGAAGGCAGACTCCAGCCCAAAGCCGTCATTCCCGTTGACCTGTTCGGTCTGGCTGCGGACTATTCGGCGATTCTTCCTGTGGCGGAGGAGTTCGGTCTTCCCGTGGTGGAGGATGCCTGCCAGGCCTTCGGAGCAGTTCAGAACGGGAAAAGAGCGCCCTCCTTCGGAAGGATCGGCTGCACGAGCTTCTTCCCGGCCAAGCCGCTCGGATGCTACGGGGATGGCGGAGCTGTCTTCACCGACGACAAGGACCTGTATGAAAAAATGTACTCCATTCTCGTTCATGGACGTGGAAGCGATAAATATGATAATGTCCGTCTGGGGCTGAATGCTCGTCTGGACACTCTTCAGGCGGCGGTTCTGCTGGAGAAGCTGAAACTGTATCCGGAGGAGATCGAACTTCGTCAGGAAGTGGCGGCCCGGTACACGGAGCGTCTTTCCGGACTGGTGAAGACGCCTGTGATTCCGGAAGGGAACGTTTCCGTCTGGGCGCAGTACTGCGTGCGTTCTCCGAAATTTGCCGAGATGCAGAAGGCTCTGGCGGAAAACGAAATTCCGACCGCGCGCTATTACCCGATTCCGATGCATCTTCTCCAGGCGATGAAATATCTGGGGTACCGCCGCGGCGACATGCCTGTGGCGGAAGAGGCGGCCGATACCATTTTCGCGCTTCCGATGCATCCTTATCTTTCCGGGGAGCAGATTGATAAAACCGCAACTGTGATCCGCTCGGTCGTATCGCACTGAACGGCGGAATTTTTTCCGCCTCCGGGAGACAGGTGAAATCCATGGCTCTGCACAGCAGAAACATTTTTACGGTGATCGAACTCGGGACTTCCAAGATCTGCGCCCTTCACGGGACTTGTGACAAGGCGGGGAATCCGGAACTTCTCGGTTTTGGCGGTCATCCGAGCGAAGGCTCGATTCTGAAAGGAGCGATAGCCGACTACAATACGGCACTGCGTATTCTCGACAAGGCGCTGGAGGATGCCGACAAATCCGCCGCATGTTCCTTTGACCGCCGGAATGTTTATTATCTTCTGAGCGGGCCGAGCATTTCCTCCCGTCAGGGGGAGGGGAATACCGTCATTTATGATGAAGACCACAAAATCAAATCCTCCCACATTGAAGAGGCCATCAGCCGTGCACAGAGTCTTTCCCTTTCCCCGAATCTGATTCCATTCAACGCCTTTGATTCCTATTTCACGATTGATTCGAGTCATCGTGTGAAGAATCCGCTGGGGCAGGTTGCGGACCGTCTGGATGCCTACGTGCATATCATTTCCGCGGACCGCAAACCCATGGAAACCATCCGCACGATGCTTCGGGAACTCGGTTTTGAAAACGGGGGCGAGGCCGTTTTTTCAGGCATAGCTTCCGCTTACGGAACACTCAGTTCCGATGAAAGGGAACACGGGACGCTCCTGGTGGATTTCGGAGCTGGAGTCTGCGACTATCTGGTGGTCCACAACGAAGGGGTGCTTCTGAGCGGCGTGCTGCCGGTCGGGACGGACAACCTCGCAAACGATCTCTCCATCGGGCTGGACCTGAACATGGATTTCTGCCGCCGTCTTCTCCGGGACGGCAGAATCGAGGAACTTCGCAGAACCGGGCATGATTTTGTGGAAATTCCGGGAGTCACTGCGGACAAACTGCGCCGGATTCCTCTGGTCTCCTTTGAAAAAATCATCGACATGCGTTTGCGCGAGACGTTTTCGATCATCAAAGAGAAGGTGGATATGAGCAATCTCTCGCATCTTCTGGGTGCGGGATCGGTTCTCTGCGGCGGCGGGGCTCTGCTGCCTTCCGCCGCGGACAATATGCGCGAAGTCATGGGAACGCATGTCCGGCGGGCCGATGTCTCCGGGGTCAGCGGAGCCATGACGGGGATCGACCGCAGTCCCAGATATGCCGCCCTGCTCGGTCTGCTCAAGTACGCCCTGGAAGTGGAAAGCAATCCCGTCCGCGGCGGTCTCAACCGGATTGGAGACGCCCTCGAAGGCTTTGCAGGGACAATCGAAAAAAGTTTTGGTCTATTTAAAAAGGCGTTCAAAATATGAGCCCGGATACAGAAGACGGATTTTCCCCGCGTTCGGCGGCAGCAGCAGATGCGCTTTCCAGCTCATCCTCCGCTTCCCCCATTCCCTCTTCCTCAGGACAGAACCCGGACGGGAGGACAGACGGGGATGGTGGAAGAACGCCCGCTGGAGATGAAAAAGAAAAATCCTCCCCCCGTGCACTGGTCATCGGAATCGGAGGAGAGGGCTGCCGGATTGTCCATGCGCTTTCCTCCTGCCCGGGGACATCCTGGATCGAAACGGCCGTGGTGGATACGGACAGCGAATCCCTCGCGGAAACGACGGCCGGGAAGAAAATCGCAGCCTCCTCCGACTGGGTGATCCGCGACGGAACCGGCTGCGGAGGCGACGTTATCCGAGGTGAACGCGCCCTTGCCCGCGAACGCTCCCGCATGGCCTCCCTTCTTACCGGCGTCTCTCTTCTGGTCGTGACCGGCGGTCTCGGCGGGGGGACCGCCACCGGAGGCATGAGAACCGTGGCAAGCATTGTCCGCTCGGCGAAAATTCCCGCCGTCTTTCTTCTGAGCACCCCCTTTTCCTTTGAAGCGTATTCGCGCAAGAAGAACGCAGATGACTGCATAGCGGAACTCCTCCCCGTGACGGATATCCTTCTTCCGCTGCCGAACGATCTTCTTTTTTCCATGCTTCCAGCCAATACTCCCGCTCCCGCGGCTTTCACCAAGGCGTCTGAGGAAATCGCCCGCACGGTGGCGGGCATCTGCGGACTTCTGCGCAGCCGGAGCATTGTCGGGTCAGACATAGCCAGCTTCATGGCTTTGCTTCGGGGGCGGAAATGCACTTGCGGAGTCGGAGTCGGCTCCGCTTCGCACAAAGACGGTCTCGACCGCTGCACCATTGCATTGGAACGGATGCTGGAATCCCCGTTTCTCGGCGGACTTGCGAAGCTGGAGGCGTCCGATGCTGCGATCATCGTTCTGAGCGGAGGAGCGGATCTCACTCTCGGGGAAATGAAGCGGACACTGGAACAGATTTCCGGCATGCTTCCGAAAGGGGTCAATCTTCTTGTCGGGGCGAGCAGTACGCCCGCCGCGGACGGACGGGTCCAGCTCACCGCCATTTCCATCAAATACGAACAGAAGCTTGAAAGCGCCCCCATGCGGAAGGACCGGAAGGAATGGAGCAGCAGCAAAGTCGCGGCCGCCCCTTCCGCAGGATCCGTTTCCGCCGAAAGCACGAAGGGCGCTCTGGAACAGGGCGTGCTGGAACTCCAGAGCTATTCCAAGGGCATCTTTGCAAATCTGCCTCCCACCAAATACAAGGAGGAGGATCTCGATATTCCCACCTTCCAGCGCCGGAACATCACCATTGACAAAGGCGGGAACGGCAGATCATGAGAATCTCTTTTCTCCCGCTTCTTCCGCTTTTTGTCAGCCTCTGCGCCTGCGGCGTCGGAGAAGGGCGGAGGCTGCCGCTGATGAAAGAAGCGCCCCGCATCGATGCGGATCTGGCATTTTCCTTTGCGGAAAAAAATGCTTCCATCGTCCCGAGGCATGCAGGTTCCCCCGGCGCAAAACAGTCCGCGGACTGGATCGCTTCCGAAGCAGGAAAACTCAGGCGCTTCCGGACGGAACGGATGGAATTCGATGACCTGACACCCTCCGGTAAGCTGCGTTTCTGCAATATCATTGCAACTCTTCCGGGGAAGTCTTCCGAGCATATTCTTGTTGCAGCGCATTACGATACGAAGAAATTCCAGCTTTTCCCGTTTGAAGGCGCCAACGACGGCGCCTCGGGCGTTGGGGCCCTTCTCGCCATGATGACGGCGCTCGACGGAGCCGAGGGGGTTCCCCCCTTCACAATTCACTTTGTGTTTTTCGACGGAGAAGAATGTCTGCTGGAATACGGGAAGCACGACGGTCTCCATGGAAGCCGCCGTCTGGCCTCCGTCTGGAAGAAGAACGGCTCCCTCGCGCAGTGCCGTGCCATGATCCTGCTGGACATGATCGGAGACCGCGACCTGAATGTCACCATTCCGGAAAATTCTGACGCTCTTCTGACGCGTCTCACCCTCGAAGAGGCCGGGAAACTCGGGTACGGCGCACATTTTTCCCGCAGCGGCCTTTCCATTCTGGATGATCATGTTCCCTTTCTGGAACAGGGAGTCCCCTCCATCAATCTTATAGATTTTGAATATGGCCCGGGGAACCGTTACTGGCATACCCGTGCGGACACGCTGGACAAGATTTCCGGATCGAGCATGAAAACCGCCGCCGATACCGCCCTGGCTCTGATCTGGCGTCTGGCGGAGGAGCAGAAGCCCCGTCACCCGTGAACAGAAGCAAAGGTTTTGCCCATGAACAGAAGCCTCAGAAAATGGATGAAGGAAAATCATGTCCGCATTGTGAAGGGAGACGGATTGTTTTTTGCTGTTCTCCCGGGAATGTGGTCGGAGGCGCTGGAAGGGATTCTTCCGCGGATCGACAGTCTACTGGAGTCTTCCTTTGTCCTCAAGGATTCCAGGACTACGACGGCGGGGCTGCTTGCTCTGGACCCGGGAGGGAATCCGGTTTTTCTCAAGCGTACAAACAACAAGGGACTTCGTTTTACGCTCCGTTATCTTTTCCGTCCGGCACGCTGTTTCCGGGCGGTTGTCGCGGCGACAAGACTCCGGGAGATCGGGATCGATACTCCGGAGGTGCTTGCGGCAGGGGAACGGCGCAGTTGTTTTGGAATTCTCCAGGCGGGATACCTTGTCACGAGCTCCAGAGCCGATATCAGAAATGCTTCGAAAATTCTTGTGGAGACCGTCGATGTGGAGACTGCAGGCATTTCCTTTCTGGAGGCCGCGGGCCGTCTGGCCGCCCGGATGCATGCGGGCCGTATGATCCACGGAGACCTGAAAATGCAGAATTTCTTCTACTGCGGAAACTGGACACCCGATGTCCAGTACGGTCTCTGGGATCTGGACGGTGCCCGGATCTTTTCCGGGTCTCCGCCTTTGCCGTTTGTGCTGGATGAACTGGCGCGCATCGTTTCCTCCGTGCAGATCCTTTCCAGCCAGAATCCGTATATGCCGGAAGGCTTTCCGGATCCGTTCCGGCTCGGAAAAATCCTGATGGATGCGTATGCGTCAGAAAAGCCGGATCTTCCTCTTCCTGCGGCGGATGCCCTTGCGGAACGTTCCGAATTCCGCAGGAAGAAAACTCTGCTTTCCGAGCAGCGGAAAAGTCGCAGGAACACCGTATGAAAAAAACTCTTGAAACGGTCAGACGGCACTTCTGGAAATGGCGGATCGAGTCTGAAGACATGCTGGATCCGTGGTTCGAACATTTTCCGGAATATGAAGCGCTTCCGGTCAAACGCAATGCTGTCCGTTCCGTGTTCCGTGTCACGGATGCAGCTGGGAGGGAGTATTTTGTGAAGCACGACAGCCCCAAAGGGGTTTCCGCTTCTTTCAAGGCTCTGTTCCGCTGCAAGGCGAAAAAGGAATTTCTCTCCTGCCGTTTGCTTCATGCGCTGTCCATTCCGTGTGTCGACTGTGTCGGGTGGGGACGGCGTTTCCCGGAGGGAATGCTGCTTTCCCGCGCCCTTGAAAATTCCGTGACGGTCCTGGAATACTGGTTCCGTTCCGCCGCATGGGATCCTGTGAAGAAGAAAGCTTTTCTCCAGGAATTGGCCGGATTCATCCGCAGATTCGTGGATGCCAGAATCATTCATCGGGATTTCCATGCAGGGAATGTGATGTACTGTCTTTCAACGGGGAGAATGTGTCTGGTGGATCCTTATGGTGTCCGGCAGTCCGGGAAACCCCTGGAACGGGAGCATCTGCGCAGTCTGATGAATCTCTTCGTCCATTTCCGCGGAGAACTCACAATCCCCGAAATCAGGGAATTTGCCTGCCTCGCCGGTCTCGCGGAAAATCCGGAAGACGCAATGGCTCTTTGGAACGAGACCGTTGTCATCGAAGAGGAAAAGATCCGGAAACAATGGAAGAAACGGGTCCGCCAGATCCTTTCCGGAAGCTCAAAATTCGCGCAGGAGACCATCGGCGAAGACGGATCCCGCATATTCCGGAGAAACTCCATCTGGTACACGCCCCCTCCGCAGACCGAGGATCTGAAATCGCTGCTCTCTTCCCTGAAAGCTGTCCAAATGGAACACTCCCAGGCTCAGCTCGTCTGGCTGGACTCCTTCCTCGCCCAGCTGATGCGAAAACGCATTGATGAAATCCCACAGGCATGGGTCATCCCCCCTGAAACAAAGACGGATGCATCGGCAGACAAGAAAGGTCCGGATCCACGCAGAAGTCTGGATACGCTTTATTTTTAATACCTTCCTGTCTACCTCTCTCCGGTATTCCTCCGGGAGCCGCGGCTGTCTTTTTTATGATTCTTTGCCGCTGTCGTCATGGCGGTGTCCTGCGGCACATTCCTTTTCCCATCCGGGGAAACGCCATTTCCAGGGGAAGTCTGAACACTGGCCGGGTTTGACGGCGTGGATCAGACAGAGATTTCCCGCTTCATCCAGGAAAATGCACGAACCATCCGGCTTTTCCGTGAGAGTCAGTCCCGTCCGGTCCGGAAGCAGCTCTGTATAGAGTGCAATGAAGTCGCGGACGTCCATTTTCAGGAACTCCGCAATCCGGTCCGCTTCCTCCTCCCTGATCCGCACAGGCCCCTCCCATCGGCAGCAGGCGCCGCAGTGAAGACAGTGGAATCCTTCCGGGACAGGAGCTCCGGCGTTGGGCTCATTCGGATTCTGCATAATACTGAAATAGTCTTTCTTCTGGAATCAGATCGATGAAGGCGCTATGGAGAGACAGCGTAGAAAAAGCGGCGAAGCGGCAAGAACTCTGAGTCGTCGGAAAAAAAACGGAAAAGAAAGAGCGGAAAAAACAGGGACGTTCTCCTTTCGGACAGGAGAACGTCCCGCATCATCGGGCAGAAGAAACAGGAGGATTAATAATCCACCTCTTTCAGAGGCATATCGTCTTCTTCAGGATCAAAGCAGATGATACCGGCGAAGAAGTCGTAGAAGGATACCGGATGAATCAGGACCTTCACATGCACAAGAGCGGAAACTTCAAGACCGACAGCCCAGTAGTCGCGGGTCTTGTTTGTAAAGATTTCCTCGGAACGCACGGACATTCCGTCCGCAATCTGCCAGTATGGCACCACGGATCCGCCGGTATATTCGCGCATCGTGTCTTCCGCTCCGGTGAACAGGAAATGCGCATCCCATCCGTTGTAGATGCCGTATCCGTACTGACGGTCAAAGGCTTTGATGGCGTCTGCGGAACAGCCGATCTGAGCTCCGGAGACCACCGCCCTCGTAGTAATGATGTTCAGACCGGCCCGGGGACCGAGTCCCAGCTCGATGGTGAAGATGTCAGCGAAATCGACGATCCGGTTGGGAATGTACATCATGGCGGTTTTGCAGTCGCGCTCGGTGACGTCCCATCCGAAAATGTTGCAGACGACTCTGTCTTCATTTTCGTCTGCGAAGACTTCTGCTTCGGCAGCGGCCTGTTCCTCCTCAAGCGTAGCGGCTTCCTCCGCCTGAACTGCGGGAGTTTCCGCCGGAGCAGCCTCTGCGACAGTTGCTTTCTCCTCTGCCTGGACGGCGGCCGGAGTTTCCGCCGGAGCAACGGCTGCGGGCGTTTCCGCCGCTTTCACCTCCGGTGCGTTTTTCCCTTCCTCGGCAGCATTGAGAACCGAACCGATGGCAAAAAGCATTGCCGCCGCGAGCATGGTTTTTTTGACGAGCTCCATCATTCCTCCACTTTTATTTGAATCTTATGTTTCTTATGATTGCAGCCATACCCAACGAATTGAAATATAGTCGATACTTTCCCGAATGCAAAACTTTTTTTCCCCCTTTTTGGCGATATCTGCAAAATCTTCGTGAAAAATAGTTGCTCTGACGCGTTTTTGCGCTATGTTAACACCACTTCCGCAACTTTCCGGCAGTATCTTGCCATGGAAGAAAGCAAACAGAATTGAAATCAAGGAGCATTCCCGATTTGAAAAAAACCGACTGCTTTGCCCTGCTGTATGTTCTCGTTTATGCCGGAACAGTCTTTTTCTTTCCCTTTACGATTCGTCCGGACGGGACCTTCGGCATGATGGAGAACGCGTTTTCCTTTTCCGATTGCCTGACGCATTTCACCGGTCTGAAAAACTTTGGAACCACGGTCGGCGCCTATCCCTATCTTTCCGGATTTCTGAAAGTGGCGCTTCTGGCGACCTTCGGGGAAATGCTCAAGATCCGCGGGAAAACCTCTTCCTGGAAAACCCCTTCGCTCGTCCCGAAATTTCTGGTGTGGGGGCTGTATGGGATTCTTTTCACCTATGTGTTTCAAATGTTTGCAACGGGCGTCGGCGCTCTGATGGGCAGTCCACTCTGGCCGGTGGGAGCTCCTCCGTCCCCGGACATGACGTTTGGGCGGACACTGCTTTTCGCCTTCTCCACTTCCCTCTGGATGAACCTGATCTTCTGCTATCCGATGATGCTTTCCCATGAATGGTTCAACATTGTGATTGCGGAGAAGCGTTTTGTGGGCGGAGCCGAATTCCTGGGGCGGCTGGATCCGCATGTGTGGGGATCCTTCATGCTGAAGACGATTCTCTTTTTCTGGATTCCAGCGCATACCGTCACCTTCTGTCTGCCAGGGAACTACCGAGTTCTCATGAGCGCGATTCTGAGCCTTGCGCTGGGCTTTATTCTCACTGTGAAACCGAAAAGGAAACCTGCCGCCGCCGGAGGAAGCGCGGCGTAACATTCTCTATATACATACAGTACATTATGGACTGACGGAGACTGCTCTGTCATTACTGGAAAGGCTTGAATTATGTTTTGGAACAAGGAAATGGAACTGATTGAACGGCCGGAGCTGGAAAAACTGCAGCTGAAACTGCTCCGGGAAACCCTGGAACAGGCCGCGAAATCCGAATTCTATTCCCGGATCATCACTCCGGATTTTCTGAAGAAATTCCATTCGCTCAAGGATATTGAAGCGCTTCCATTCATTGCGAAACCGGAACTCAGGGAACATTTTCCCTACGGATTTCTGGCGGAACCGCTGGAAAATATTGTCAGGCTTCATTCCTCCTCCGGAACGACGGGCAATCCGACGGTGGTCTTCCACACCAAAGAGGATCTCTTTCACTGGACCGATCTCACCTCCCGCAGTCTCTATATGGCAGGGCTCCGGAAAAGCGACGTCTTCCAGAACATCATGGGCTACGGACTCTTCACCGGCGGACTCGGGATGCATTACGCGGCGGAAAATGTCGGAGCGCTCGTGATCCCGAGCGCGGCAGGGAATTCCAAACGCCAGATCTGGTTCATGGACAAGTTCCGCACGACGGCATGTCATATTCTCCCGAGTTATGCGATGCGTCTTTACAGCTTCTTCCCCGAATGCGGGATTGATCCGAAAAAGGATCTGGCGCTCCGCATGTTCTTCATCGGTGCGGAGCACCATTCCGAGGAGCTGCGCCAGCAGATTCAGGAAGCCTTCGGCGTGAAGGCGTTCAATTCCTACGGACTTTCCGAAATGTGCGGTCCCGGACTGGCTTTTGAATGCCCCTTCCGCAACGGCATGCATCTGTGGGAGGATCATTACTATATGGAGATCATTGATCCGGATACCTGTGAAGTGCTGCCGGACGGGGAGGAGGGGGAACTGGTTCTGACCTCTCTCCGGCGCAAGGCCATGCCCCTGATCCGCTACCGGACTCATGACCTGACCCGCATTCTTCCGGAACCCTGTCCCTGCGGCAGAACCCACCGCCGTCTGGAACGGATGAAAGGGCGCTCGGACGACATGCTCATTCTCAACGGCGTGAACATCTTCCCGCTTCAGATTGAACGGGCGGTCATGTCCGTGCCCGACGTCGGATCGAATTATCTGATCGAAATTACCAAGGATGACTTCCTCGACCGGATCCATATCAAGGTGGAAGTGAATGCCGCTTCCTTCACCGGTTCGCTCGAAGCGATGGATTCCCTGCGGAAAAACATTCTCGAAGCGGTCCGGACGGAACTGGGCGTCACTCCCCGCGTGGAACTTCTGGAGCCGAATTCCCTTCCCCCTTCCGAAGGCAAAGCGAAACGTGTGCTGGATCTCCGCAGGAATGAATACAAAAAACAATAAAATAAAGTGAAAACAAAGGTTTTGAGAAGGATTTGCAATGAAGCTCTTGCCTCTGGCCATAGCCGTTTTCTATCCGCTGATTCATGAACAGTGGGCGGAGGGGCCGCTGACAGCGGAAAAAACTTCGCCGCCTTTTGCACTTTCCTATCTGGATGATGCGGAAGTGGAGGCCCAGGCGGATCTGTATGGAAAGTTCGAGGATCCGGCAATCCGTTCCCGGATTGTACGGGAACTGGAGTCGGCCAACAATCCGTCCGTCCTGACTCATCTGGAGCGTTTCGCCTCGAAAGAGAAAAATGAGCGTGTGCTCGCGGACCTTCTTCAGACAATTCTGCGTGTGTCGGAACGCTTTGACTCCCGTCCCGGGAATCTGCCGCTTCTGAAGGAGCTGCTTCTTCATTCGGAGAATCCTTCTGTCCGGGCGGGAGCGGCTTCTCTGCTTCCGGCAAAGGATCTGCAGGCTGTTGAGGCGGAGTTCCTGATGAAGGAGTCCGTCCCGTTTGTCATTGCAGAAGTGTTCCGGAGAGTGGAAACCGATGCGCCTCTGGGGGTGGCGGCATTGAAACGTCTTGCGCAGGGGGCGCAGTCTGCTTCTTCCCGCGCTGCTGCGTTGAGGCTGTATGCGAAGGAATGCTCTTCGCCTGGTTCAGACGTCTTTTTACAGAAAGTGGTCCGGGAAGAGAACGACCCTGTTTTTCGGGTTCGTCTGGCGGAGGGGCTGGCGGGGAATGCTTCGTCTTCGGGGACTCTGCTGAGCGAACTGGCAAGGGATGGGGATGTACAGGTGCGTCTGGCTGTGGCGGGAATCCGGAAACTTTCGCTGGAAAAGGAGAAGATTCTGCAAGGACTGACTGCCGATCCGGATTCGCCGGGAATCCGGGAAAGAGCATGCCGCTCCCTCGCGGGGACGAAAAACCGCGATTCCCTGAAATGTCTGATTGCCGCGCTTGCGGATTCTTCCAGACTCGTCCGGGAGGCGGCGAGGGATTCTCTGGTGGAATCGAATCCGAAAGAAACGGATATTCGTGACGGGATTGTCGCGTCCGCCGTCGCGGGAAAGGAAAAGGCGTCGGAAAGCCTTCAGGCGCTTGATGCTCTGGCGGGGAAGGGATGTGATCTTTCGGACTGCGTTCCCGCTTTGTCCGCGATTCTGAAAGATCCCGCAGGAGACGCCGTCGCCGCGGACACGATACGGACCCTGAGCAGGGTTCCGGATCTGAAGCTCTGGAAGGAAGTGAAAGGATTTGCCTCCTCCTCTTCTCCGGAAATGCGTCTTGCCGTGATCCGTTATGCCGCGGCGCTGAACGACCCGGAGATGTTTCCGGAGCTGAAAGCCCTGGCAAAAGATTCGGACGCTGCCGTGCAGACTGCCGCGCTGGGAGCACTGGTGAAGATTGCGGATCCTTATTTTCATTCCGTTCTTTCAGAGACGGCCGGAAATCCGAAAATCTCCACGGACGCCCGTGCCGCCGCCTGCCGTGCGCTGGCGGGCTTTGACAAGATGGAAAGCAATATTCCCGGAATTATGGAAAAAATTGCTCTTGTGCCCTATATTCCTGTGATGATGGCGCCGCCGGCATACGATGCGGATTATGTCCGGATTTCCGCGATCCTGGTTCTGCTGGAGGCGGGCAGGAAAGGGGATCAGACGGCGCTTGACAGATATCACAAAATCATGGAGCATCTCCGGAATCCGAATGCCCGGGAACGGGAACAGGGGATTGTGAATCCGGTGTTTCTGGAATATCTGAGACAGGTCCGCGTCCTTGAGAAAGGGGAGGAACCGAAGGCGGTGCAGGTGCCATCCTGTCGACCGGAACTCTCGGTTCGTCCGTTTGAGGAGAAGGAGTGACGGGTAGCAAAAGTATGAACGAATCTGAATCTGAACCTGAGCCTGAACCTGGTTCCGGCCGGAGGAGGTCGCGTGCATGAGCATGATGACGATTCTCCTGCTGGAACTGATTGTGTTTTTCCTTCTTCTGCTGTGTTCTGCTTTTTTCTCGAGTGCGGAGATGGCGCTGTTTTCGCTCAGCCGGGCGAAAGTGTTGTCCTACCGGAAAGACCCGTCGAAAGTCCGGCGCAGGATTTACTTCCTGATGGACGACTATCACAGGACGCTGATCACGATCATTCTCGGGAACATGTTCGTGAACAGCTGTATTTCGATGCTGAACGAGGAGATGCTGGCGAAACTGGCGCTGGGACCGCTGGAGACGACTTTGCTTTCGGCATTCACGGGGATCGTCGTTCTTCTTCTGTTCGGCGAGATCACGCCGATGACGATCGCTTATGTGCATTGCGATGCCTGGGCGTCGAAAGTGGCGACTCCGATCTATTTTTTCCGCAAGGCTCTGCATCCCGTCACGCGCGTGGTGGGATTCGTCTGCGACCGGATTCTGGACCTTTTCGGCAGAAAGCCCGGGGAGGTCCTGACCGACGAGGAATATCTTTCCTATCTCGATTCCTGTGCGGAACGGGGGGCCTTCACCGGGGAGGAAGTCCGTCTGCTCAAGGAAACCTTCTCTCTGAGAGGGAAAACCGTCGATGAAATCATGCGTTCGCGGGTGGACCTGGTCCATGTGAACTACAGCACATCGCCCGAAGGAGTGCTGGAGGCGATCCGGCGGGGCCGTCAGGCCTATATGCCGGTCGGGGATGAGGACCTGGATACGGTGGACGCCTTGTTTTCCTCGGTGGACTTCTTCAATCTGCCGCCTTCGGACCGTGTAAGCTGGCGTGAATCGGGGATTCTGCGCAAAGCCGTGTTTCTGCCGGAATCCTGCACGCTGATCAAAGCGCTGCATACACTGCATGAGAAGAAAATCCCGGCGGCGCTCGTTGCAGACGAATACGGAGGCGTTTCTGGGATGCTGACCATCCAGGACATCTATTCGGAACTGGCCGGCAAATCCGTGGAGCTGACGGAACAGGCCGAATGGCAGGCCATCCGCCTGAATGCCGATTCATGGGTCTTCGACGGACTGGCACCGCTCGACTTCGTCCGGGAAAATTCGGACTGGGACGACTGCAATCTCGACGGCGAATTCGATTCCAGCACTCTGAGCGGACTTTTCTGCGAAGCCTTCGGCGCCCTTCCTCAGATCAATGACAGCATCCATATCGGAGAGGACGTGGAACTCAAGGCGCTGGCCGTTTCCAAAAACCGGGTGACGAAAGTTCTGGTCCATTTGGAAAAGACTGACGGATCCGAAGCGTTCCTGCCTCCCGCCGCTGAATCTGACCGAGTCTCCAGAGCCGTCTCCTCGGGTGCGGAAGCAGGGAAAGAAGCTGTTTCCGGAGCTATTCCAGGAGCCGCTTCCGGAGAAAGACAGAAGGAGGGGAATCTGTGAAATGATGATGTATCTTTTTCTCGCCTTATTCTTCATTTGCCTTCAGGGCTTTTTTGCGGGGATGGAAACGGGGATGGTTTCCATTCTGCGTCCGCGTGCGGAACATGCGGCGAAAAGCGAATCGGGATCGTCGTCGTCCGGGGCGCGGATGGTGCTGTTTTTTCTGGCGCATCCGGGAATTATGATTGCCACGACTCTGCTCGGGGTGAACATCTGCGTTGTTTTTGCCTCCCTGATGGCGAAGAAGTTCATGGAGGAATGCGGTCTTCACGGGAACAGCGGGATTCTGATTTCGACCTGTATTCTCAGCGTGGTGCTGCTTTCGTGTGAAATCATTCCGAAGAACTGGTTCCGGCAGGCGCCGTTTGAACGCTGCACGCATTTCATCCGTCTTCTGTATGTGACGTATCTGATTCTGTATGTTCCGGTGCGTCTGTTTGCGGCGTTCACGGCGTTTCTGAATTCCTCGTTTGCGAAGAAGCCCGGGGAGGAGGAAGAAGGCGGCGGAGGGAAAAAGGACGGGGGATCGAACGCGGTCATGCGGGAGAATTTCCGTCTGTTTCTCCGGGAAAGCGAAGGGAGCGGATCGGTCGACTCGGAAACGGCAGGCATTCTCGACCGCGCCATGGGATTTCCCGCCCTCACGCTCGGCGACATCATGACACCCGCGCAGGATGTGCCGGATATCCCTTCGACTTTCACCATGCGTGAAGCCTTCGATTTTGCCCAGTCCCGCGGCGTGGAAAAACTTCCCGTATATATTCCCGATCCCTCTGGTGCAAAAACGCAATGGTGTGCTATATTCAACATCTATGAAGCCATGTACGCGGTCAACGACAATTTGTGGGATACGGTCAGGGTGACGGGCTGCGTCACCCATATCCAGACGATGCGTTCCGATGCAAAGATCATCGATGCGCTGGATATTTCCCGGAAACGCCGGATTTCCCTTTTTGTCATCACGGACGCAAACGGCCGCCAGCTCGGGGTCGTTCCTCCGGAAAAGATTGCTTCCATGCTTTTTGAATAGAAAAAGCCGGAGACGGAAGAGGGAAAAGAGAAAGACTAGGGAAAAAGGAAAGAGACGGGAGACGGAAAAAATGCAGGGAAGAAAGCAGTCTGTGTTCTTCCGTGATTTTCTTCTGTCATCTTCTTCTGTCATATGTGAGATCATCCGAAAGAGATAGAACTGGCAAACAGAAATACAAATACCACACAGAATCAGGAAAGGAAGAGAAGCCATGTCAGTTGAAAGCGCAAGAGCCTTCTGCGTCAGAATGATGAGTGACGATGAGTTCAGGAACGCCATTGGAACTGCGGCGACGGTGGAAGCCATCGACGCCGTTCTGGGAACAGAATATGATTTTTCCAAGAGCGAACTTGCCCGCGTGGTGGGTGAATTCGTCGGTCGGAAGCTGGACGATGAGGAACTTCAGGAAATGGTCTGCGGCTTCTATCAGGAGGAATTGAATGCGGATTCAGCCACCTGCGAGGTGGTTGTCAGCTGGCTCAAAAACAAAGCCTGACCGCTTCATCCGGTTCCGTTACTATTTTTTACATTGCTGCGGACACCGTGCGGAAAAGACCCGGGATGAGGAAGGAGGAAGATCCGCAAGGAACGATTCCTCATCTGGGAGGAGGCTCCGGCGGATATCCCATTCAGAGACTGCCGCATGGCAGTGAAGAAGACATTTTTCATTTTTCCGGGGAACCCATGGCTTTTCCGGGCAGCAGAGTGAAAAAAGGAGTTCCGGGCTTGATTTTCCGGGAAGAGACGCTATTTTCCCGGAAAGTTTTTTCCGGTAGAGAGATCGGGCAACGGGAGATGAAAAATGACAGACAATTCTAAGGTGAAAGTCCTTATCATTACAGGAGTGGGGCTGAACTGCGAGAAGGAGACGGCGGCCGCGTTTTCCTCATGCGGAGCGGCGGCCGAACAAGTGCATCTGAATGATCTTCTTGCAGGGAAACGTTCCCTGGATGAATTTCATGTGCTTGCCTTCATCGGAGGTTTTTCATTCGGCGATCATCTGGGGTCTGGGACGGTGTTCGCCAACCGTGTGAAATTCCGTCTTCATGAGGATCTGGAACGGTTTGTGCAGGCCGGGAAGCTGATAATCGGGATCTGCAACGGATTCCAGACGCTGACCCGCCTTGGACTCGTTCCGGCGCTGGGAGGACGGTATTTCGAACAACAGGCTGCGCTGACGAACAATGATTCGGGAGTGTTCCGCGATGACTGGGTGACACTGAAGGCGGATCCGTGTTCTCCTTGTGTCTTCACGCGGGGAGTGGATCTGCTTCGTCTTCCGATCCGTCACGGGGAAGGGAAATTCGTGGCGGAAGGTTCTGTGATAGAAGAACTGGAACGCAAACATCTTGCTGCGCTGCGTTACAGTACAGCGGCAGGAGATTCCGCACCCGGTTTTCCCGGGAATCCGAACGGCTCGATACACGATATAGCGGGGGTCTGCGATGAAAGCGGACGGATCTTCGGACTGATGCCTCATCCGGAAGCCTTTCTTTCCCCGCTGAACGCGCCGGACTGGCAGAAGCGGAAACTGGAAGGGACCCTTCCGGAATGGGGAGAAGGACGGATCATTTTCCGCAACGCGGTGGACTTTGCGGCGGAGAATCTGCTGTAAGAGACTCCGTTTTGTGAGCAAAGTCGGAAATTTTTCAGGGGGAGACTTGAAGATCCGCATTTTTGCGCTATCTTAAAAACTCTGTTTTTATAGAGACAGAGAAGAATCAAAACACTGGAAATCTGAGGCGCCGTGCATCGGCAGCCGGCATGGAAAGGCGAAAAGACAATGAAAAGAACGTATCAGCCCTCAAGAATCAAAAGAGCCCGCAAGTGCGGATTCAGAGCAAGAATGGCCACCCGGGGAGGCCGTCAGGTCCTTGCCTCGCGCAGGGCGAAGGGACGCAAGAGACTGACCTATTAATCCGCCGGAGGGATTCGCGTTTTTTCCTTCTTCACCGGTCGGGAAAGCACCGGACACGGGTCCCGGGAAAGAGACTGCCTGTGAAACAGACACTGAAAAAGGGGGACGGCCTGAAACTGAAATCGGAGTTTGATTACGTCAAGGCCAACGGGAAGAAATACTTTAGCCCTTATTTCATAGTTCTGATCGCTTCAGGCAGCCTTCCGGAGGAGGGGAGGAGGAAAGAGGAGGGGGCGAAGCCGAGATTCGGCGTCATCTGCAGCCGGAAGTTCGACAGACGTGCGGTGCTGCGCAACCGGGCGAGACGTCTGGTGAGGGAATCGTTCCGGCTTCTGAAAGGAAGAATCCGGCCATGTGCAATGGTTGTCATTCCAAGACGGGAAATCAGCCGGGTCGGGACGGGGGAAGTGATGAGCGATCTGGAGAAGATCCTTCACAGATCCCGCCTCCTGGATACTTCCCCGAAATCCGTTTCGACTTCTCTCTGAAAAGCGCGTTTCTGTTCCCCATCTGGATCTACAAGAAAATGATCTCCCCCTGGATGCCGCCCTGCTGCCGTTTCACCCCGACGTGTTCTGCCTATGCGGTGGAAGCTATTCAAATCCATGGTGTTGTGAAAGGGCTTGTCTATGCCGTTTTCCGGCTGCTCCGCTGCAATCCCTTCTGTCGGGGAGGATATGATCCCGTCCCGCCGCCGAAACAGCGGGAGAAAACCGGAACCCCCAAACACGGAAAGCACTCTTCAACGTGAAATTTGATAAAGAAACCTTGATTGTCGTTCTGATTGCCGGAGCTCTTCTTCTTGTCTGGTTTTTCTTTTTTCCGAAATGGCAGGCGGAAAAAATCCGGGAACGGGACAAACTGGCGTTCGAAGCCGCAGCGGCGGCTGAAAAACAGAAAATTCTCGATCAGGAGTCGGAACTTCTCCGGGAGAAGCAGAGGGCTCTGAACAGCCCGGCATCCGGGAAGGCGGAAGGAGATTTGTCCTCTTCCGCGACGGGGTCCTCCGGCCCTGTTGCACCTGGAGCCTCAGTCTCCGGAGCCGCTGCGCAGGAGGCCTCCCTGCCGGGGCAGGCAGATGCGGAAGCCATGATTGCCGGGAAGGAGGAAATCATTGCGAATGAACTTGCCGAAGCCGTCGTGAACACCGCGACCGGGGCGGTCGAACGCATCACGCTGAAATGTTTCCGGACGGCGGATGGAGCCGAAGACGTTGTAATCGGAGCGAAGTCTCCGGAGAAAACTTTCCAGATGAATTCTCTTGCGGGCTGCCGCCTTCTTTCGTCTTCGTCCCGGAAGGAAGGGGAATCGAAACTTCTGCTGACGCGCAAGTTTATCAGGACAGAGGAGGGGAGGAGCTCCTCCTTCACCGTGAAGCAGATCTATGAATTCAGGCCGGACACCTATCAGATTCAGTATACGCTGACGCTGGTCAATCCGGAGAAACTCCCACTGCATTTCCCGGAACTGGCGGTCTGGGCGAGCGGAGTTCCCACGCTGAAGCATCTGGCGGGGGACAAGGTGTATACGGAGCGGCATAATGTGGATTACTGTCTTGCCGCAGGACATTCGGTGGTGTCGGCGGATCCCTCGATGAGCGATGAGAAATACGCCCGGACAGGGACGGATCAGCCGGTCGTCTGGGTGGGATCTACAAACAAGTATTTTGCTTCCCTTCTCTTTGCCGCGGATCCTTTCAGCGGGGGAGCGGAACTGACCCGGACCTATTATCCGGATTCTTCCGGGAAAGGCAACTACAGTTATCCCGCGATTGCGGGAGTGTACCGGGATGTTCTGGTGCCGGAAAACGCGAAGCGTGAATTTGAATTCACCTATTACTGCGGGCCGAAAGAGATCAATCTGATCCGCGAGCTGCCGGAATCGGCGATGGAAGTGATGCATCTGTCGTATTTTTCCTGGATGGACTTTCTGGCGCGTCCGCTGCTTCGTCTGCTGAATTATCTGAAGGAGCTTTCCGGGTCCTACGGATGGGCGATCATTCTTCTGACGATCATGGTGCGCGTGGTCTTCTGGCCGGTGACGCAGAAGGCGAACAATTCGATGCGCAAGATGCAGAAGCTCCAGCCGAAAGTGGCGGAATTGCGGACGAAGTACAAGGACAATCCGCAGGAAATGAATATGAAGATGATGGAGCTGTACAAGGCGGAGAAAGTCAATCCTCTCGGGGGGTGTCTGCCGATTCTGCTTCAGCTGCCGGTGTTTTTTGCGCTGTACTCGGCGCTGGATGCGGCGGTGGAGCTTCGCCAGACGTCCTTCTGGTGGATTGCGGATCTGTCGAAGCCTGACCTGGTCGGTCCGACGATCGGGCTGCCGTTTCTGGGGCAGGTGGGACTGCATCCCCTGGTTCTTATGATGACGGGGCTCATGGTGCTTCAGCAGAAGATGACACCGTCCATGGCGGATCCCGCGCAGCAGAAAATCATGATGATGATGCCCGTCATCATGCTGGTGATGCTTTACAATCTGCCTGCCGGTCTGACCTTGTACTGGACGGTCAGCCAGGTGTTCAGCATCCTTCAGATGAAATACAGTCAGTATGTCGCAAAACTGGAAGAGGCGAAGGAACAAGGCTCTTCCGGCAAGAATCAAAAGAAGAAAACCGCATAAACAGGTCACAGGAGGAAGCAATGGAAGAAGAATTGAACGATATTCCGGCTCCGCAGACAGAAGAACAGGAACAGGCGGAAAAGGAAAAGCCTGTTCGCCCGCAGACAGTCGTCACCCAGGAAATGCTGGACAAGTCCTCGAAAACGCTTGCTACGATGCTGGACTATCTCGGCCTTGACGCCACAGTCCGTGCCGAGGGGAGAACGAGCAAAATCAATCTGATCGTCGCCAGCGAGGATGCCGGGCGCATCATCGGACGCAAGGGGCAGTCCCTGGAAAGTCTCCAGCTCCTTCTCAACCGGATGATGCAGAAGTCGGACGTCGACTTCCCGAAAATCTACATCGACATCGACGGCTACTCCTCCAAGCAGCAGCGCGGCGACGACCGCCGCTCCCGCAAAGGCGGAGACAGAGACCGCGAAGACCGCAAGGAAAAATCTCCCCGCCGGGAACGTTCCTCCCGCTCCAGACGCGAAGAAGGCGAATCCAGTTCTCATGACGACATCCTCCGCCAGCAGGCCCTCGATGCCGCCAAGGAACTCAGACGATGGGGCGAACCCGTCTCCCTGCCCGAAATGAACGCCCATGACAGACGCATCATCCACATCACCCTCGAAGGCGAAGCGGATATTCAGACTGAAAGCCGTGGAGACGGCGCTTACAAGAGTGTAGTCGTCTCCCTGAAAAAGGCGGAATGAGTTTTCTTTTCTTCTGAGTTTTTCTCTTCTTTTTCTTCTCTTCTTACCCTCTCCTTCCCCGTTTCCCGGATGGATCTTCCCCCCTCTCTCCCCGGGGAAAACAGGGGACAGAAGGAAGGGAAAAAAGAAGGAGAGAGGAAAAAAGAAAGAGACGGAAAACAAAGAAAAAACTCCTGAATCCACTCTGTACAGTGGAAAATACGCTGAGAAGAACGGATCCGGAAGACCAGAGTTTTTCCGGGTCTTTTTCTTTATTTATAAACTTCATCATGTTGTCTTTTCCGGCTTTGGCCCTGATTTTCCGGGCTCTATCGCAACCTTTCTGAACGTTTGCCGCAGTAGGCAAGTTCCGCATAAGTCCTCTTTCCCGCAATATCGTGCAAAGCTGGGGCGGCACGGTGGAGCAGGAGCGTAACAAAGAAACTGCCATCGCCCTTTTCCCCGGAAAGAGACTTCCCCCGGGACTGCGGAAGCGGCAGGAAGACAGAGGACACTCCCCGAAAGAAAAATTCCGGAAGGAACGAGATCCTGTAGGCGTCTTGCAATCCGCAATGGCGGGTGTATATTCCCCTGATGTTTTTCTGTGAAAGCCGAATGATTTCTTTGCCGCGGAGGACCAGATCTTGCCGAAACCGAATATGCGACGCTCCGGAGACGCAAGCGTTTCCGGAAGGAAAAAAGGAAAGAAGACTCCGTCTGCGCTTTCCGCCGCGGAAAAACTCGAGGCCGTCTACGAGATCCTTCTGCGGACTTATGGGGAACAACGTTGCTTTCTGAATCATGAAACCCCTTTTCAGCTGCTGGTCGCAACGATTCTGTCGGCGCAGTGCACAGACAGGAAAGTCAATTCCGTGACACCCGCGCTTTTCCGGCGCTATCCGGATTCCGAGGCGCTGGCCGGAGCGGATAGAAAGGAACTCGAATCCCTGATCCGGGTCTGCGGCTTCTACCGGGCGAAAGCGGGCAGCCTCACAGGGGCGGCGCAGCGCATTGTCCGTGATTTCGGAGGAAAGGTGCCGGAGAATATGGAGGACCTGACTTCTCTTCCGGGAGTGGGAAGAAAAACCGCGAATGTGCTTCTCGGCGACGCTTTCGGAGTGCCCGGGCTCCCGGTGGACACCCATGTGAAACGGATTTCCAATCTGCTGGGAGTGGTTTCTTCGGAGGATCCGGCACGGATTGAGGAAATTCTCTGTTCCGGTCTTCCTCCAGAGAAATGGGCGCAGTTTTCCCATCTGATGATCGTGCACGGAAGAACGCGCTGCAGGGCACGGCGTCCGGACTGCGCAAACTGTGAACTGGCCTCTCTCTGCGAAAAAGGAAAGGCAGAAGAAGGAGGAGGAGAAAGACGTCCATGACATTCAAGGAACGTTTCCGCCAGATCAAAAAATTCCCCACGTGGATCTACTGGTTTCCTTCCCGTCTTCTTCTGCTTCTGAGCCGTCTGATGCGCCATGAAATCATTGACCCGTGCAATCATATCGGGAGGCGCAATCCTCCGGCAGTGACGATCACCTGGCACAACCGTCTGCTGTTTTTCCCCGCCATGTTTCCGAAATGGACCCGGGAACACACCACTGCGGTGATCAGTGCCTCCAGAGACGGGCAGTACATTGCCGATCTCGTTCAGCAGTTCGGTATCAGGAGTGTCCGCGGATCCAGTTCCAGAAAGGCCGTCCAGGTTCTGCACGGGGCGCTCCGCCACGCGAAGGGCGGCTTCTATGTCAGTTTCACTCCGGACGGTCCGCGCGGCCCGAAATATATCATGAGCCGCGGCCCGGTGCATCTGGCAAGTCAGCTTCAGATTCCCGTCATTCCCATTGCCGTCAACTACTCCTCCTACTGGGAGCTGAAAAGCTGGGACGCCTTCCAGATCCCCAAGCCATGGGCAAAAATTACTCTGATTCTGGACGAGGAAGTCAGAATTCCCCCGAATCTTTCCGAAGTCGAACTCGAATACTGGCGGACTGAACTCGAACGGAGACTGAATCGCATCAGTCATGATGCTGGGAAAGAATAAGTCCTCCCTTCTCTGTCGGATTTACTCCTTATATATGCGGCCCCATGTTTTTCCAGAGATTTCCCTGACGTTCTGAATTCCAGACTGCCGGATTCCGGCATCTGCTCTCTGCGTTTTTTCCCCCTCCGGCTTCCGGACAGAAAGAAAAGAGAACGGATGCAGGAAAAGTCGGCCCCCCTCTGTCCGAAATCCTTTTCCCGGATCCGTTCTTCAGCCCTTCCGATGGAACCCGGAAGGGAACGGAAAGATCAACATTCCTTCTCACGCGGCTGTAATTTCCTGTTTCCCAGACGGGTGAGAATTTTCATCTTGATGAATATCCCACTTTCCCTTTCAATCTTCCGCTTCTGCATCCGGAGGAAGTGCCTGCGGATCGGAGACGGCGGGAGGAGGCGACGGGGGCATATGCGTCACGTCAGTATCCCCTTCGGGCTTTCCGGCGCGTTTGCGTGGACCGCCGGGGAGATTCGCATTTCTTTTGCCCGGATGATGATTCCTGCCGGGAGCCAAAGCCTTGTCCGGAGGATTTCCGGGAGCTTTGTCTCTCCGATGCATGTGTTGTTTCCCGCGTTCCGGAGCGTTGACCATGCGTTCAAATTCTTCGGCAATGATTTTGGCTTTATCGGCTTTTTCCTGCTCCAGCTTCTGTTTCTGGTCTGCGATGCGTTTTTCCCTTGCGGCAATACGGGAGTCGAAGCGCTTGGAAAGGGTCTGCATGAGTTTTGCCTTGGCGTCATCGGATTTTTCCTCGCGGTAACGTTCGATCTGCTGTCTGAGTTCCAGCATTTCGGAGCGGCGTTTTTCGATGTCCGCTTTTCTGATGGCTTCGATTTCCTTTTGCATTTCACGGATTTTCGCTCTGGTTTCAGGGCTGAGCTGCGCATCTCTGCCAGGTCTTGCCGATGGAGGAGCGGGAATCTCCGGACCTTCTTCCGGCAGGATGGCCCGCGGTGGTGGGGGGGGAGGAAGAATTCCTCCCGGAGATGCTTCAGAAGGCTGAGGCGGCGGGGGCGGTGGATCAGATGGCTCTGCCGCAAAAAGCGGAGAGGTGCAGGAAAGGGCAAAAGCGGCCGCGCAAATGCTCAGGAATGTTTTTTCGCTTCTCATGGTGCATTTCTCCTTGGTTTTGTTTTTGTGAAGATGATTTTTTTTGATGACTGTTTGTGATGTCCCGTGATTCCCTGGAAAGGGAAAGTACCTTTGTTATAAGAAACGCAAAAGAAAGAATCTTATTGTGTGCAAAGAACGCGTGAGAAGTTTTTTTCCGGGGCTTTTCTTTGAATAAACGGCAAAACGTGATATCTTACGGAGAAAGGATTCCAGTTCCGGGATCGGAATTCATGAAAACAACATCGGTATATTTTTTTCAAACGGAATACAGGAAATGACAAAGCATATTTTCATCACTGGCGGGGTGGTTTCTTCTCTCGGGAAAGGCATTACGGCGGCATCAATCGCCATGCTGCTCAAACAGCGCGGCTACAGGGTCGGGATGCAGAAACTGGACCCCTATCTGAATGTCGATCCCGGAACCATGTCTCCTTACCAGCATGGAGAAGTCTATGTGACGGACGACGGTGCGGAGACGGATCTTGACCTGGGGCATTATGAACGTTTTTCCGGCATCACCTGTTCCAAGTCCAGCAATTATACAACCGGAAGGATTTACAGTTCCGTCATTTCCCGCGAACGCGAAGGCGGGTATCTGGGCGGAACCGTGCAGGTGATTCCGCATATCACGAATGAAATCAAGGCCGCGATCGCCTCCCTGGATTCCGGCGATATCGATATTGCAATCACCGAAATCGGAGGAACGGCGGGAGACATTGAATCGCTCCCCTTCCTGGAGGCCATCCGCCAGTTTCATCACGATGTGGGGGAAAACAATTCCATTTTCATCCATCTGACGCTTGTGCCCTACATCAAGGCGGCTGGAGAACTCAAGACCAAACCCTCCCAGCAGTCCGTGGCGATTCTCCGGAACATCGGCATCATTCCGGACATCCTGATCTGCCGCTGCGAAGTTCCGATGGAGGAGGATCATAAGAACAAACTGGCGCTTTTCTGCAACGTCAAACGCAATCTGGTCATCGAAGAACTGGATGTGAAGCACTCCATTTACGAGGTGCCCCTGGACCTGGCGGCCCAGCATCTGGACACGAATATCCTGAAACTCCTGGATCTGCCGGAACGCGAACTGCATATCGGGGAATGGGAGTCGATGATCGCCAACATTCTGCATCCTGCGAACGGGACGGTCACTGTGGCGGTTGTTGGCAAATACATTGCCTTGCGCGATGCATATAAAAGCATTTACGAAGCGTTGTCCCATGGAGGGATTGCGAATCATGTGAAGGTCCAGATCCGTCCGATTGAGGCGGAAGAGCTTGACATGGCCCCTGCATCCGAACTGTTTGAAGGCGTCAACGCCATTCTGGTTCCAGGGGGCTTCGGAGACCGCGGCGTTCCCGGGAAAATCAAGGCGATCCGTTATGCCAGAGAGAGCGGGACGCCGTTTCTGGGGATCTGCCTGGGAATGCAGTGCGCGGTCATCGAATTTGCGCGGAATGTCTGCGGCATGACGGATGCGGACAGTGCGGAATTCAATCAGACCACCGCGCATCCGGTCATAGCCCTGATGGAAACGCAGAAGACGGTCACGGCGAAGGGGGGAACCATGCGTCTGGGAGCCTATCCGTGCATTGTCAAGCCCGGCAGCCGTGCGGCTGAGGCCTACGGGGGCGCGTCGAAGATTTCCGAACGGCACCGCCATCGCTATGAATTCAATACGAAGTACAGTGGCGAACTCTGCTCCGGAGGACTCGAAATTACAGGGACATCCCCGAATGGAGCCCTTGTGGAAATGATCGAACTGCCGGAGCATCCGTGGTTTGTGGCGTGTCAGTTTCATCCTGAATTCAAATCGACTCCGATGAAGGCGCATCCGCTGTTCCGCGCGTTCATCAAGGCGGCGATGGATTCGAGAAAGGCGTGAAGAGTCACTCATGTCAGGAGAGGATGCGTCGTCGACGACTGCGGGAGACAGGCTGATTCCGGAGTTTCTGAATTATCTGGGGAACGAGCGGAATGCTTCAGTCCATACGCTGGAATCGTATCGGATGGACATTGAACAGTTTGCCCGGCTTGCCCTTCATCTGGATCCTGCGAAAGATTCCTGCGACTGGAATGCGGCGACTGTTCATGACGCCCGTTTTTTCATTGTCAAGCTCCAGGAGGAGGAAAAGATCTCCAAGACCTCCATTGTCCGCAAGATTTCCGCTCTGCGTTCCTTCTACCGCTATATGGAACGGGAGAAGCTTGTGGACTCCAACCCGTTTTCCGGACTGGTTTCCCCGAGAAAACAGAAAATGCTTCCGAAATACATGACTGTGGAGGAAGTCGGCCGCCTGCTGGATGCTCCCGGCATTTTCTGGCGTGATGCAGCCGCCCGGGAAGTCGTCAAGTCGGAGGAGAGCGCTCTTTTCTCTTCCGCGAGGGACTCCGCGCTTCTGGAAGTCATTTATTCCGGGGGACTCCGCATCAGCGAAGCTCTCGGACTGAATTTCAGTGACATTGATCTCATTTCGGATGTCATGAAGGTCCGCGGGAAAGGGAAGAAAGAGCGGATTGCTGCGCTCGGGCACCCTGCTGTGCGCGCGATTCGGAACTATCTTTCCCTCCGGAGGAGTTTTTCCAGCGATTCCCGTCCTCAGGCGGCGCTTTTCATCAATCAGGACGGCGGCCGTCTGTCGGCGCGTTCCTTTCAGCGCAACTTCAAGAATTATCTGGCGACCGTCGGCCTGCCCGCGGATCTGACTCCGCATAAACTCCGTCATTCTTTTGCCACGCATCTTCTGGATGCCGGAGCGGATCTCCGCAGCGTGCAGGAACTTCTCGGGCACGCGAATCTGAGCACGACACAGATTTACACGCATATCAGCACCGAACGAATGAAACAGGTATACAACAAAGCTCATCCGAGGGCGTGACCCGATGACGAAAGAACGTGGCAGATCCTTTTCCTTTCCCATATTTGCAGCCGAATATGCGGCGATGGCACTGACGTTTCTTTCGCCGCTGAAATTTGCATCGATTGCCGGTGTTCCTGAAATGCCCGGGACCTACTGGAAAAGTGTGGCGGGGATTCTTTTTGCGGCGTGGCCTCTGAATGTTTTTTTTCTTTGTTCGGCATTGCTGCTGGGGCTCTGTCTTCTTGCATTGGCCCGGGAGGGGAGAAAAAGAGCCGAGGACGCTGCTGAGGAGGAGCCTTTCGGCAGAGCAGCAGTCTCCGGGGAAACAGACAAAGGTCCACTGCAATGGTATGCGACGGGGTGGTTCCTGCTGGTCCCGGTTTCGTATCTCGGGGTGGTGAATGCTTCGACATGGGATTTTCAGGCTCAAATGACGGTCTGCTGTTCCGGGATGGCGTGCTATGTTCTGAGTCTGTTTCTGCTGCTCGAAAGGAGACCGGAATTTGCGCGCGGGCTTTTGTGGAGCGTGCTGGCGGCATCCTTGTTTTCCGCGGCGTCGGGTCTGTATCAGTACGGGTACGGATTTGAGGCGACGCGCCAGTTTCTCTATGACGAAAGCTTGAAAACTGGACTGGACCTGACTACCGGTGCGGGTTTGGAAGTCCGTCTGGAGGAACAGCGTGTTTCGGCGGATTTTGCGGTCTGCAACGTCTATGCGGGCTATCTGGCTTCGCTTCTGCCTGTGCTTCTGTACGCATTCTGGCGTTTTGGGGAGCAGTATGTGGAGCCGCCGAAACTTTCGCGCTGGGTCCTGAGCGTTCCTCTCTGCGCAGTGTTTCTCTTCCTCCTGAAGGAAACCGGGAGCCGCGGGGGGGTGCTTGCCCTGACAGGAGGATGCTTTTTGCTCCTCTTCTGTATGAAAATGAACTGGAAGTGGAGAATTCTCTCCATTCTGCTTTTTTTCTCGGCGATAGCGGGATTCATTGTGCTTGTGTTGAGCGGACGCGGATTCAATTCCATGTTTTTCCGCTTTGACTATTTCCAGGCCGCCTTCCGGATGATGGCGGAACATCCGTTCTGCGGCACGGGATGGGGGGATTTCTTTCATGACTACACCACACGCAAGATCATGCAGAACAATGAAGCACCGCATACTCCGCACAATATGATTCTGCTCTTCGGATCTCAGACGGGGATCCCGGGATTTCTGCTTTCCTCCTTTCTCCTTCTGCTGCCCTGTGCTTGCGGAGTGCTTCTTCTCAGGCGTGCGGGACAATGGAAACAGTGGAAGGACAATCATGAAATTCAGTTCGCGGCGGTGCTGACACTGGGAATCCTCATCTGGTCTCTGGATTCCCTGATAGAGCTCAACTTTGAGACTCCGGGAGCTCTTGCGACGGCGGCGGCGCTTTCTTTGATTCTGCTCTCTCTCCCGGGAATACGGAAACTGAAAACAGGGTTTGTCACCCTTCCTTTCCTGGGAAAGGGAAAGGGGAAGGGGAAAAACGGAAATCCGGGAAAATATCTGCATCGGCTTGCTTTTCTGGCTCTCTGCATCCTGGCGCTTCTGAGTTTTTTCACGGCGGCGCGCCTGATTCGTTTTGAAATGGCTTTTGCTTCGCTTTTTGAGTCTGCCAATCCACGGTATGCGCAGGAGGATGCGCAGCGTTTCACGACTCCGGACCAGGTCGTCCGTCTCTTGGAGCGGGCGGTGGAAGCGGCTCCCGAATCGCCTTTCCCGTGGGCGGTGGCTTCGGATTTCATGTTGTCGAGGGGGAACTTTGAGCTTGGGGAACTCTATCTGAATGAGACTTTGCGGAGAAATCCGCTTCGGGCGGGATTTCATTTCCGCAAATACCGTCTTCTGCATAATCTGCCCGGCAGGGAGCTGGAAGCGGAGGAGCACTTGAAAAGAGCTCAGGAGCTTTTTCCGGGGAATCCGGAATATTATCCGCCATTTTCTGACGATACTTTTCATCCAGCCTGGCAGCCATAGAATTACGGAAAAATGCGATGAGCATTTTTCACGAGGTCAAGGTCCGTGACCTTGTCGCGGTCCAGCGGCGAAACGCTGGCCGCCGGAGGCAAAAATGAAATAAAATTTTGCGAAGCAAGCAAAGGAATCAATTGCGAAGCAACAGAATACGGAAAAATGCGGTTAGCATTTTTCACGAGGTCAAGGTCCGTGACCTTGTCGCGGTCCAGCGGCGAAACGCTGGTCGTGCGGAGCACGAAATCTTAAAAAATAAAAAATAAAAAAGCATGAGGGCTGTTCGCCCTCATACTCCTAGATTCTCGCTACATTCCCTGCACTCGTTGCAGGCAAGCCTGCCGTATTTCTTATGGTTTCACCTCTTCTGCCTGAGGTAAAGCCTTTCCCTTCCGGCGTGGAGGCGGAGGCGGCGGCCCAAGACGCGGCTCCTGAGCAGGATTGGTAAAGTCCGCCACTCCTTTTGCAATAATCTGATCCGCCTCCAATTTGCGTTTTTCATACTCCTTTTTAAACTGAAGAAGCTTTTCCTGTGCCGCCAGGAGTTTCCTTTCCGTCTCTTCAATGCGGCGGCGCGTCATTTCCTGATGCTGCTCAAATTTCTGACGGAGCGCCGCTTCAATCTTCTTTCTGGCCGCTTCCTTTGCTTTCTCATCCTTTGCATTGAGATATTCGGAACGGATTTTCATGAGTTCGGCAAGTTCTTTCTTCCGTGCCTCATGAATACGCTTGATCATTTCTTTCTTAAAAGCTTCCGGATCCTCGGTAGCAAGCTGACGGAATTTTTCACGTTCCTCCTTGGAAAGAGAGTTGAGAAAACCTTTGCGCTGTTTGAGTCCATGATGCGGAGGCGGCGGTCCGTCCTTTCCCGCCCGCGGAGGAAGATCATGCGCGGGCGGAGGCGGCACCCCCGGAAGAAATTCCTCATTCTCAGCCTCGGAAAAGGCATTCGGGATCAAAAGGGTTCCGGAAAGAAAAAGCCCCGCAAGAATAAGTGGAGTGAATGGTTTCAACATGATTTTCCCTTCGTCAGATTAAAAATTCATTCCCGATGTTTCCGTCAACTCCTGAGCCAGCGCCCTGACCAGCAAATCATTATTGTCCGATTTCGCATCCAGCGAGTCCACAGCCGATTCCAGTTCCAGGGAAAGCATGACAAGAGCCGCATCGGATTCCATGCTTTCCCATCCGAAATTGTTTCCCGCATACACCGCCCGCGGCTCCTCGTTTTCCAGAGAGAAAAGAAAAGCGGACGCACAGACAGCAAAAATCGCCGCCGCCGCCGGAATCCAGTGAAAAAGTTTTCTGCGCAGAAGAAGTCTGCGAAAATCCGCAGCCTGAGCCGAGGCGGCCGCATGAATGAAGAAATCCAGTTCCCGGGGCGGAGAGAACTCTTCCCGGCATTTTTCTTCCAAAGGAAGACTCCTGATTTTCTTCCATTCTCCGGCAAGAGCGGCGCATTCCGGGCATTCCGCCAGATGCGCGGCAAGTTCCCCGGAAATCTTTTCATCCGACAGAATTTTTACCGATGCCGTCTCGCAATTCATCATTTTGCACCGCCTTTCCCGTTATCTTCCCATCCTGCCAGACTTTTGCGCAGTCTTTTCAGCGCATACTGCATTCTGGCCAGAGCCGTATTGATGGAGCAGCCCTGAATATCGGCGATTTCACGGAATGCAATCCCGCTCTGCCGCATCAGAAACACTTCCCGCAGTTCCGGAGGCAGTTCCGCCACCGCGCCGGAGATAGCCTTTCCCAATTCCTCGTTCTGTATCCCCTGCAGCGGCGACTCCGATGCAGAAGGAAGGCGTTCAACCATGGAATCCTCAAAAGACTCCTCGGCATTTCTCCGCATCCTCCGGAAATGATCCATTGCCAGATTGTGCGCAATACGCATCAGCCATGCGGGGAAGCGCTCCCGTTCCTCATATCTGGGCAGAAGAGCAATGACTTTCAGCCAGGTCTGCTGAAAAAGGTCATCGGTCGTCGCCTTGTCCCCGGGCAGAAAACGGCTCAGATACAAATACAGTGACCGCTTGTGACGTTCATAAAGAAGATCAAAATCCTCCAGACTGCCCTTTATGAAACCGCGGATCAAAATCTCATCGTTTACTTCCGTATTCCGTTCCGTGTCCATAGCGTTTCTGCGCCCTGTTCTGTTATTGTAACGTTGAGGGAGTGTGTTTTATTGTCATGTCTTTTTGGAAAAAATGTTTTTTTCCGCTGCCGACTCCGCCAGAAGCTCAGCAAGCGGCAGATCTGCCGGAAGCATTGCTTCGGCCGCCAGATTCGCGGTGCGAACAATCCGGAATTCCTGCGATTCGCGCGGAAGCGGTTCCGGAGAATCCTCCCGCGGGAATGCACGATAGAAAAACACCCGCACATATTTTTCCCCGTAATCATGTTCCAGTACATGGATGCAGTCGAGAACGCGGATCTCCACGCCGAGTTCCTCGCGGAGTTCGCGTTTCAGACATTCCGCATGACTTTCTCCGGGCTCGAGTTTTCCTCCGGGAAACTCCATGTATCCTTCCAGGGGGGTATTTCTGGGACGTCCGCAGATCCAGATCCGTCCGTTCTGCCGGACAACGGCGGCACATACGTCAATTGTTTTCTTCATCGGTTTCATCCGTCTCCTCAGGAAATGGTGAAGATTGCAGAGCTTTTCCCGCTGAAGCCTGATATTCTCTCCAGAGTGCGGGATCGCGCCTGAGAAGTCTGAAGAGGCGCGCACTGCTGCAGTGAAGATCTGCCGCGCTTTGCTTCAGATCCCAGGAACAGGCGGAGAGCGTGTCGAAAAGGCGGGCCGTCCAGAGCGGGTAGCCAGCTCCGTGCGGGGACGGCGGAGTTTTCATATCCGGAATCTCTTTCCCCTCCGGCGTTTCCCGGAAGGTAAAAGCAAGTTTCATACGCAGTTTTCGGAAGGCAAGATGTCGGTTGAGCGCCTGGCTGCGTGTTTCGGAGGAAACCGCGCCGATCCCGCTCGGAAGATGAACAAGACGCACTGCAGAGGAGGTCTTGTTCACTTTTTGCCCGCCTTTGCCGCCACAGCGGTGAAAATCAAAACGGCAGTCCCGAGTCAATGCCTCATCGTCCGCAGAAAGCCATTCGTCGCGTTTCCCGCTGCTCATGGGGTGCCGTTTCCTTTCTCTTCCGACTCCGGAGAAGGAGGCTCTGACTCCGGATGAAGGATGACTTTCGGACGCAGCAGAAGGACTCTTTCCGAATCCTGCAAGTTCGTCTTTCCCCTTCCCGCATACCGTTTCTCTTCCTCCCCCGGAACGCCGAAGAAGATCACCAGCATCAGAAAAAGAAGAAACATCATCAGTGTCTTGAAAAGAATTCCCCGGCTCATTCTTCTCCTGAGCGCAGCTGCCAGAAAGGAAAAGAAAAACCATATCGAACACAAAAGCGCAAAGACCTTGAACGCCGGGATACATCCTGCTGAAATCTCAGGCGGCAGCCCGGGAAGCAGAAGCAGCGCATAGAAAAGCATGAACAGGAAAAGCGGAATCCGTGGAGACTGGAAAACACTTCCCGTCTTCCAGTCCGGTTTCTTTTTTCCGGCATCGACATTGTCTTCATCCTTCTCTTTTTCCCCGTCATGCCTTTTGCTGAAGGTATCAAACTTCTGTTTCACCGGATGAATCCCCCGATCCGATTTGCTTTTGCCGTTTTTCCCCGACTGCGGGAGAAATACGCCGCAGTCCATGCAGTCCATTCCAGAGAGTGTATGCAGCGCGGCATCACATGATTATACCGTATGGAAGACAATACCGAGCTGCTGTTTTCCGATCATTTGGTATTGTATCCTTCCGGAGGAAAAATTCAAGACGTTCCTGAGGGAACGCCTGGGAAAGGATCAGGAGCGATGAAGCAATGTGAAATGCAGGGGAGGGAAGAAGAAGATTGGAATGCAGCAATCTCTTGCAGATGGAACGGAAAAAGCGTTGACAAATAAGGATTCCGGAGTTACATTAGACTCTCATCGAGGGTAGAAACTGCTCCTTGTGAAACAGAAAATACAGAAAAATGGAGAGGATGTTTCGCTATGAAAAAAATGCTTCTTGCAGGTCTGCTGGTTTTTTCGTCTGTCCTTCTCAGTGCCGCGGAAGAATCGTTTCAGGTCGGTTTCTGGTTCGGAGTGCCGGCGGAAACGGTTCGTTCCGATGTGGAAGGGATCAAGCTGGGCGTTCCGGTTTCCAGCGGTGAAGGAAAGGTTGCAGGGGCGGAACTTTCCATCCTCTGCAGTGCGACGAAACATCTTACGGGCTTTCAGTGGGCCTGGTTCGGACTGACTTCCACGAAAGATCTGAAGGGAGTGCAGCTGTCCTTCATCAATCTTTCCAACCGTCTGTCCGAAGGTCTTCAGCTCGGCATTCTCAATCACAGTGCGAAACGTGGCTTCCAGTGGGGCCTGATCAACCACTGTGCCAACAACGCCCGCTTTCAGCTGGGGCTGATCAACATCAACAAGGACGGATGGCTTCCCATCATGATTTTTGTGAATTTCGGGAAAGGCACCTTTGAAGGATAAGGTTTCTGTTTTTGCATGTCAGTGAAAGTAATTGCAATAGACGGGCCGGCGGCGTCCGGGAAAAGTACCGTTGCCAGACTTCTTGCCGCCCGGGTCGGAGCGCTTTATGTCGGGACGGGAATGATGTACCGCGCTCTGGCATGGAAGGCGCGGCGGCTCGGACTTGGACTCGGGAAGGATGATTCCACAGCGGAAGGGACCGCTCGTTTTACAGAGGGAATCAAGTCCCTTCTTCCGGGGACAGAACTTCACTTTGTTTTTTCCGGCGGAGAAGTCCCTTCTTCCGCCGCCGTTTCCCCTTCGGGAGCCGACGAGCGGGGAGCAAAGGAGAAAGATCCTGCCCGTATCCTCATTGACGGGATGGCGCCGTCTGCGGAAGAACTCTCCTCCGATGAGATTTCCGCCCTGTCCAGCCGCATTGCCGTGATTCCGGAAGTCCGCTCGTTCATGACGGCGCGCCAGAGAGCCATGGCGGAAAATTCCTGGATTGTCATGGAAGGCCGCGATATCGGGACGGAAGTCTTTCCCGACGCCCCGGTGAAATTCTTCCTGACCGCCTCCAGCCGCGTCCGCGCACTGCGCCGCCTGCTCCAGAATGGGAAGAGCCCCTCTGAAGACGCCATCCGTACCATGGCGGAGGCCATCGAAGCCAGGGACCGCACGGATGAGACGCGGGCCGTAGCCCCGCTCCGGAAGGCTGAAGATGCAATTCTTGTCGACAACAGTTCCTGGTCCGTTGAACAGACTGTGGACCGCATGGCAGAATGTTTCCGCGAATCTGAGTCGGCGATGCAGCGATGAATTTCACAATGCAATACAAAAGAGGATGGAACAAATTTTTATGAGTTTTAACGCAAGTCTTGAATACTGTGTCCCTTATGCCGATACGGATCAGATGGGCGTGGTCTATTATGCCAATTACCTCGTATATTTTGAAATGGCAAGGGCGGAGCTGCTCCGCGCGGCGGGAAGAAGCTGCACGCGCCTGGAAAAAGAGGATGGGCTTGCACTTCCGGTAATCGAATCCGTCTGCAGGTACAGAAGTTCGGCGCGCTTTGAAGACCGTCTCCGTCTGACTGCGTCTGTCGCGGAAGTGAAAGGCGCGAGACTGAAAATCGAGTCCCAGGTCTGGCGGGGAGAGGAACTCCTTGCAGAAGGGTACACGATGCATGTCTGTCTTGATATGAGAAACGGGAACCGCCCCATCCGCATTCCCGCTTTTCTGAAGGATCTTGCCGTCTGAAATATGGATTATCCGCATCGCCGTATTCAGCAGGTGTAAATTTGCCGTCTGCGGGGAAAGTGCCCTTTCCGGGAAGGGAATGAGAGGGGAAAAATTGTGCATGGGAAATCATTTCTCCCCGCTTCTCCCGCTCAAAAAGGAAAGAGAGGGGGAAAACTCGCGGGGTACGCTGAAAAAGAAGGCGAGGGAGAAGAAAGACCGTCAGAGACTGCCTGAGATGGAAGTTGCGGGGGCGGCTCTTCCCCTGCCGGAAAACCAGTTGCCGGGAGACTTCCGGACGGTGGTTTTCACGGTGATTTTCCGCCCGTTCCTCAAGACTTCGAGAGTCAGTTCGGAATCGGGTGCGAGACTGAAGATGCAGCCCTGCAGTTCATAGGCGAAGGAGATGTTTTTTCCGTTTGCGGAAAGAATCACGTCCCCGCTCCGCAAATGCCTGGCGGCGGGAGAGCCCCGGAAAATCTGTGCGACCAGGACGCCGCCGCGATCGAGACGGAGTTTCTGTCTGTCCTCTCTGGAAAGTTCCTGCATGACAATCCCGAGCCATGGACGTTCGACCCGTCCGCGGAGAATCAGTTCTTCGGAAATCTCTCTGGCGATGTCCGAGGAGATCGCGAAGCTCAGCCCGATGCTTCCGCCGGAGGGGGAGAGAATGAAGTCGTTGACGCCGATGACTTCTCCGTCAATATTGAGGAGCGGCCCCCCGGAATTGCCGGGATTGATGGAGGCATCGGTCTGAACGTAGCTTTCATGCAGGTTGACTCCGACTCCGCTCCGCTTCATGTTGGAGACAATTCCCACCGTCACCGTCCTGCTGAGACTGAACGGTGCCCCGATGGCGATTGCCCAGTGCCCGATGCGCAGCTTTTCCGGATCGGCGAAAGTGAGTGTGGGGAACGGAGCGGCATCTTCGATTTTCAGAAGTGCAAGATCCGTTGGAGGATCGATTCCGGCCACGCGGGCCGGATATTCCTTTCCGTCATGGGTTGTGATCCAGAAGGAATCCTGTTCGCGGACAACATGGTAATTGGTCAGGATATAGCCGTCTTCCCGGATGAAAAAACCGGATCCCTGTCCGGAAGGGACCTCGAGGAAATCAATTTTTCTCCTCCCGTAGTCGAAGAGATTAGAATACGGACTGATGACTCCGATCCGTTTCTGTGCCGTAATCAGCACCACGGCGGGCATGGCTCCGTTGATCGCGGCGGAAAAATCCGCCTGCAGCGAGGCTGCGTGTCCTGTGTTCCCTGCGGAATTCGGGGAAAAAGAGGGTGCATGAATCCCTGGCCCCGGTTGAGAAAGAAGGGCGCTGCCGCCGCTGTCGGACGAGTCTGGAGGCGCGGAAGCAGAGAAGGATGCCCCGGGAGCTCCGGAAAAACAGAGACGCATGAGTGCAAATGCAAAAAGCGCGCCGACAAAGCCCGCACCCGCCGGAGAAAGAAAACGTTTCCAGAACACCTTCACATTTGCTGTGTTTGCCGAGTCTGATGCATGATTTTCCGTCGTATCCATGTCTGTCTGCCTCTGAGATGTTGTATTGTATGGATTGCATGAGTTCAGGTTTTGTCTCTTCCGGTCCTGTTGCGGGAAAGAAAGGGAAAGAAAGGGAAAAGAGAGGGGAAAAGCGTTTTGCGCTTTTTCCCCCTCTTTGTCCGGGAGAAACTCCTCTTCTTCTTGAGCCGTTTCCTCTGTATTTTCTCTTGTATTTCCATTTCCGCAGGATTTCCGCAGACGGCCTCAAGGTGTTTCAGATGATGGACGAACAGTTTCATCCGTGAGGAACCTGCTTATAATATCCGGGTGTCCCTGCGGGGCAAGAAAGATGAGAGAAGAGGAAGGCTGCGCCTTCTGTACTCCCTTCTCTTCAAGACTCTCTCCGTCCGGTGAAGACTTGAGACAAGCGGAGAATGCGTTTTGTTCCCCGGAAAAGGATTTTTCTGATTTTCCTGAATTTTCATCCGAGGGTGAAAAAACGCAGAGAGACATCAGGGGCTGAATCCTTCGGTTTCCCGAAGGCGGCGGTTCAGATATTCGATGGAATTCCGGATTTCGTTTTGGATTCTCGGATCATTCCGGAATTCGCCCCTTTCCTCATAGTCGCGCCACATGGAAAGGGCTTTTTCCATACGGTTTTCCGCTTCCATTTCCCGAGAACGCCGGTTGAGGGTGTTGAGGGCGTCCAGAACGTTGTTTTCATAGGCCTGCCGTTTTTCCGAAAGGGTTTTTTCATTGAGGTAGGCGATGACTTCCTGAGCTTTGTTCTCCAGCGGCGTGTTTTCTGCTTCAAGCACGGTCTTTTCGATTTTCCGGATCAGGGAGTTGCGTTTTTCAGGCGGGACGAGATCCTTCAAGGCGATGAGATTGTATAGATTCCTCTCAACAGTTCTCTCACGGTTTTCCCGCAACCCTTTCTGGATGGTGGACAGCAGCGCCAGAATGAAAAGCAGCAACAGGATGCCGAGAGCGATAAGACGGTGTGTCTGCATTTCCGCATGGAAGAAAATTCGGGCTTTTCCCCCCCTTTTTTCCTGTTTCCCCTTTTCCGCAGGCCTCTGCTGCTGAGGGCCCTGACTTTTCGGAGGCGGCGCGGGATTTTCCACTTCGCGGATGATGTTTTCAAATTCCTTGATGAGTTCTTCCCAGGATGCGGGCCGGTCCTCGCGCTTTTTCGCCATCATCCTGTAAATCAGGGCGGCTCCGCGTTCAGAGACGTCCGGACGCGCTTCCCGGACGTCCGGCACTTCCGCCGCCAGATGCATTGAAACCACCGCCATCGCATTGTGCGAATCATAGGGCGGAGCGCCCGCAAGCAGATGGAAGAGAGTGACCCCGAGGGAATAAATGTCCGCCCTGCAGTCCAGATTTGCCTCCCCCACGGCCTGTTCCGGGCTGATGTAGGTCGGAGAACCGACCATCATGCCTGAAAACGTGGTGTCGTTGCTGGTTTCATGCGCCTGCTTGGAAATCCCGAGGTCCAGCAGTTTGACGACTCCCTCCTCTGACAAAATAATATTGGCCGGTTTCAAATCCCTGTGTACAAGCCGCGCCTTGTTCCATGCATAAGCCATGGCCTTTGCCACATCCCTGGCGATCCGGAAGGCTTCCGTTTCCGTGAAAAAATGCTCCAGATCGATTTTCCGTTTGAGATCCGGCCCCTTCACAAATTCCATGGAAAAGTAGGCGGTGCCTTCCAGCATGCCGACTTCGATGGCATGAACCAGGTTCGGATGCTCCAGACTGGCAAGCGTCCGGACTTCCCGGATGAAACGCCTCATGTAGATTTCGTTTTCGGAAAGATGTCTGTGAAGGACCTTCAGGGCCACAATGCGCTGCATGGAGATCTGCTGAGCCTGAAAAACCGTCCCCATGCCGCCGCGTGCGATGCGTTCCCCGAGGATGTAATCACCGATCCGGGTTCCGGGGCCCGGAACCCGCGGGGACGAAATCTGCCGCGGAGGAAGAGACAGATTCCCTTTTTTATCGCCGTTTTCCGGTCCGGATTCCTGATTCGGGGTGTTTTCCTGCATGCCTTCCTCCTGAATGCAGAAAATATAAGTCAGAGTTTCAAATATTCAATTATTGAAAGGGGAATTTTGCGGAAACTGGAAGTATATTACAGGAAGAAGACCGGAAACTCCTTCGGACGACGAGACAGATATGAAAACAGAAAGCTCCTCCAATGCATCATCCCGCAGATCATCATGAAAAAACACTGTTCCCTCCCATGACCCGCGACGAAATGGACGCACGCGGATGGAAGGAAATAGATATCCTTCTCGTTACGGGGGACGCCTATGTCGATCACCCCTCCTTCGGCGCCGCCGTGATCGGGCGTCTGCTCCTGGACGCCGGCTACCGTGTCGGAATCGCCGCTCAGCCTGACTGGAAAAACCCCGCCTCTCTGAAAACGGTCTTCGGCACACCGCGCCTTGCCTGCGCCGTCAGCGCCGGGAACATGGATTCCATGGTCTGCATCTACACAGCAGGACGCCGTCTGAGGAAGGAGGACATGTATTCACCGGGGGGGCGCACCGGACTCCGGCCGCCACATGCAAGCGTCGTCTACACCCAGCTCTGCAAGGCCGCCTTTCCCGGGCTTCCCGTGGTGCTGGGAGGAGTGGAAGCCAGTCTCCGCCGTGTCGCCCACTACGATTACTGGCAGGACAAAATGCGTCCTTCCGTGCTGGTCGATTCCAAGGCGGACATCCTCGTGTTCGGCATGGGGGAGAAGGCAACTCTGGAAATCTTCAGCCGTCTTTCCCGCGGACTCCCTCTCGACGGAATCCCCGGAACCGCGCGGCTCCTCGGCGGAAAAGCCTCCCGCGAAATCCCCGCGGACGATGACTCCGTATTCGCCCTTCTTCCCTCCTTCGAGGAAATCCAGAATGACAAGCTCGCCATCATGCGTCAGACCATCCTCGTGGAAAAGGAAATGAATCCCTGGTCCGGCCGGAAACTCCTCCAGCGTTACGGAGGACGCTTCCTCCTTGTGGAACCTTCCCAATCTCCGCTTTCCAGAGAGGAATTCGACCGCGTCTGCGAACTGCCCTATGCCGGACGTCCGCACTGGATCTACAAGGAACGAATTCCCGCGTTTGAAACGATCTGCAATTCCATTCCCGTGGTCCGCGGCTGTCCCGGCGGATGCGCCTTCTGCGGACTCGTTTCCCATCAGGGGCACTTCCTCGTTTCACGAACGCCCGATTCCGTATGCCGGAGCATCGAGCGCCTGAAAAAACAGAAATTCTTTCACGGCACTGTCAGCGACATCGGAGGCGCGGCGGGCAACATCTACGGACATCATCCGCGGAATCCGGAACTCTGCAGAAAATGCCGCCGTCCGACCTGTCTCTTCCCGAATCCGTGTCCGAACTACTGTCCCGACTCCAGGGAACTGCTCGGCCTGCTCAAACGCATCCGTTCCATGGAGGGGGTGAAAAACCTCTTCATCAATTCCGGAATCCGTCTGGACGTGGCTCTCATGCAGCCGGAACTGACGAAGGAGATCATTCTCCATCATGTCTCCGGACATGTCAAAGTTGCGCCCGAGCATCTGCATCCCCGTGTGCTCCGTCTCATGCGCAAGGGAAAGCCCGATGAATTCCCCCGTTTCCGTGAAATCTTTGAAAAAGTCAGCCGGGAAGCCGGAAAAGAACAGTATCTCATCCCGCTCTTCATTTCCAATTTCCCAGGATGCACCGAGGAGGAAATGAAAACCGTCGACGATTATCTGGCTGCCAATCACTGGAGTCCCCAGCAGGTTCAGGATTTCATCCCGCTTCCGATGACCATGGGGGCCGCCATGTACTGTTCCGGCGTCGATCCCGACGGCAATCCCATCGAGGTCAACCGCGGTCTCAAGGAACGCCGCACCCAACTGAAGATGCTGAAGAGAAAGCGGTCCGGCGGGTTTGCCTCCCTTCCTCCTTCCCCACAGAAGAAAATGCAGGCCTCTCCCTCTTTCCCTTCTCACTCCCCTTCTTCTCACTCGGAACGGGGAAAAACTTCCCCGCATGAGCGCTCTCTTCACGCTTCTTCCCCGGAACAGGACAAACCTCTGCAGAAAAAGAAGAAGCCGTCTCTTTTCCCCGCAGGAGAAAACGGCCGGATGCACAGCGCTTCGCAAAATAACAGAAAACAGTTCCCTCGGAAGAAGAAATATTCCGCCTAGAACCTTTTCTTGCAGAAACACTCTCCTCACCCGGGGACAGGAAAAGAAACTCCGGCCTTGAATTGATATCCGGACTTGATACCCGGACTTGATACCTTTGTCCGGGAATCTTTGTCGGGGATTTGAAAGATTCTTCTCTTTTCCCCGGGCAGGCAGGTCTTTCTACTGGAGCGGCTGTTCCTGGCGGGGGGGGAGGGTCCGGGACAGTTTCTTTTCTTCTCTCCGTTCCCGGAAGAAGGCCTGCATAAGAGCCTTGCATTCCTCTTCCAGAACGCCGCCCCGGACCTCGAGCTGATGAAGCATTCCCTTGAATCCGGTTACATCCAGCGCCGAACCCGCGGCTCCGGACCTGGGATCCCGCATGCCGAAGACAAGACGGCGGATCCGGGAATTGACAAGCGCACCCGCGCACATGGCGCAGGGCTCCTTGGTGACATAAAGATCCACCCCGTCCAGACGCCACTGCCTCCATTCCGCGGAAAGGGAGGTGATGGCCAGAATTTCCGCATGGGCGGTGGCGTCTTGGAGCAGTTCCACCTGATTCCAGGTTCTGGCGACAATCACCCCGTCTTTGACCGCCACCGCGCCGACGGGAACCTCCCCGTTCATTGCGGCACGTTCGGCCAGACGCAAAGCCGCGCGCATGAAATATTCGTCTCCGAGAAGATCGCAGACAAGGTCTCCGTCTTCTGAGTGATCCTGGGGGTTATTTTTCATTGCCTGAGCCATTTGTGTTCGCTCCGCCTCCTTCTCCTCCGCTGAGCCTTCTTTTCATTTCCTCTGAGACTTTTTCCCCGTAGATGGAACGCAGGAGCTTCACATTTTCCTCGTAAAAGACTTGAGCGTCCGGGCGCGTGATGATTTCCCCGCGTGAGAGTTCGAGCATCCGTTTCCGTTTGCGTTCGTCGTTCCGGTAGACATTCAGATAGCGGACCAGTGTCCGCGGGCTGAGCTCCTCGAATTTCTTCTGACCGAATTCCTCCACATAGTCCGATGCGATCACGGAAACAAGTTCGGGAGGCGGATTGCGCATGCCTTTGGAGAGAAGGAAGTCCTCCACCATTTCCTGACAGCGGATTTCATCGAAAATCGGAAAGACGAATCCCCGTCCGCGGCTGGAAATGTTGGCGGGAAATTCCTGGTTGGAGGAGATGGTGATGCTGATGTTCGGGGGGAGCTGGAAGGTGCCGCCGATGTTGGCGCGGAAATAATACCAGTTGGTATGAAGGTTGTCGATGTCGTCGAAGAAGATCATGAATTTTCTGTCCGGATGGGCGGCGAGTTTCCGGATCAGCTCCTCCAGACCCTCTGCGATGTCGCCCGCTTCCGGAAGGATCAGCACGATGTTCCGGAAAAAAAGACTGTGGGAGATGGTCATCTGCGTTTTCCCCAGTCCCGGAAGACTGCTGATCAGAAGCGGCAGATTCCCTTTCCCCTCGGAAAAATCGCGGAAATGTTCCAGAAACGTTTCCCGTGCCGCATGGTAGCCGTAGAACTCGTTGACGGCCCGGATGCCTTTCAGCTCCAGTTCCTGGAACTTCCCGTTCCGATAGCGGTAGACACGTCCGCTCCCGAATTCCCCCTGGCGGCTGTGGCGCTTCTTCAATTCCAGAAGAAGCGCTTTCTCCGTCCATTTCAGGAAAACCGATTCCCTGCTCTGCAGCCCCCGGGCGGACGGCCGGATCAGATCCCGGATCTCCGGCGGAAGATCCAGACAGAAAACGGGGATCAGATCGGACAGAATATATGCAAGTTTTTTTGCATGGAAAAGATAGAAGAGCAGGTCCTGCCTCTCTGCGCTGTCTTCCCTCTCCCCATGGGTATGTTCCATCCGCGAGATCAAAGTGCTCATGAGCGCTTCATCCAATGCCCTCCGGAACGATTCCTCTTCCAGACAGATTTCCGCCAGCGTGTTGAACACACAGGGAAGGAGATGATTCCCCGCGTCCTCCTCCGGAGATTCCCCTTTCCCGGAAAAGGTGCGCAGAATCAGTTCCAGCGCATCCCTGAGCAGCAAAAGAAAACGTGTTTCCCCTGTCCGGGGGAAGGAAAGCATCCTCCGTTCCGGAGCATTTCCCGGAACCGCTTCTTCAAAGAGAATGCTGAAGAGCGCCAGACCCTGTTCCGCCTTTTTGCGGAGAGGAAGATCATCCTGTGGAAAAAGCTGTGGAGGATCCAGATCCTTCCTGGGAGGATCCTGGGAAATAGGGGAGGGGGAGCTGAATTCCTTTTCCGTCATAATGATGTTTCCACTTTTTTTCGCAGGCTCGGCAGGAGCGCTTCCGCTCTGGCTCCGGACCGCGCACAAGGCGCGCGGAGGTGGCAGAGAAGGGTGGGGGGGCGGAGAGTTGCCGCTGCTGCCGCTGCCGCTGTCGTTACCGTTTTTTTTCTCCCCAGTTTGACTCTTTGTTCCGGTCAGGGGAGGGGGTGTTCTGATTCTACTCCTGATTCTGCTTCTGATTCTGATTCTGCTCCATGGCTTGTTTCAGCGCATTGCTGATTCTGACGGAACAGAAGTCCGGGCCGCACATGGTGCAGAATTTTCCGTCGTCGGTTCGTCCGGTATGGGCGCGTTCGCTGAGGGCGTCGGCGCGGTATTCGCGTGCGCGGTCGCCGTCGATGGCGAGGTTGAACTGGGTGTCCCAGTTAAAGTTTGCGCGTGCGTCGCTGATGGCGTCGTCGCGATCTCTTGCGCCGGGCTTGCGGAGGGCGATGTCGGCGGCGTGAGCTGCGATCTTGAAGGCCACGACGCCACGCCGGACATCCTCATTGTTCGGCAGTCCGAGATGTTCCTTAGGCGTGACATAGCAGAGCATGGCCGCTCCGCAGTAGGCTCCGAAAGTTCCTCCGATCGAAGCGACGAGGTGATCATATCCGGGTGCGCAGTCCGTGACCACGGGTCCGAGAATGTAGAAGGGGGCGTCTCCGCAGACCTCCTGTTCTCGTTTCATATTCATTTCGATCTGGTCCAGGGGGACATGCCCGGGGCCTTCCACCATGGACTGCACTCCTGCGGCGCGGCAGCGGCGGACCAGTTCGCCGAGAGTGTCGAGTTCGGCGAACTGTGCTTCGTCGCTGGCGTCTGCGAGACAGCCGGGCCGGAGACCGTCTCCGAGGGAAAGAGTCACATCGTGTTCCCGGCAGATTTCAAGGATTTCGTCGAAAGCCGTGTAGAAGGGGTTTTCGCGGCGGTTTTCCTCCATCCAGCGTGCAACCAGAGAGCCGCCGCGGCTCACGATTTTCATTTTCCGTTTCATGGCCAGGGGCACATGGGCTCTCAGGAGTCCGGAATGGATGGTCATGTAGTCCACCCCCTGTTCGGCCTGTTCCCGGATGACCTGGAGAATCACCTTTTCCGACATTCCCCCGACCGACACGCGCGCGATCACCTCATATACCGGCACCGTTCCCACAGGCACGGGACAGTTTGCCAGAAGACGTTTCCGGATTTCCGTAATGTTCCCCCCTGTGCTCAGGTCCATGACCGTGTCCGCACCGTATTTCAGAGCGGTCTTGAGCTTGACGAACTCCTCGTTCGGACAGCTCGAAAGGGAAGAATTGCCGATGTTGGCATTGATTTTCGTCAGCAGTTCGCGTCCGATTCCGACAGGGGAGAGGGCCTGGTGGTTCCGGTTGGCGGGAATGACCGCCCTTCCGTCGGCCACGCGGGACCGGATGAATTCAACATCGCGCTTTTCCTTTTGCGCGACTGTTCTGATTTCGTCTGTGATGATCCCGTTTCCTGCCAGGATCATCTGAGTTTTTCCGTTCACAGGGATGCCTCCAGTATTTCAAGGGTTTTCTTCAAAGCTCCGCGGTTTTCTGCGATGGCCTCACCGGCGCGAGTGCCCAGCTGTTCCCGGAAAGAGGAATCGGAAAGCAGGGTTTCGAGAGCGCCCGGGAGTTCCTCGTCTTTTCTGATCCGGAGCACGGCCTCGTGTTTCCGGAGAATGTTGAGCGCCTGGCGGAAATTCTTGAGTTCAGGACCGCAGATGACGGGTTTCCCCATTGCGGCCGGTTCGATGATGTTCTGTCCTTCATGGTTTCCCGCCAGGGTCTTGCCCATGATGACGATGTCCGAAGATTTCAGAAAGGAGGCCAGCTCCCCCGTGGTGTCCGCCAGAAGGCAATCCACATTTTCCCCTTCCGCGGCGGGTCCGGCATGACGGCTCCTGCGGAGATAGTTCAGAGAGGTTTTCTCCCGGAGAAGATTCTCCAGTTCCCCCCCGCGTTCGGCATGACGCGGCACCAGGACAAGACGCGCTTCCGGATGTTTCTGCCGGACGGATTGAAACGCATCCAGAATCAGTTTCTCTTCCGGAGAATGTGTGGACGCCGCCGTGATGACAAGGTGCGGACTGCTGTTCCCGAAGACTTGAGAAAAGTCGAAACCTTCTTTCCCGGAAGGTGTCTGATCGAACTTGATATTGCCGCAGACGGTGATTTTCCCGTCTGTTCCGGGTGCGATTTCCAGAAGGCGTTTTCTGTCGAGCTCCGTCTGGACGCACAGGTGGTCGAAGGCATTCAGAAGGGGGGCGAAGAAGCGTCGGAAGCGTCGGTACCCGCGGAAGGATTTGTCTGAGATCCGGGTGTTGAGCAGCAGAAGCTTCACCCCTCTCTGCTTTGCCATGAGAATCAGGTTCGGCCAGAGTTCCGTTTCCAGAATGACCAGGGCGGAGGGCTGCAGCAGGTCCAGAACACGTCCGACAAAAAGACTGAAGTCAATCGGACAGAAAATGACTTTGACTCCTTCCGGAGCATGTTCTCTGGCAATGGCCTGTCCTGTCGTGGTGGTTGTGCTGAGAATATATTTCGTGCCGGGAGAAGTTTCGATCCTCTTCTTCAGAATGGTGAGTGCAAGATTGGTTTCCCCCACGCTGACGGCATGGATCCAGACGGCGCCGCGGAAGGATTCGAGTTCTTTCAGCCGTTCCCTGCTGAAAAGGGCGATGCGTTCGGAATAGGTTTTCTTCCAGCCTCCGCGGCGGATGAGTTTCCAGATCAGACCGGGAATGAAAAAGAGAAATACAAGGGGGAAAAAAAATCGGTAGACGGCAAGCATGGTACGAATTCGGTTCTTTCCATTTTTTTCATCATCAGTCGCATTGCACCGTGCGCGGGTGATGATTTCCCTCAGCCGGAGACAGGGCGGCGGCACGGCAAGGAAGGAGGGTGTGTGTCCTTCCCAATTTCTGTAATGTATCTCTTCTCCTCCGGATTTCCAGACGTTCCTGAACTGCATTGCGATTATTTTCAGCGTTTCTTCATCATTGATTGATCTGCGGTGCTCCGGTTTTTCAGGAGCCTTCTGTTTTTGCGGAGGCGTTTTTTCTGCTGTTCCTTCCTGAAGCTCGTCTTCTTCTCTGCGGGAGAGAGAAAAAAGCCGGAAGAGACGTTGGAAGCACCAACTCTTTTTCAGTCGGGAACGGGTGTGAATGTATATTTTTCACAATAAGTTGCATCTTTGGCTTTGAAATTTGAAACATCCATGCTATAGTAACACTTTGCTGATAGACTGGAACAAAAGACGGAAAATATTGGGAGTTACAGGAACATTGAAAATTTTGATGACAGGAATTACCGGACTGGTCGGCGCATCGGTCGTTACCGCTCTTCTGAGAGAGCACAAGGACTTTAATGTAGTGGCAATCTGCCGTCCCGGGCGCACACAGACAGCCCGCTCCCGCGTGGAGCAGACCATCCGTTCGCAGTGTGATTTCGACGGACTCCCGGAAACGGCGGACGATATTCTCAAACGCATTGAGGTGATTTCCGGCGATGTCAAGGATCTGCCTTTCGACGAAATTGCGAAATATGCCCCTTTTGACGTGATGTTCCACTGTGCCGCCGACGTGAATCTGGGGAAGGATCCCGAGGGCAAAACCTATGCCACGAATCTGAACGGGACCAAAAATGCGCTGGAAGCCATCCGGCGATTCAAGATTCCGAAACTCCAGTACGTCAGCACCGCGTATGTGGCTGGACTGACTGAGGGGCGTGTCATGGAAAACGAACTGCCCGCGAAGGATTTCAACAACTCCTACGAGCGGAGCAAGTTTGAAGCGGAGAAACTGGTCCGTGCATGCGGAGTTCCGTATACGATATACCGTCCCTCCATCATTGTGGGGCGTCTTTCCGATGGTCTGATCCGCAAGCCGCTTGCGTTTTACCGGATTCTGGAATTCATGGGGATGGTGAAGAGACACCGCTGCGCGAAGGCGGGAATCAAACCGTGTGAACCGCTGCACATGACTCTCCGTGTGGAATCTAAAATGTCGGACAAGATTTATTTTGTGCCGATTGATTTTGTTCAGTCTGCGATATCCCGGCTGTTTCTCCTGCCCGTGGAAAACAAGACGTATCATGTGACTGGGGAAAGCCCCGTCTGCACGAGCGACATTTCCATTGCCGTTTCGACGGCGCTGAAGGCCACGGGGCTGACCGTGCAGGAAAAAGTCGACAACCCGAGCGCGGATGAGAAACTTGTCACGAAAATGATCGGGGACCTGATTCCTTATTTCGCTTCCCAGATCACGTTTGACAACACGGAAATCAAGAAGGCGCTCGGGGAGGAAGCTCTTTCCTGGCGCATGGATATGGATTTTCTCAAACGGATGGCCTGTTCCTACTACAAGCAGGAAAATCCTGAAGTCCTCTGAGGAGGAGGAAGGCTCTTTCTGCAAGAGGAGAACAAGGCAGAGGGGAACTGGAACGTGGACGAGTGCGTTCTTTCCCGGCTTTTCCCGCAACAGACATCGAAGGCGTTTCCCGCATGAAAAAAGCGGGGAACGCTTTTTTTTCCGGGTGCCCGAGGCTTGCAAAGAAAGAAATGCAATGCTATACTCCCGCTTCAGGAATCATCATCCGATTTCCCGGAGAACATAAGAGAAAGTCATTTTTCGGATTCGGGCAGGATGTTTTCTTCCTGTCATCCGGCTTTTTTCATGCGGGAAGGGAGGATGGGGGGAGAAAACGGGACATAAAACGGGATTCATTCAAACGAGAAGAGTTTCATGCGGAAAAAATCAGTGCTTGTGACAGGGGGAGGGGGATTCATCGGTTCGCATCTCTGTGAACGGCTTTTGGGGGAAGGCTGGGATGTGATTTGTCTGGACAACTTTTTTACGGGGGCGAAGAGGAATATTCTGCATCTGACATCGAATCCGTCGTTTGAAGTGATCCGGCATGACATCACGCTTCCGCTGAGTCTGGAGGTGGACGCGGTGTTCAATCTTGCGTGTCCCGCATCTCCCGTGCATTATCAGCATGATCCTGTGCAGACGATGCGGACGAGTGTGATCGGAGCGATGAACGTTCTGGAACTGGCGAGGCGGCTTCAGATTCCGGTTCTGCAGGCATCGACGTCTGAAGTCTACGGGGATCCTCTGGTCCATCCTCAGAAGGAGGACTACTGGGGGAATGTGAATCCGAACGGAGTCCGGAGCTGTTACGATGAGGGCAAACGCTGTGCGGAAACACTTTTTTTCGATTACAGGAGGCAGTACGGACTGGATGTGAAAGTGGTCCGGATTTTCAACACCTACGGCCCCCGGATGCGGCCGGACGACGGGCGTGTGGTGAGTAATTTCATCGTGCAGGCGCTTTCCGGGAAAGACATTACGGTGTACGGAGACGGTTCCCAGACACGCAGTTTCTGCTATATCACCGATCTTGTCGAAGGTCTGGTCCGGATGATGGCATCGGGCCCGGAGGTGAACGGGCCTGTGAATCTGGGGAATCCAGGTGAGTTTACGATTCTGCATCTGGCGGAATCGGTGATTCGTTTGACGGGGTCGAAATCCGGGATTGTGCACAAGACCCTGCCGTCGGACGATCCGACGCGCCGCCGTCCGGATATTTCCCGTGCTGAGAAGCTGCTCGGCTGGAAGCCTGCCGTTCCGCTGGAAGAGGGGCTGAAGAAAACCATAGAGTATTTCAAACAGGAGCTGGACTCCGAAACCGGGAGAAGTGAAGATGCCTGATTCCCCAGCTGATTCCATTGCCGTTCCTGCCGCTGTTTCCGTGAAACTGAAGCTGTCGATCGTGATTCCGGTGTACAATGAGGAAAAATACATTGACGAGGTTCTGGAACGGGTGAGCGCCGTCCGCTTCCAGCAGGGAGTCCTCCTGGAGCTGGTGGTGGTGGACGACTGTTCGAGCGACGGGACCTATGAGCGCCTGAAGGCGTGGGAATCTCGCGGCGTGCGGATTGCCCGCCACGAAAAGAACGGAGGCAAGGGAGCCGCACTGCATACGGGCTTCCGACTTGCCACAGGAGATGTGGTCACGGTGCAGGATGCGGATTTTGAGTATGATCCTTCGGAGCTGCCGCTGTTGCTGGAACCGATTCTTCAGAAGAAGGCGGATGTGGTTTTCGGTGCACGGAGCGCATTTATGAAGTCCGGTGCGCACCGTGTGATGCGCTACTGGCACTGGAGGATCAACCATTTCCTGACCGTCTTCAGCAACATATTTTCGGATTTGAATCTCAGCGACATGGAATGCTGTTACAAGATGTTCAGGCGTGAGGTTCTGGAACAGATTGACCTGAAGGAAAAACGTTTCGGATTTGAACCGGAGGTGACGCTGAAGATTTCCCGTCTTCCTGTATTGGTATGGGAGGTTCCGGTTTCCTATTGTCCGCGCACATACGCGGAGGGGAAGAAAATCACGTGGAAAGACGGCGTGTCAGCGTTGCGCTGCATCCTGAAGTACGGACTTTTCCACCGCTGAGGGGGGAACTTTTCCCCTTTCAGGATTGTGCAGGGTTTCACAGCTTATCCTTCCGCGAAGAGGGAGATTGGATTTCCTTTCGTTTTTTTTCTTGACAATTGCACGGGAGAGTGTATATTGAAAGAGTGTGCGGTGAATTGTGAAAACTCCGACACGCAGGGAAAGAATATCATTTATCAGGCATTTTAAACACCTAAAACATTTCAAGAAGGAGCGACAATAATGGCAATTAAAGTCGGCATCAACGGGTTCGGGAGAATCGGACGCATGGTCTTCCGCGCGGCAGTCGAAAACTTCGCAGACGATATTGAAATCGTCGGGATCAACGATCTGCTGGATCCTGATTATCTTGCCTACATGCTGAAATACGACTCCGTTCATGGGACCTTCAAAGGCGATGTCTCCGTGGAAGGGAACACGCTGGTGGTGAACGGGCAGAAGATCCGTCTGACGGCGGAAAAGAACCCTGCTGATCTGAAGTGGGACGAAGTCGGAGCGGAAGTGGTTGTGGAATCGACGGGTCTCTTCCTCACGAAGGAACTTGCCGGACAGCACATTGCCGCGGGCGCGAAGAAGGTCATCATGTCCGCGCCGTCGAAGGACGACACTCCGATGTTCGTGTTCGGCGTGAACTGCCAGAGCTATGCGGGTCAGCCGATCATCTCCAACGCCTCCTGCACCACGAACTGCCTTGCTCCGATTGCCAAGGTTCTGAATGACAAGTTCGGGATCAAGCGCGGATTGATGACGACCGTTCACGCCGCCACCGCCACGCAGAAGACCGTTGACGGTCCCTCCAAGAAAGACTGGAGAGGCGGACGCGGAATTCTGGAAAACATCATTCCTTCCTCGACGGGAGCCGCGAAGGCCGTCGGCAAAGTGCTTCCCGCGCTGAACGGCAAGCTGACCGGGATGTCGATGCGCGTTCCGACCTCCGACGTTTCGGTGGTGGACCTGACTGTGGAACTGGAAAATCCGGCATCGTATGCGGATATCTGCGCTGCGATGAAAGCTGCGTCCGAAGGCGAACTCAAGGGCGTTCTGGGCTATACCGATGAATGCGTTGTGTCGACGGATTTCCGCGGCGAAGCGCGTACGTCCGTCTTCGACGCCAAGGCCGGGATCGCCCTGGATCCGACCTTTGTGAAGGTTGTGTCCTGGTACGACAACGAATGGGGCTATTCCAACAAGGTTCTCGAAATGGTCCGCGTCATTGCCAAATGACCGTTTTCCCATGATGTGAGAAACATTCTGCCCGGAACGCTTGTCCTTCAGCGAGCTTCCGGGCTTTTTTCCGAAAAAGAAAACGACAGCAGAAGAAGGAAGTGGAAGAATGAATAAAAAGACGTTGCGCGACATTGATCTGAAAGGGAAACGCGTGATCATGCGTGTGGACTTCAACGTTCCCGTGAAGGAAGGGGTGATCAAGGACGACACCCGCATCAAGGGAGCGCTTCCCTCGATTCAGTATGTTCTTGAGAACGGGGGGAGCCTGATTCTTATGAGCCACATGGGCCGTCCGGACGAAAAGGGAATCACGCCTGACACGAGCATGAAAATTGTGGCGGATTATCTGAGCAAACTGCTCGGGCGCGAGATTGTGTTCGTTCCCGACTGCGCGGAAGCGGATGCCGCCGTCGCCGCGATGAAACCCGGCGATGTGGTGATGCTGGAAAACACCCGCTATCACAAAGAGGAACAGGCGAAGCTCAAACAGAAGGACGGACAGTCCGACGAAGAGTTCAAAGCCGCGAAAGCCGCCCTCAAGGAAGAGCAGAAAGCCCTGGCTAAAAAGCTGGCGTCTTATGGCGATGTGTACTGCAATGACGCCTTCGGGACCGCTCACCGCGCCCATGCCTCGACCGCGGTCATCACGAAATACATTCCCGTTTCCGTGGCCGGATTCCTGATGGAAAAGGAAATCGAATACCTCGGGAACGCCGTGGAGAACCCTGTGCGTCCGTTTGTTGCGATTCTGGGCGGAGCGAAGGTGTCCGACAAGCTTGCCGTGGTCAGCAATCTTCTGACGAAGGTGGATTCCCTCATCATCGGCGGCGGGATGGCCTATACCTTCCTGAAAGCGATGGGGCACAATGTGGGGAACTCTCTTTGTGAGCCGGATCAGCTCGGCTACGCGAAAGAGATGATCGAGAAGGCGAAGGAACTGGGTGTGGCCTTCCTGCTCCCGGTGGACAATGTGGCGGCGGACAAGTTTGCGCCGGATGCCGAAACGAAAATCGTCGGTCAGGATATTCCGGACGGATGGATGGGACTTGATATCGGCCCTGAGACTGTCAAGCTGTATTCGGACGTGATCCGGAAAGCAAAGACCGTGGTCTGGAACGGCCCGATGGGCTGCTTTGAAATGGAGAAGTTCAACAAGGGCACCTTCGGCGTCTGCGCGGCGGTGGCGGAAGTCAAGGAAAACGGCGGCGTTTCGATCATCGGCGGCGGCGATTCCGTGGCGGCAGTCAACAAGAGCGGACTTGCTCCGAAGATGTCGCATATTTCGACCGGGGGCGGAGCATCCCTGGAATATCTGGAAGGCAAGGAACTCCCGGGGGTTGCGGCGCTGAACGACCGCTGAGGAGGGATTGCTGAAGGGAGGCCGGTCTCCGTTTCCGTGGTGACCGGTCTCCGGATTTCTTCCGTGTTCCTTTTTCTTATGTGGCTTTTTCCCGAATGTATTGTCTTGCACAGCAGAAGGGAAAGAACGGGGAAAAGAGAAGGGCCGGGAGGTGTGAAACCGCGGGAGAAGAAAGAATGTTTTTCTGATTTTCCTTCTTTGCGGAAGAAAAACCGGAATAGAGCAGCGGACCGGGATCATGGACATAGCCTTGAATACGGATTTTCTCCGGAGCACAGGTTCTCCGGAGCGAGCCTTGAGGAGCATTGCCCAGGCGGGGTTTACGCATCTTCACTGGTGCCATCAGTGGTGCACGGATTTTCTTTACGGGAAGCATGAGATCCGTGCGTATGCGCGGATGCTGCGTGAAAACGGGTTGAAACTTCTGGATATTCACGGGTCTGCGGGAAGGGAGAAGAACTGGTTTTCCCTGGTGGAATATGAACGGCACGCGGGAGTTGAACTGGTCGAGAACCGTCTGGAAATGCTATCGGAACTGGAAGGGGAGGGGGTTCTGATGATGCATGCGCCGTATATCGGGAGGGATTTCACTTCCGAACAGCGAGAAGCAGCGGCACTCCGGCTGGATTCGCTGAGACGTTCTCTGGACGAACTGATGCCCCGGCTGGAAAAGCTGGGCTTGCTGATTGCGCTGGAGAATATGCCGGGCGATACGTTTGAGTACATCCGGACACTTATGGAGGAGTATCCGGAATCCCGGCTCGGGATTACCTACGATTCCGGGCACGGGAATATTGCGGAGGGGATGGGAATGGACTTTCTGTCCCCCTTGAGAGGCAGACTGCAGGCCCTGCATCTGCATGACAACGATGGGAGCGGCGACCAGCACCGCGCACCGTTCACCGGGACGGTGGATTGGGATAGGATGGTCCGGATGATTGCCGATTCCTCCTATGTGAACCGTCCTGCGAGTTTTGAGCTTTCGATGCGCGGGAGCCCCTATTTCGATCCGGAGCTGGAAAACGAACAGAAAGAGGAAACGGTCCGGGCTTATCTGTCCGATGCTTACATCCGCTGCGCAAGGATCGCTGAGATGCTTGAATCCGCGCGGAGACAGCACGCTCGGGACCGGGAAACGATTTGAGTTTTTTTAAGACAGAAAAAAACAGGAGAAACTATGTCGAGGAAGATTTTCATTGCGGGAAACTGGAAAATGAACAAAACGGCCGCGGAGACCCGCGCTCTGGCGGAAGAACTGAAAAAGTCACTGGCTCCTTTTGCGGGGAAGGTGGAACTTGCGGTCTGTCCGGTGTTTACCAGTCTTGCGACCGCGGTTGAAGTGCTGAAGGGATCGAACGTGAAGGTGGGCGCGCAGAACATCCACTGGGCGGACAACGGAGCGTTCACGGGGGAAATTTCCGGAGCGATGCTGAAGGAAATCGGTGTGGAATATGTGATTATCGGGCACAGTGAACGGCGTCAGTACTTCGGTGAAACGGACGAGACGGTCAATCAGCGTCTGAAAGCGGCGCTGAAATACGGGCTGAAACCGATCGTCTGCATCGGGGAGACACTGGACGAACGCGAAGGGGGCGTGACGGAAAAAGTTCTGGACACTCAGATCCGCGGAGCGTTTGCAGGGATTTCTGCGGCGGACATGTCCGGCGTGACCATTGCGTATGAGCCTGTCTGGGCGATTGGTACGGGCAAGACCGCGACTCCCGATGTCGCTCAGGAAACGCATGCCTTCATCCGTGGAGTGCTCCGTTCTTTGTATGGGGCGGATGTGGCTGAGAATACCGTCATTCAGTACGGCGGCAGCATGAAGGCGGAAAATTCAGCGGATCTGATTGCCAGGCCGGATATCGACGGTGGACTGATCGGCGGAGCTTCCCTCAAAGCCGATTCCTTTACCGCATTGGTGAAAAACGGGATTCAGGCCTGATGGATTCAGGGGCCAAGGGGAGGAAGGAGGAGGATACCTGAATTCGGATCCTCCCCCTGCATATTTAATGATATGGTTGACTTCGGAGTAGCGGCTGCTTCTCCGAAGTTTTTTTGTTTTTTCCCCAGACAGGGAAGTTTTTTTATTCCGATAGAATCTCTTTTTGGAATTTGGAATTTGAAAAATGTTTTTCGGATGCTATTTTTAGCCCTTGTGGCCTCTGCCCGGAGTGCGGCGCGGAGGGGAAAAGACAAGAATACATCATCCTGATACAGAATACAGAGAGAAGGAAGAGATGATAGCGGTTCTGAATGTGATTATTTATACGGTGGTAGTTTTAATTTCGATTCTGCTTGTGGCGCTGATTCTGGTGCAGCCTGCGAAGGGCGGGGGATTGGGAGGAGCGTTCGGAGGGGTCGGGGAAGGTGTTTTCGGAGCACAGACGATGGGGCATCTTTCAAAGATCACGGTGGTTCTGATCACTTTGTTTTTCATTCTGACGTTGCTTCTGGCAGTGATTTCCGGGCACCAGGCGAAATTCAAGAATTCAAAGGGAAGTTTGATTACATCGTCGGAGACGGTTGTGGAGGAAAGTGTTTCGGAGACGGTGACCGAGGAGGCGGCGGGGAATCCGGCCTCAGGGGCGGTGTCCGTAGAGTCCGGGAATGTTTCCGGAACAATGACAGAAGAGGAGAATCCGTCAGGCGGATTGAATTGAAACGCCGGACATCTTACATGTGTCTTTCAAAAAAATGAATTTTTTTTGTTTGAAAAGGCATCTGCGGGGGGTGTTTTTTGTATTTACGAGTTGAAAAGACGGTATTTTATCTAAAAATGTCGTGACTGATGCTTGAAAGTATCGGCTAAAGATTGTATTGTCCTCCATTCGGAGAAACGATGGTAACAAATGAGGTGCATGAATATGAGGATGTGTCTTTTTACGGTTTTTGCAGCCGCTTTCCTTTTGATTTCCTCGGAACTTTCAGCCCAGACTGCGAAGAACGAGAGGAATATGGCGAGGGTTACGCTTGACTATCTGGATACTCCCGTATTCAGTGTGGTGGCGGGGAAAGATGATTCCGTTTCATCCAAGAACAATTCCCGTGCGAAATGGCTTGTGATCAACGTGGATTTTCTGTTGCAGCGTGCTTCGGAGACGGTGGACTGGTATGATGATCTTCAGCTGGAGGTTTCGTTGCTTCTGCCTTCCTCGCACGCGGGGAAAGATGTGTGGGCGCTTCTGACGGGGACACAGCGTCTGTGGTCTGTGCCTGCGAACGGGAAGATGCACTACGCCCGTCTTCTGGTTCCGCCGGTGGTTCTTGCGAGGTATTACAATTCCAAGTCCGGGAAACTGGATCGGTTATACAAGGATTTCATGGTTCAGGTGAAAGTCAAGAGCCGTGATCAGCGTCTTCTGGCGGTCGGGTACAGTATGCCGAAACGTGTTTCGTCCCGGAAGGCGGCGGAAGACTTTGAAAAGGATATTGGAAGGAATTTTGCGGAAATGGAACAGAGTCTGGGAGTGCTGAAACTTCCCGGAACAGTGTTCCCTGTGGAAATAACACCCTGGGCGTTTGTCGACTATGACAGGCTGGAAATGCCGAAAGTGCAGGGAGGAAGTTACTGATGGCGGCGCAGGATCTGATACTTTGTGTGGATATCGGCGGGAACAGCATCAAGGTGGGGGAATTTTCCTTTCCGCCGGAAGGGGGCGTGCTGCTTCAGAGATTTGCACACCGCGAATACGGGAATGGAATAGACGAAGATTCCTCCGTGTCGCTGGAAGAGGCGCTCCGGGATGTAATGCTCTCGAATAATTTTCTGGCGAAGAGAGTCTATATATCGCTGTCAGGACAGAATGCCTTCATCCGTTTCGTCAAAGTTCCCGCGATGACGACGGACAAGCACAAGATCAAAGAAATCATAGAGTTTGAAGCGAAGCAGACGATTCCGTTTCCATTGGACGAGGTGGTATGGGATTATCAGCAGATTGAGTCTCCGGATGCAGATCTGACAGAAATTGAAGCGATGTTCGTGATCATCAAGAACGAAGAAGTCAGCAAGGTGACGGACATCATGGAAGAGATCGGCATGAGCATTGCCCTGATTGAGGTGGCGCCGACGGCGTGTTACAACACTGCCCGTGCGAACATGATAGGGGAAGAGCAGTGCGAAATGATTCTGAACATAGGCGGACATTGTTCCACGCTGGTGTTTGTGGACGGCGGGAAATTTTTTGTCCGGACCATTCCGATAGCCGGGGATTCGATCACGCAGCAGATCAGCAAGGAATTCGGGATTCCGTTTGCCGAGGCAGAGGAAATGAAACGTCGTCACGGTTTTGTTGCGCTCGGGGGAGCGTATGAGGAACCGGAATCGGAAGTGGCCGCGACGGTTTCTAAGATTGTGCGGAACGTGATGACGCGACTTCATGGAGAGATCAACCGTTCGATCAATGTATACCGTGCGCAGCAGAAGGGACGCCGTCCGGAGAAACTGCATCTGGCGGGGGGGAGTTCCGTAATGGCGTTCACGCCGAGATTTTTTTCAGAAAAGCTGCGTATTCCGGTGGAATATTTCAATCCTTTCCAGATAGTGACGCTAGCGCCGAATATCGACAAGGACAATCTGGCGGAAGTGGCGCATTTGTTTGCGGAACCGATCGGGCTTGCGCTTCGGCATCTGGGGGCCTGTCCGGTTGAGATATCGCTGATTCCGGAATCGCTCCGGAAGCAGAATGCGATGAAACTGAAGATGCCGTATTTCTACGCTTCTGCGGCGACACTGCTGCTCTGTCTCGGGATTACGTACTGGAGTTTTTCAAAACAGTTTACGACAGCGCAGTCGAAACTGCAGAAGGTGGAGGATTTTGTCCGGTCGAAGGAATCTCTGTCGAAGCAGGTGAAAGCGGCGCATGTGGAACTGGAGAATCTTCAGTCGGCATACGACAAGGCGAAGAACCGACTTGCGAAGCGCAAGGACTGGGTGGCATTGTTCAATGAACTGCAGAATGTTCTTCCGGACAACATGTGGTTTACGAAGATTACAGTGCAGGAGAAGTCCGGAGTGACGGAAGAGAAGACGGCGGCCGTGATGCCGGAGGAGGAGATAGGATTCGCTTCACTTTTCGGAGGAGCAGCGAGAGCTCCGCGATTTACCGGCGGGCGTGAGGCCGCACTTGCAGAAAAGACCAGCAATGCTCCTCTGGAATGGGTTGTGCTGGAGGGGAACTATATTATAGAAAAAGGCAGAAGTTTTGAAGACAACACCTTTGAGATCTTGAACATCAATCTCGGGCAGTCCGAGTTTTTCAACAAAGATGAGATCAAAATTGAAGCGCTGGGGAGCGGCAGTGACTTCAATGTCGTGTCGTTCAAGATTGCCGCGAAACTGACGAACGCGCTGAATGCGGAAATGAACAATAACTAAGCTGAGGGTGGAGCCGGTCATGGAATTTATCAAAAAGAATGTCACTCTGGTTATTGTTTTAATCATCACCGCATTGGTTTCGCTTTTTCTGATTTATATGGATTATGTGAAGCACTGCGGAGTCAGCGGGACGGTGACGTCAGTGGAAGAGCTACAGGCGAGATTGAAAGGTCTCTATAAACAGGATCTGAAGCCGGTGGCGCTGAATCTTCAGATGATCAAGAATGACAAGGAAGAACTTCTCCGGAAGACGGAGAATCTTCAGCGTTATTTCGGGAAGCCGTACCGTGCGGCGCTTCAAGCATTTGCAGCGGGGGTGGGGATGAGCGAAAGCGACCTGATTCGTCGTTTTCACGAATATTACAACGGATTGAATCCGCGACCGAATGTTACGACGGATTCGCAGAAAATAGCCGAAGATTTCATAAAAACGTTTGAAAATCAGGAAACCGCGGAATCTGCATATCGGACTTTCAAGGAAACTGTCCAGGAACAGACGGTGGAGGAAATCAATGATGATTCAGGGAGTCAGATATTTCTGGCGGCCCTGGGACTGCCTCGGAATATGGGGCCGCTGCGTGCGAAGTCGTATATTACTTCAATGCAGTATGCGTTTTTGCAGAAGAAACTGGTTCCGGGATTGACCGGGGCGCAGAATGCAGATTCGGAATTGGTGAAGAAGCTGACGTTTGATCTGGGGATGAAAGCACCGCCTGAGGATGCAATTGAATCGTATATGCGTCATTTTCAAGTATTTGAGGATGTGTTCAAGCATTTGTCTGCGAGTGGTGTTTCGAGTGTGGAATATCTGGTGCAGACCAATACGCTTTACGGAGAGAAGGAAGACGGGAATTATTTAAAGTTCTCATATAAGCTTGAAATGATCGGGACGATGGCCTCGGTTCGTAATTTTGTGAATCGTCTTCAGGACGCATACAAATCCAATCGGGTTTATCTGATTCGTTCGATTTCGCCAGAGCGGCTTGCGAAAACTGAAGTGACAGATGTCGAGAAACTGATAACAGGGGGGAGGAAAACGGTGTCCAGGGCGCTTCCGCGGAATGCGTATTTGCCGGACTCTTCTGCTCGTCAGTCCGTGGGGCTTCCGCCATCGCTGCGTCCGATGGCCGTGCCGGGAGATGAGCCGGAACTGGCAATGGTGGATACTTCCCTTCAGGAAAAAGGGCAGGATACGTATGATCCGGCCCTGGATCCCAATTACGGGAGAGTGCTGATCGGTGCGGACCAGCGGGTGAAAGTTGCCATTGAATTTGATTACATCATTTTCACTGGTGATGAAGTGAGTACGAAATTCTAAGCATAAGGAGCTGTCACCTTGTCATTTCTGAAGAATTTTTACGAGAAGATCATACTGGCGATATTGCTGATCCTCTTTGTCGGGCTACTGGTGTTTCAGCTTGTGATGCTGATGAGGACGCAGAATCTGAATGCGGAACAGATTATCGGTATTCCGGAACCGGCGCCTGATTACAAGAAGATTGCTTTTTCATCTCCGGAATATGACATTCTGAATATCTTTGCTGCGGACAGGATATGGCTTCCGATGGGGAAACGCAGTGAGGGGAGTGTCTATTACACGGATCTGATGTCTCCATTTCCGCTTGCGGAGTGTCCCTATTGTCATAGGATGATAGCAGCGGCGGATTTTCCGTCGAAGGGTGGCAAGACGGTCGGAGAGTGTCCATTTTGCAAGGCGCATTTGACGGAAGCGAAGTCAAAAGTTGCAGTTGTAGATGATGATATGAACCGGAACGGGATTCCGGATAAACTGGAACGGGAATGGGGACTTGATCTTCATGATCCGACGCAGCTGGACACGGATCCGGATCAGGACGGTTTTACGATCCGAGAGGAATATGATCTGAAAACCGATCCATTTGATCCGAAATCCCATCCCTCTTATGCGACGAAACTTTATGTGGAGTCTGTGAAGAGCGCGAAGATCGGCATGATTGTCAAGAAAATCAATTATATCGGTGATGATCCCGAGAAATGGGAAGTTCAGATGGACATTGATTCCATCAGGAACGGGCGCAAGGTTGTGAGGGGGGAATGGCCGAAAATCGGATCTGAGCTGAAAGTTCTGAATGCAGACGGGATGACCTTTTCCAGATATAAGCTGATTGGCATCAAGAAGAACATCCGTGACGAACTGGATCCTGCCCTGGGAGATGTGATCCAGAAAGATTATTCCGAAGTGACATTTCAGCGGATTGGTTCTAATGACAAAGTCATGGGGATTATCGGCCGGGACATTACAGATTCGCGGGAGAATGTGATCTTTTATGATGAGATCAATCAGCGGAACATCAGTAAATTTATCGGGGATTCCTTTGATCTGGGTTCGCAGCAGACCGGAGTTGAAACATTCCTTGTGGACTCGATAGACCGGATCAACCAGACGGTAAAAATAAAGAGGAAAGACGGGCAGGAATTTACCATAGGGAAGTATGTTCCGAAAGAGAAAGGAGATTTTTCATCGGAACGGATGCCGCCGCGTATGAACAGGCGCTTTGAGGGGGGCGGATCCCCGAGACTGCAGAATCTTCTGATGCGCCGCGGCCGTCGTCAGGCTCCTTCAGCAATACAGTCGGAACCGAGTCCGCAGGGAGGAAGAGGCCGTGCGCTTTTGCCTCCGCAGGATTGAGTCTGTTGAGATCTGAATTTGATGATGAATAGATAATTATAACATAGAGAGAGAAAAAACAAGGGAAAAGCAATGAAGAGAGAACTGATGGATGTTCTTCAGTATTCGGTTCGGAATGTCGCTCCTGTTTTTGCTGCGATCTGTTTTTCTGTCGTTGCCATGGAGGCATCTGCGCAGGACGGCGCAGCTGTCGGCACGGAACAGAAGGAAAATGCAGCCAAAGACGGACAGGCGCTTTCCGGTGCACAGGGCAGTCAGAGTGTCTTGACGCCGTCACAGGAGCAGATTTCAGAAGATGTGGTGATGGGGGAAGCGGAGAATACTGAACGCAACAAGATGTTCAATGAGCAGATTCTTCCTCTTCTGGACGAGGCCGCCGGTCTTGTATCGTCCAGAAAATTCAAAGACGCTTTCCTTGTTTATTCCAAGGCGAAAGATCTGGCCGATCCGCAGAAAATGGGATATGGGCCTTATGTGCTTGCCATGAACAGAAAGATAGATGCGCTGAAGCTGAATGCCCAGCAGAAATGGGCTTCTCAAGAGTTTGAACAAGCCCGGAAAGCGTATCTGGATGCGATTACCAAAGAAAGGAATATGAGTTCGATCGCGGCCTTCAATCACGTGAAGGAGCTTGCTACCGATTCCCGTGCTATTTATTACATGGGGAATGCGGAAGCGAAAAAGAAACATGCGGAAGAACTGGCGCTTCTTGCCGAGAAGGCCCCGGCGTTTTCGGAAGGGGTCAATGCACTTGTCAGAGATTGCGACAAAATCATCAATGCAATTGAATTTCGTGACAAAACCAGTTTGGCGACTCTTGATCCGGACAATCAGATCCGGAAGGATAAAATTCATCTTCTTTACAAAGGTGCCGAAGCCGCCTATCAGAATCAGGAATATGAAGCCGCCCGGGACAAACTGGAAATGATTCTTGTCATGGACAAGTACAATATTCCGGCGACATCTCTTTTGAGGAAGATCTATCTGAAACTCTATTCTGCGGCGCAGATGCGTTATCAGAATGAGATGTATGCGCAGATTGCGGAAAACGAGTGGAAATGGAATGAAGCGGTTCCTCCGATGGTGCGTGTCGAGCCGAAAGAGCCGCCGAAACCACGAGATTCTTCTGGAACGAATCTCTATGACAAACTTCAGCAACTGATTGTTGACAATATTGAGTATGACGGTGCTCCAATTGTCAATGTCATCTCGCATATCAAGCAGAAGAGCAAGGAAATTGATCCGGATGGGGTGGGGATCAACATTGTTCTGAATCTTCCTCCGGAGGAATCGGACAAGGTGAAGGTGAAGAACATTACGCTGGACCAGGTTCCGCTTCTGGAAGTATTGCGTTACATCTGCCAGCAGACGGGCCTCAAGTTCCGTGTGGAAGAGAAGACCGTCATGATCGGATCCTCCAAGACGATTGATGAAATGGAGCTGCGTTTCTTTTCGATCCGTTCCGCGATCATCAACAGCATAACGGGAAATGACGGGACCGAAGGGGGAACTTCAAAGAAGTCCGAGAAGTCTGAGGAGTTCAGTGCGACAAGCGGATTTGAAGATTTCAACCCGGATGAACTGTTCAAGTCCGGTGGTGCCGCGGCCACAGCCGCGATGAGGCAGACGAGCCGTGCGGATTCTGAGGCGATCAAGGAATATTTCCGCAATCGCGGTGTTCCATTTGATGAAGGATCCGCGATAGCTTATGACAGCCGTGCGAATAAACTGATTGTGAACAACACGCCTGAGAATTTGAGGAAACTCGAATCACTGATTCGTGATATTGACATTGCCACGCCGCTGGTTCTGATTGAATCCAAGATTCTCGAGATTAAGGTGAATGATCTGGAAGAGCTGGGATTTGACTGGCTTCTGACTCATGACAACGAGCATAATCCGAATTGGAACTGGTCGATGTCGTCGCCGATTCCGACATCCTCGTTCACGAATAACAAGCTGATCAACAACATGAACATTCTTCCGAACTTCGGAGGCGATCAGGTGTTCAGCCTTTTCCTGACGGTGAATGCCATTGACCGGAGTGACCGTGCGGAAATTCTTTCGACGCCGAAAGTGGTTGCCACGAGCGGTACCGAAGCTGTCATCCGGATGGTTCAGGAGATGTATTTCCCGGAAGAATGGACGGAACCTGATACCAGTGTATCGAACGGGTCGTCTTTTACATTTGAGCCTTCCTATCCTGAATTTGGAGACGCGACGGACATTGGTATTGTGTTTACAGTGACGCCGATTGTGAGTCCGAACAATTATACGATCACCCTGCATCTGAATCCTTCTGTGACAGATCTGACGGGGTGGTCAGACTACAGCTATGATATTGTGATCGGCAATTTTGATACTCAGGAAACCATTACGGACGCGAATGGGGATCCTGTGAATACAAAGGTCACTTTGAAGATGCCTGAAATTTCGAGACGTGAGATTGACACCCGCGTGAAGGTATATGACGGAGAGACGATGGTCCTTGGCGGGATGCTGATTGACAAGCAGTCATTTGTTGACAATGCCTGGCCGCTGCTTGGTGATATTCCGCTGATCGGGCGTTTGTTTTCGAACCAGTCGACCAATATAGAGAAGTCCAATCTGATGATATCCGTCACGCCCCGGCTGATGAGCGGGGACGGTGTTCCGGTCAGATCCAATCCTTCAAACGGACTGCCTGATTTCCGGAGATGAGTGAGGGGACAATGAAAAATAAAGATAATCAAAAGTTAGTTTTGACGGAGGGCATGATGCACAAATATGCACGTCTGAATTTATTGCAGACGGGGATGGCGGCCGCTGTTTTGTTTATGGCCGCCGATTCGGGTCTGTATGCGGCGGAAGATGCAGGCGCTGCTGCACAGAAGTCTCCCGCAGTGAAAGAGGCTTCGCCAGAGGTTTCTCCGGAAGAAGTTGCCCGCAGCAGATCTGAGACAATCGGCCGGGAAATTGTTACTCGGGAAGCGGATGAAAGTCTTGCGGACAGTTATGCGCTTGATGCTGCCAAAGCCTATGAGGCCGGTAATTACGATGAATCTGTCACCGCTTATCTCAAGGCGATTGAAATATTGACCAAGCTGGGGGATCTTCCCCGTTTTCAGGAGAAGATCGAAAGCTGCAAGGTTGCCATTTCCAAGGCCTATTATTACTGGTCTCTACGGATTTACTATGAAGCTCAGGATTCCGCGAAGGCCGGGAATTACGATCTTGCGATTGAGAACTGCCGCAAGGCCATGGAACTGTATCCTCCGTGCAAATCCCGGATGGAAGAGGCGATTGCCAAATACACCAAAATGAAGGACGCCTTGAAATACAGGGAGGATGTCGCTACGGCAGTTGCAGATGCTGACCGGGAAGAGCGGCTTTACAATATTGAACTTCTTCTTGCGCAGGGAGAGGCGTTCTACCGTGATGGTCAGCTGGATCTGGCCCGTGACAAGTTTGACGAGGTTCTGGCGATTAATCCCTATAATGCGAAGGCAATGGAAAATCTCCGCAAAGTTCAGCTCAAGCTTTATCAGGCCGGTAAGCTCAGAACGGCAGTGACACGTGCTGAGCGTCTTGCCGAAGTCGCCTGGAATTCCATTCCCCCGATCATTGCGGAAACCGATCTGCCTGATTCCGATGGGAATGAAATCGTGGTGAAGGAGTCTGAAAACACGTCTGATATTGCCAGGAAACTGGAGAATATCATGATTGATCATATTGAATTTGAAGATGTTTCCATTGGGACGGTTGCAAAATATCTGAAACAGAGAAGCAAGGAGAAAGATCCGGAGAAAATCGGAGTGAACATAGTTCTCCGTCTTGAAAATCCTGAACTGGCCAATCGGCAGCTCAATAAGGACCAGGGAGGCCGAAATACTCCTTTCGGAGACGATTCCGGCTTTGGGGATGATTTCGGCGATGATATGGATATGACGGTTCTGGAGGAAACGGAAGTTTTTTCCGACGACTCTTCTTCTGAAATGTCCAATGCGTCTCTGAATCCCTCTGTCACCATGGTCGTGGATGATATTTCGCTTGGCGATGCGATACGGTATATCTGCCGTTCTGCCAATCTGAAGTACCGGATTGAAAAATATGCCGTGGTCATTGCGGGAGAGAATGTGCCTCTGGAAGATGTGGAGACAAAAATTTATCCTATCGAAAGAGAAGCTCTTGAACTTCTTGGCGCGGAATCGGATCAGGAAGCTGTGAAAAAGTATTTTACCGATCGCGGCATTCAGTTTCCGGCTGGTGCGAAAATTGTTTATGATGACAAAATCAGCCGACTGATCGTGACCAATACCCCCGAGGCTCTTGCGAAAATCGATATTATCATCAAGGAAATGAATGTGGTTGATCCGCAGGTTCTGGTGATGGTGAAGTTTGTGGAAATTGGGATGAATGATCTGGAGGAACTGGGATTTGAATACATGGTATCGCGTCCCAGCAATACGGATCAGGGAACTCCGATGACTCAGCTTTTCCCGACGACAGATCCGGTCATGGCTACCGAGTCTTTCTATCTGGTGGAAAGGACCTATACAGAAAATCAAATCGGTGGGATCTCGACTTATGAGCCGAAAGATACCGTTACTGAAGAGCCTGTACGAAAGGGACAGCTCTATATGATTCCAACTTCATCGGATTCCATGACGGAATATTATGCGCTGTCCACTCGTCCTGTCAATGGGAAGAGTGTCATTTGGGGGCCCAATGATGCCCTTGTCCGCAGCGTTGGTACGGATCCGCTTGCCTATGGATATGAAGGGACGATGAAAGACACCGTTTCCAGCTGGTCTTATGCCAATAAGAACGGCTACAAGATCAATGCGAAAATCAATGCACTTGATCAGGCGGAATCTACGGATATTCTTTCCGCTCCACGGATCACGACAATGAACGGGTCGGAAGCGGTCATCCGAATGGTTACGGAAAAGTATTATCCTGACAGCTGGGGCGATGCGGAACTCGGTGAAATGACTTCCGACAATGAAAACGTCCCCATCTTTACGCCTTCCATTCCTGAGTTCGGCGATGCGACTGAGGAAGGTATTGTGCTTCGCGTAGTCCCCTATGTGGATGCGGACAAATACACCATTTCCCTTCAGATGAATCCTGTCATCCAGAACATGGTCGGGTGGACGGACTACTCCTATCAGATCCCGCTGGGTGACAATGGAGATCTTTATCCGAATACTTTGAAGATGCCGATTATCGAGGCAAGAACCGTCGATACTCAGGTTTCCTGCTATGACGGTGAGACGATTGTTCTCGGCGGCGTTATCCGCGACAAGATCAGTGAAGTCGACGATTCCTATCCTATTCTTGGCGATATTCCTTTGATCGGTCGTCTCTTCCAGTCAAAGGGAAAAGGATCCAACAAGACCAGTCTGTTGATTTTCCTCACATGCAAACTGGTCAATCCGGATGGTTCGCCTCTCAGAGAAAGGGAGACACGGTCTATTCCGCCCTTTACCCGCTGAGGTTGAAAATTCTCTTCTGCTGGAAAAACTGCCGTCCGGTGTTCAGAAGAACCTGGACGGCTTTCTTTTTTCTCATAGCAGTAAAACTCTGCTCATCGAAGAAAGAAACGGAAAAATGCGCTGAGCATTTTTCTCGAGGTCAAGGTCCGTGACCTTGTCGCGGTCCAGCGGCGAGACGCTGGCC
>CAKUDG010000012.1 GCA_934644965.1 uncultured Victivallales bacterium | reverse complement strand
ACCGTAATATACTATTACGGACAAGTTGGCTCCACTTTTTTCACCCCTTCAAAAGTTTGTTAGGACAGGTGTGAGAGATGGATAAAAGCTGGGAGAAAGATTTGCATAAGCCGAACTTCTTACTGGTAAAAGTAAGGAAATGATTAAGGTGACGAAAATGGCAAAAATATTTTTAATCTGCGGAAAGATCTGTAGTGGGAAAAGTACATATGCTGAGCAGATGCGCATTCAGAATCACGCCGTACTGCTCTCTGTAGATGAAATAACCCTGGCTTTGTTCGGTCAGCATTGCGGTGATAATCATGATGATTACGTGGAAAGAACACAGAACTACTTGTTCGATAAATCATTGGAGCTCATTGAGACCGGAATCAATGTGGTCCTTGATTGGGGCTTCTGGATGAAAGAAGAACGGGATTATGCCCGCGAGTTCTACAATAGCCGAAATATAGAGTGCGAATTCCATTACATCGATATTGGCGATGAGACTTGGAGGGCACGCTTAAAGAAAAGAAACAGTGCAATATTAGCCGAAAAAACAAGTGCCTATTATGTTGATGATAATCTTGCCGCTAAATTTGGAGATTTATTTGAGAAACCAAGCAAAGAGGAAATCGATGTGTGGGTTAAACAATAAGGGCGAGTTTCCGGGAGGAGGCCGCAGATGAATTTTTTAACAAAAGAACCGATAAACAAAGGCTGGTCAAATGATAAAAAATACTGTATAACCGATAAAAACGGTACACAGTACCTTCTGCGTGTCTCTGACTTGGCAGAACACGATAAGAAACAGTCTGAATTCAATATCAGGCTGAAATTTCCAACTACTATCAAAAAGGAGTTTATGTACCTAAAGATCCACAAGAAGCCCAAAAATGGTTTCGCCATACATCAATATTGGAAAATGAGGAGCTTACTCCACAAATAATTGCAAAGGTATCTAAAATAACTTCAGGAATGGAATATGATGATATTTTAAAGCTGTTCTACTAAACTGCGGGAAAATGGTTTAAAGGATTTCTAAAACCAGTGATCTGCCCCCCCTATATTTTCTATACAAAACTCGCATCACCGTAACGGTTGGGAATGGCATGAATCAAAAAGACACCCGCCTTCACTACCTTTTCCAGACACTTCCGGTGCTTACGGATCGGCTTCCTTTGAATGCCAATCCTCCTGCGTCAGCCAATTTTCAATTTTACTGAAAAACCGAACCATTTATTCCCATACATGACATTCCCACTTTCAGGGCATTTCAAGCTGAAATGGCATTTCGGTAAACAGCAATTCCCGTATAGGAAAATATGCGCAATTTTTTGGATGTTATCGCATAATCGACTACATTGCAGTCATTTTATAAGCGATGTGGTCAGCTGGCATGATGTACAGATAAAAATATAAAGGTGACGATCAATGTCAAAGCCATAATTAGCAGGAAAAGAGAGTTGCGCAAAGAAACTCATCTCCTCTTTGCATTTAGGACAGTATGGACCAATTTCAAATTTCAACCATTCAGGAAGTCCTCCAAATGAATGTTTCCAAACATCAGTATGATTTATTTCTAAAAAACTTACAGAATCCGATTTGTATTTTTTTACTAAATCTTTAAACAAAGTATGCTGTGACCCGAAAGGAAATTTATTTTTTGCTTTAGGCAGTAATTCAATTTCAGGAAACTGTAATATGGGTTTAATATTAGGTCGCATGAAATATTCTATAGATAAACAAAAGAAGTCACTGTTAAGTTCTCGGATAAGGTTCATATTTCCCCATGAAAACTTTTTGTGGCTAATTTTCCCTAAAGAAATTGGCTTGACAATCCATTTAAAAAACGACTTTTTTGAATTCTCTGCAAAAACATCATCAGCTAATGAATTCAACTTTTCAAATGAACTTTGTTCGTATGGCACTTTAACAAATAGAATCTCCTGAAGCCGCTCTTTAACAAAATAAAATTTCAATTCAACATTTAGTGTAGGTTCCATCAAGATAAATGAACGAAATGGAATATTGCATACATCTGATTTGATGTCATAGTTGTTTTTTCGCACGAACTCGTCCAAGGTTGTTTGTGGTGTAACAATACAACCATTGTTCAACGTAACTGTTCCTGTTTTTATATCAATCATACATGCCTCAACTTTAGCAAATTTGTTATTCCTCGAACCAGCATTCTTTATAAAAATACGCCAGCTCTAGATCATAATTTCTCATTACAGATAGCTTTGTATCAACTTCGCCATAAATGGATTTCAAGTAATTTTCATCCATTGAAGGCGAGACCCTTTTTAACCCTAAGTGGTGACCTTTGCAGGCATAAAGTGCTGAAGCAACCAAGACTGCGAACTCTCTTGTATTTTTTATCTGTGGTATCTTTTTACGGTAATCTGCCAATTTTTTCCAAACATCAATATTATAACTTTTACGGATGACAATAGCATGTGGCATCATATTGTGCAAAACGTTAACCATATAATCATAATCTTCAAACATCTGATCTTGATTAATTTCTGGACTGCCAAAATTAATGCACCCTGTCAGAATAACAGATGATATGACCAATATACCCCAAAGTAAAATTATTTTCTTCATGCAGCAACCACCCTGTCATAAAATTTCAATTTCTGAAATTCGTATATTTCTGAAAAAGAAAAATATAAATACGCATACTCTGCTGCTCTTCTCCCATAGAAAAGATGGTTCCATTCCCCTTGATCGAACAACTTTCTTATTGAAAACTTGGAGTGAGTGCTCTGAGTTACTATACCCCATTTATTGGCGATTGCAAGGTATGAGAAAAGAGGTAAAGAGGCCCCCCTGATCTATTGTTTATTGTGCTGGACAAATTAACGTCAGCATGGTATATTACGCATTATGCAAACGAAAAAACCAAAACAACGAACCGTAAGCAACGTCCAATCCCTGCCGGAATGCGGACGTGCTGTTATCCGCAAAAAGGTCTATGCGGCGTTCAAGTCCGGACAGACAAAATACGCAGCCGCCATGAAATGTCATGTTCATGAACGCACAGTCGGCAGATGGTATGCCAAGTTTGCCGAACACGGGATAGAGGCAATTCACGGCGGCAAGCGTGGTCCGAAACCTGGTGGCGAGAAGCACAAACTTTCCGATCTCCAGCTTGCGGAATTGAAAAGAATCATCACAGACAGAACACCGGATCAGCTGAAATTCAAGTTTGCCTTGTGGTCATCCAAGGCTGTCAAGGAGTTGGTCTCCCGCAAGTATGGAGCTCAAATCTGTCGCCGTACTGCGCGCAGATACATGCAGAAGCTTGGTTTCACCTACAAAACGCCGATCAGACTTGCCAGGGAGCAGAATCCCGCCAAAGTTGAGGCCTGGCTCAAAGAGGAATATCCTGCCATACGGAAAAAAGCCGCCGCAGAAAAGGGAACAATCTTCTGGGCAGACGAATCCTCTGTTCTCACGTGCGAGACAAAGGTGCGAGGTTATTCTCCGAAAGGGACGGCGCCGGTGCTGCGAACATCTGTGAATCGCTCAATTCGCTGCAATATGATTTCCGCCGTCAGCAACCGGGGAGACATGAGATTTATGATCTTCGAGGGAGCAATGAATGTCGATGTATTCAAGGATTTCCTCACGAGACTGAACAGGGAAATCAAAGGAAAGATTTTTCTTATCGTGGACAATCTGAAAGTCCATCATGCCAGATATCTTACAGAATGGCTGGAGAGCCGGAGCAGGATGCTGGAACTCTTTTATCTGCCCAGCTATTCTCCGGAACTGAATCCCGATGAATATCTGAACCGGGATCTGAAAGCAAGATTGGCGGAACAGAATCTTCCTACCTCAAAGGATGCCTTGAGACAAAGTGTTGAAATGCATATGAGAAAAAGACAGAGTGCCCCTGATTCCATCAAAAAATTCTTTGAAAAAGACGAGGTTCGTTATGCATCTGAAAATTACTGACATTTTCTATGGCCAGCACAATAACCATTTCCGTATGCCCCGATAAGAAGAAAAATTCCACAAAAGCCCATAAGGACGAAAAAGTGAAATGTTTTTAAAGAAAATTTCACAGAAAACGGGGGTCTGAATGAAAAATGGCAGCCATGTGTTCAACTGCACCCTTTTTGCCAGTTAAAACAGAACAATTTTTGAGGCGGAAGGGGCAAGGTTTTTCAAATCAGACTGAGGGTGCGGAAAAAATCTTGATAGAGAAATGTTTTCTGGCCCCCCGTTAAAACAGGGTGTCAGTTATAATTTTTGAACTCAAATCCGGGTCAGAAAAAAGAGGGTGTTTTTTCATTTCGACCAAGTGCGATACCCCCCACCCATGCCAGTTACACTACAAAAATTAAAGATTGTTCATAATCAACGACTTGCTACTTTAACTGAATTTTTGACCTTTTCAGCAAAACTCAGAATTCAGACGCCGGAGTCGTGATTTTCCTCTGAAAAAGACCTTTTTTCAGATTCTGAGTGTGTTTCAAACACACCGCTTCAATTTTCGCAACTCCCTTTACATCAACGACTTTTAGCGCTTTTGAATAAAAGATTCTCTTTTTGCCGGAAATCGGAAGGGGAAAAATAATTGGCGGAGAGAGCGAGATTCGAACTCGCGTTAAGATTGCTCCTAAACAGCATTTCCAATGCTGCGCCTTCAACCACTCGGCCATCTCTCCAGCTCGAATTGTTCTCTCAATATAAACCCGAAAACGGAAAATGCAAGGAAAAGATGAAAATTTTTCCTCTCAAATGGAGCAGGGCGCAATGTCCACTCCAAGAGCCCTGAGTTTCCCGGGAAGATTCTCATAGCCACGGGAAATCGTGTCCGCATTCCGGATCACTGATTCCCCTTCCGCACAGACTGCCGCAGACACCATCGCCATTCCAGCACGAATGTCAGGACTCGACATCTCCACACCCCGAAGTCGAGACGGACCCGTAATCACCACTCGGTGAGGATCACAGACTATCGCATTCGCTCCCATCGAAATCAGACGGTCCACAAAATAGATCCGGCTCTCAAACATCTTTTCAAAAAAAAGCACCGAGCCCTCCGCCTGGGTCGCAGTCACAATCATACTGCTCATCATGTCGCTCGGAAACTGCGGCCAGGGACCGTCCGAAATCATCGGAATCGCATTCCCGAAGTCCGGAACCACCTTCAGTCTCCGCACAGGAAGAAGCACGATCCGACCCGGCTCCAGACGAAAACGTATCCCGAACCGTTCCATCACACGCCGTGTCATCCAATAGTGACGCGGCTGAATCTGACCCGTCAGTTCCAGCTCGCCCCGTGTGCAGGCCGCCAGCGCAAGAAAACTGGCGGCTTCCACATGGTCGCCGTCTATCGTGAATTCTCCGCCGTGAAGACGCGAGACACCTTCCACGGTCAGCGTGTTCGTCCCGATCCCTGATATCTTCGCTCCAAGATGATTCAGAAATTCCGCAAGCTGCTGCACATGAGGCTCTGCTGCCGCATTCCGGATCACGGTCTCTCCACGGGCAAGGACGGAGGTCATGAGTATGTGTTCCGTCGCCGTCACACTCGCTTCGTCCAGAAACAACTCCGCTCCCGCAAGTTTCCTTTTCCTGAGACGGAATCGGAAGGCCGAGGTGTCCTCGTCCCTGCGGAAATCTATCCCCAGTTTCTTCAGACCGTAGATGTGCGCGTCAAGACGTCTGCGCCCGATCATGTCTCCTCCCGGCGGCCACAGATCTGCTTCCCCGACTCTCGCACACAGCGGACCCGCAAACAAAAACGACGTCCGGAGCGCGGAACATATTTCTTTCGGAAGTTCCGCAGTCCTGATCTCTTCCGCGTGAAGATGCACGCTGGAGCCTTCCCGTTTCGCTTTCACTCCCAGGTGACGCAGCAGATTCAGCATCGCGGATACATCCAGAATCTCCGGGACATTGTGCAGCACGATCTCTTCCCTGCTGAGCAGCGAGGCCGCAAGAATCGGAAGCGCCGCGTTCTTGTTCCCCCCAAGCCTGATGCTCCCTTTGATCCTGCCCGGTCCCCTGACTCGTATGCTCTGATGCTGCATGAACGACTGTCTCCTTCTGCTCCGCTTCTTTTTTTTACGGAAACTTAACCGCAGGGCGCAACTTGTCAAATCTCCCCTCAAAAAAAAAGCGCTTTTCCCGGAACCCGCATACCGTTTTTTTCTCCACATCCCTTCCTCTTTTTCAATTTTCAAAAGGATTTCTTCCTCCTGGAAAATGAAGCCGTCCCTGAGATGCCAGCTGTTGATGCTGCCGATATTGCTGCTCTTGAGTAGTAGTAGGAGGAGGAGGAAAAAAGTCGGGAGGAAAAAGAAAGAGGAATACGAGAGAAATGAAGCATGGAGGGGAGGGTGAAATGAGCCCTTGAAAAACCGGACAAAAATTCCCCTGCAGATTTCACTGAACTGCTCGCCGCCGCGTCTCGGGATCTCAAAGTGTCAGATCATTGAAATCGTCCTGCTCCTTCCTTTCCATAGAGACGGTCGCATTCTGTTCCGCGCTCTTCTCGTCTGTGGCGGAAACCACACGCCATACGGGGCCATAACGCAGAAAACGCGCCGCGTTGCTTCCTTCCTCACGGGTCAGATCCTTGCCGGGAAGAGCCAAGGTGGTTCGGAAAAGAGAGAGGGCTCTGGGCTTTTCTTCCATTGCTTTGCCATTTTCGTCCAGCTGTTGGATGAAAAGGGCGGCATGGAAGACGCCGCCGGGAATTTCCGAAATCAGAATGTCGATGGGATAGACGGCACCTTCCCGAACCTCAATTGTTCTGCCTGTCGCGTGGCCTACGGAGGAGCCTCCGAACTGAGTGAAAATCTCCACAGGATCCTTGTAGGCGGAATATTTCCTTACGGTTTTGAGAATTCCGGAATCCGCGTCCTGACTGCGTAGCATGGCTTTCTTTTTTTCCGCATCCAGACCGGATCCCAGAGAGAATGAAAAGTAGCCGTAGTCCAGGACCACCTCCTCATTGAAGCGGACCACAAGTATATCGTCCGCTGATCCCACAAAACGGAATTTCCCGCTGAACGGAGCACGGACCCACCCGCTGTAGATCGCCACCCAGCGCGACGGCGCAACTTCTTTCCCGCAGTGAAACGCCTCCGGAGCTTTTGCCGCTTCCATGCGCGGAATATAGAAACACGAGTTCCAGAGACGTGTCCCCGGGGAATAGTATTTTTCCAGCTCCGGATAGGAAAGCGATCCCTTCCTGTCGTATTTTTTCCGCCAGCGGCCATTGACGAATTCATGCATTACCTCCATGAGATTGGCTCCGGAATCCTTCCGCCCGCGCGTCTGTTTGAGATCGTAGAACACCCCCTGGAGCATTCCTTCATACGAGTTCTTTTTCCGCCCCGAGGCGCCGCTTTTTCCATCCCCATTTCCGAGGGTGCCGAAGGTGCTGGTGACACTAAGCTTCAGGGCGGATTTCGTATGCGGAACTGCTGGGGTCGGCATGGCAATGTCTTCCAAAGTCCCGCTCAACTGAATCGGATCCATCACCTCCGATGCCGTCCCCGTGTTCTCCGGAAGCGGACGGCTCAGGTCAAACACCGGACTCTCTTCCAGTGTTTCCTCCGGCATCTCCCGCCGCTCCTCACGGAGCTCTGGAACCGCCTCCACAATCACATCACGGATTTCCACCAGAAGTTCCTCAGGAGCCTTTTCCGGAGCCTTCGCAAGAACCACAGATCCCAGAATCCCCAGCGCAAGCAGGTGAATCGCAAGGGAAATCACCGGCCCCGCAAGATGGTCCATGAGCTCCTTCAACGTGATCCCTTCTCCCGGAATGCCGGGGAGAACCGTATGAATGCCTTTTTCACATCCTGTCATTTTCACTCTACCTCCATTCCTTTCCCAAGGTGATCTATTATTTATTATAATCGAAAAATATAATAAATCAATATAATATTGATAAAATTATTAAAAATAATAAAGCGATATGTCCGCTCGTTTCGTGGAGGGGAAAAAAGTCTGCTCTCCTCAGAACGCTCGGAAGAGAAGTTTCCGGATCCCGGAAGAAAGGAGGATGGAATCCGGGAATCGGGGAAAGACGGTGCCGGAGAAAAGAAAATCAAAACCTCGGAATCATTGAAAGCTCGGAATCATTGTTCCTGAGGAGCATTCCGGGGAAGAGCGGAAAAGATCCTCCGCATCTGCACTTGATCTGCAATTTTTCCCCCCCCCTCCGTTCAAGCAAGGGGAAAACAAGAGCAGGGAAAACAGAAAACGGGGAAGGGGGATGAAGAATGCACGGAGACACCCCCCCTGTGAAGGAGGGAAAACAGATGTTTCTTCTGCGTTTCAGGCGGGAGGAGCGGCTTTCCCCTTCTTCGGGGAATCCGTGATGAGTTGCCGCAGGACGGCGGCGGCACAGTGGCAACCGAAAAGAGTCGGCATATAGGAGATGGTTCCCGTGACGGACCGTTTGTTCGGGCCCGCCTCCTCATCTGCATCCACAACCGCGTTTCTGCAGGACGGTTCCGGAGAGAAGACCGCATCATAGCCTCCGGAACGGATTCCGTGTCTGTGCAGTCCGTGCCGGACCGCGCGGGCAAGAGTGCAGCCATAGGTTTTTTCGACGTCGGCACAGCGGATCTGTTCCGGGTCGAGACGGGCTCCTGAGCCCATGCAGCTGACCAGGGGGAGCTTGTGACGGAGACAGAAAAGGGCCAGATGGATCTTCGGGGAGAGGGTGTCGATTGCGTCGAGAACACAATCGTAGGGGGCGGCGGAAAGAAGCTCTTCCAGACGTTCGTCCCGGAGATATTCGCCGACGGGATGGAGACGCGCTTCCGGGTTGATGTCCTGCAGACGTCGCCGGAGGACTTCCGCCTTTTTTTCCCCGACCGTGCTGCTCAGCGCCGCGATCTGACGGTTCCGGTTGCTGGATTCCACAATGTCTCCGTCTGCCAGAGTCAGTTCCCCGACTCCGGCACGGCAGATCATCTCCGCCGCGATTCCCCCCACTCCGCCAAGCCCGACAATCAAAACATGGGCCTTCCGGAGACGTTCCAGCGCCTCCGATCCCAGAAGAAGTTCCGTTCTCTGCTGCCAGTCCTCAGAAGATGTCATGGGAGAAGATCCTTTCAAAATTACGGAATATCATTTGCTTGAAATCTTCCATGTGCATTGCGCGGAGCCGCGCGGCGCTCTGGTAGAGCGATTCCAGCGGGATGGGGGATTCATCCGTCTCCAGCAGAAGGGAGTCGCCCGGGAGCTTGGAGAAAAGTTCCCGGGAAACATCTCCTTCGCGAGTCAGATAGCTGCCGAAGGAGAGAAGACACCCCGCATTCAGCCAGAGTTCCGCTTTCGACATGCCCCCGCGGAATCCGTGAACAATCCACGGCATCCGGGGACGCAGGCGTTTTTTCCAGGCCGTCACCTCGGAAACAGTCCTCACCGCATGCAGAATCAGCGGTTTCCCGAGCGTTTCGGAAAGTTCCACATGAAGGAGAAAACGTTTTTCCTGTTCCGGGAACGGAAGCGGAGAAAGCCGGTCCAGACCGCATTCGCCTGCCGCAAGACAGTTCCTCCTCCGCAGCGCCTCTTCCAAGCGGCTCCGGAAATCTTCCGGAGTCGCGGACGGTTCACAGGGATGCAGCCCCGCGGAAAAGAAAATCCCGCTCGATTCCGCCGGAAGACTGTGACTGTCTTCCATCGAATACTGGTAAATGCTCAGAATGTCCGGGTTTTCTGCTGTTCCCCGGGAAACAACAGAGTCCTTCCCCTCTTCATCAAGCCCCCCTCCCGGAACTTCATTGCGCGGAACCCGCTGAGAAGAAAACAGAGAAAAAAGCCTGAGCGGCGCATGACGGTGAATGTCAACAAGGAGGACGGACTTCCTCCTGCTCGCAGAGAAAATGGACGGAACAGACGGTTCCGAAGATGATTCCGCAGATGATTCCGCAGATGGTTCCGGAAGTCTTCTCCCCGGAGATTTTCCCTCCTGTTCTTTTCCTTCCTCCCGGGAAGAAGATGATGAACTCACCATTCAAAATCCACCGCCTTCAGGAAGGCGCGGGCAAGGGCGGTGTGCCCCGGGACATTCGGATGCACCCGGTCCCATGAGAAGAAGGAGGAATGGTGATGACGGAGCAGTTCGCAGAAGACCGCCTGCGTGTCGACAAACAAAGTCTGATATTTTTCCGCGACTTCGCGGCAGATGGCGCCGTATTCGTCCATTCGTGCGCGCATGGCGTCCCCGGTATTCGGCTCCATGTAATAGGGTGTCATGAGGACCAGTCCGCCCTGAAGGAGGGGGAGGGTGCTGGAAACAAGGAATTCGAGTGTTTCACGGTATTCACCGGGAAGAACGTGACGGTCCTTCATCATCGGGACGTCGAACTGCCGCCAGACGTCGTTCACACCGATCATGATGCTCAGCCAGTCCGGATGCAGGTCCAGCACATCCGTCTGCCAGCGTGCCTTGAGGTCGCGGATCGTGTCACCGCTGCTGCCCATGTTGATCACATGGATTCTGCGTTCCGGGTAACGCGCGGTCAGAAGGCCGTTCACAAGATTCGGATAGCCTTTGCCGAGCGGATCGAAAAGCCCTTCCGCCACGGGACGGGAGCGTCCCGCATCGGTCACGGAGTCTCCGATGAAAAGAAGTCTGCTGCCAGCTGCGATTTTCATAGTCTGTCTTCTTTCTCCTTTAGGTATTCTCTGCTGCTGTCTTTGCATTCCTTCGAGTGTCCGGAGGAGGATGGGCGGCTCCGGAGCTTGCTGCGGCTTCCCGCCTGGACTCTTCTTCGCCTCTTCCCGCATCCGGGGAAAACTGAAAAGACGGCGCGGGTAAGAAAGTCATTTCAGCACAATATTGACCACCCGTTTCGGCACGGCGATCACTTTGATGATCTCGCGGTCTCCGAGAGCTTTTCGGACCGTCTCATCCGCCAGCGCGATTTCCCGCATCTGATCGGGAGAAGCCTCCGCCGGCATCATGATTCTCGCTTTCGGGCGCCCCAGGACCTGAATGAGAATTTCAACCTCATTGTCTTTCAGGAGCGCTTCGTCGAATGCCGGCCAGGGCGCGAGAGAGACGGGCGCCTTGTTCCCGAGAATCTCCCAGAGCTCTTCCGCAATGTGCGGTGCATAAGGAGCCAGCAGCAGCACAAAGGTTTCCGCGGCTTTGCGGGGGACTTTGTCAAGCTTCGAGAACTCGTTGAGGAAAATCATCATCTGGCTGATTGCGGTGTTGAAATTCAGCGAATCGGTGTCTTCCGTGACCTTTTTCACGGTTGCGTGAAGCAGTTTTTCCTGTTCTCTGCTGAGAGGCATGTCTGCGACGGGCGTTTCCGCAATCATGCGCCAGGTCCGCTTCAGAAAACGGAACACCCCTTCGACCCCTTTGGTGCTCCAGGGCTTCACGGCTTCCAGAGGACCCATGAACATTTCGTAGAGACGCATGCTGTCGGCTCCGTACGTGCGGATGACATCGTCCGGATTGACGACGTTGCGGAGCGATTTCGACATTTTCGCGGGAAATTCCACCAGCCTTTCCCCGGTGTCCTTCCTGACGGGTTCTCCCGCTTCGTTGCGGACAACCTGATCCGTCGGCACCAGTGCTCCGCGCGAATCCTTGTAGGAAAGTCCGAGGATCATGCCCTGGTTGACGAGTCTCTGGAAGGGTTCGCTTGTGGACACCGCTCCGATGTCATAAAGCACCTTGTGCCAGAATCTGGCATAGAGCAGATGCAGAACAGCGTGTTCCGCTCCGCCGACATACAGATCGACGGGCATCCAGTATTTTTCCTTTTCCGGATCACAGAAACACTGGTCGTTGTGAGGATCGATGTAGCGCAGATAATACCAGCAGGATCCCGCCCACTGCGGCATGGTGTTGGTTTCGCGGCGGCCTTTCTTCCCCGTGACCGGGTCGGTGTAGTCCAGCCAGGCGCCCGCCTTGGAAAGGGGGGATTCCCCGGTGCCGGAGGGTTTGAAATCGTCCAGGTCGGGCAGAGTGACGGGCAGTTCCTCTTCGGGAACGAGGCGGATTTCGCCGTCTTCCATTAAAATGACGGGGAAGGGTTCGCCCCAGTAGCGCTGTCTGCTGAAGAGCCAGTCGCGGAGTTTGTAATTGACGGTCTTCCTGCCAAGGCCTCGTTCGGCGAGCCAGGCGATGGTGCGGGCCTTGGCGGATTCAACGTCGAGTCCGTTGATGTCGAGTCCGTCGCTGTTGGCGGAGTGGATGGATTTTCCGTTTCCGGTCCAGCAGACTTTGCCGTCGAGCACGTCCTGCACGGAGATGCCGGCCGCTCCGGCCTGGGTTTCGTCGGGGGAAAGAATGCAGCGGACGGGGATGCCGAACTTCATGGCGAATTCAAAGTCGCGCGTATCGTGAGCCGGGACGGCCATGATGGCGCCGGTCCCGTAGGAGTTCAGCACATAGTCCGCGATCCAGACCGGAATCTTTTCCCCGTTGACCGGATTGACGGCATACGCTCCGGTGAATGCCCCTGTTTTTTCAGTGTTCAGTCCGGTACGTTCGAGATCGCTCTTCGAGGCCGCGAACTTCTGGTAGGCGTGGACCGCCTCCGCCTGTTCCGGAGTCGTGATGTAATTGACGGCGTTGTGTTCGGGGGAAAGCACCATGTAGGTGGCTCCGAAAAGCGTGTCCGGCCGGGTGGTGAAGACGGTGATCTTTTCATTCGATCCGGCAATCCGGAACGTGACTTCCGCTCCTTCGCTGCGTCCGATCCAGTTGCGCTGCATTTCCTTGATGCCTTCAGGCCAGTCGAGCGTTTCGATGTCCGCGAGCAGGCGTTCGGCGTATTCGGTGATTTTCAGCACCCACTGGCGCATCGGTTTGCGGATGACGGGGTGGCCGCCGCGTTCGCTTTTGCCGTCGATGACTTCTTCATTTGCAAGCACCGTCCCGAGAGCGGGGCACCAGTTCACGGGGATTTCATCCAGATAGGCCAGTCCTTTTTTATAAAGTTGCAGGAAGATCCACTGGGTCCAGCGGTAGTAGGCGGGATCCGTGGTGTTGATCTCCCGGTCCCAGTCGTAGCTGAAGCCGAGGGACTGGATCTGACGCTTGAATGTGGCGATGTTTTTCGCCGTGGTCACCGCCGGATGCGTTCCCGTGTCGATGGCATACTGTTCTGCCGGCAGTCCGAAGGCATCCCAGCCCATGGGATGGAGCACGTTGAATCCGTTCATGCGTTTGAAGCGGCAGTAGATGTCTGTGGCGGTGTAGCCTTCCGGATGGCCGACGTGGAGCCCGGCGCCGCTCGGATAGGGAAACATGTCCAGGACGTACAGTTTTTCTTTTTCGGATTTGTCCTCCGCCTTGAAGGTTTTGTGAGTCTTCCAGTAGTCCTGCCATTTTTTCTCTATGGCCGTAAAATTGTAGTCCATGACGGCAACTCCATAATATAATATCAGTAATCTGTGAATATCATCCGTGAATATCGGAAACGGTGAAAATCGTTCTCCCGTAAACGAATAAAATAGCCTCTCGGCGGGAAAAGTCAACCGTTTCCGCGTTTTCCGCGCGGAGTTTTTCCTCTGTTCCGCGCCGGAGTTTTCCTTTTTCCGCGCCATTCCGTGCGTTTCCGCGTTTTCCCGAGTTTTTCCCTTTCCCTCCCCGCGGAGACGTTCTTTCTTCCTTTATGCTTTACGCCTCCGCCCGCCTGCTTTTCCGTTTTATCTTGGAAATATGAAGGGAAAAGGGGAAAAAACGGTACCAAAATGAAAAAGAGCGGTTATATTACAAGTCTGGTGTTTTTTTCAGCGTTTTTTCTGACGGAGCGACGAAAAGAAAGATCCGATATGATTTTTGAGGAAAAAGAACCGCGGCTGCTGACCGCGCTGCTGCTGCCGCTGCTTGCGCTTGCGCTTGCCTATCCCCTCTGGCATCTGGCGGAACGGGATCTCTTCTGGAACGAAGGGGACTATGCGGTCATCGCGGGGGAATTCGACTCGTTTCCACCGGTGGTGACGGCCCACGGGCAGATCATGACGGATGAATATCCCCTGTATCCGCTTCTGGCACACTGGCTTTCCCATTGCGGGCTCGGGATGGAATTCAGTCTGCGTTTTCTTTCGCTTCTGTCGTTCGGCGGACTTGCGCTGATCATCTGGATCACGTGCTGGCGTGCGGCGGGCCTGCAGGCGGCCGCGGCCTCGGCATCCATCATGCTTTCGACGATTCTGGTGGCGGAGAAGTCGATAGAAGGCTATCCGCAGATGCTGAGCGTGCTGCTGATTTTTTCCGGCTGGCTTCTGTGGTTCAATCTGGGGCAGGGGCGCGGACTGTGGGATCTGGCGTGGGTCTTTGCCGGACTCTTCGGGGGACTGGCGTTTTACAACGGAGGCTGGAGTACGCTGATTTATTTTCTGGTTCCGCTGATGTTTCAGAGACGGCCGCTGACGATCTGGTCGAAGATCAACCGCTGGGGATTTGCCGCTGGTGCTTTGATTGTGCTGGCATTTATCCTGTTCTGGGGGCTTCCGTGGTGGTTTGAAGGGATGGCGTCGCCGCAGAAGGTGCTTCAGCCGGACCCATTGGGGGACAGCCTGATGGAGTATCTGGAGGACGTCTGTCTGTTTCCGTTCGAGGTGCTGATGCGTTTTCTGCCGTGGACGCTGATCCTGTGGGCTCCTTTCTGCGCCGCCCTGATCCCGCTGGACAAAAATCCGCTTTTTTCCAAGTTCCTGCGGATCCTGACGTATGTGCTGTTTGTCCTGGTCTGGCTGAATCCGGATACGAGGGGGAGGGACATCCTGTATCTGGCGCCGCTCCTTGCGACGCTGGGGGGGGTGAACTACTGGATTGTGGCAAGGCGTTACGGCTATCGGCTTCTGGGGCTGTTCCGTCTGACGGCATGGCTGATGATCGCGGCGGCCGGAGGATGCATTGCCTATCTGGTGCTGCCGGAGGAGACGATTGATTTCATTCCGTTTATTACGCGGGATCTGTCGTTCAAGGAGGATCCTGCCTATCTGCTCCGTTCGGTCTGCGAGCTGGGCGGCTCGGTGCTGCTGGCGCTGACGGCTCTGCTGCTCTGCCGCCGGGAAAAACCGGTGTGGGCGCTTTGCCTGACCCTCTTCTGTTCGGCAATGCTCATTTACTGGGCGGTGGTGAATCCGTACAAGGCTTCGGACCACAGCCGGAAGAGAATCGGATTGGAACTCCGGGAGGCTCTGGCAGTCCAGCAGACGCCGCCGGGCACCATTGTCTACAAGGATGCCGCCCTGGCGGGACTGTATTCTGAAACCTATTACATGGGCTATCCGGTGCGGGCGCTCAATTCGCTTTCCGATCTGCCGGAGTCGGGCTCCGTGGTGTATCTGATCTCGGCCACGCCGCCCACGACGGTCAACAGAAACTGGACGAAACTGCTGGATACTTTATACAGGGAACGACGCCTCTATTTGTGGAAAGGCGTCTTAAGAGAGGACATCGCCGATGACTACTACGACGAATACGACCGCTACTGAATCCCCCGCGCCAGGTTCTCCCCCCCTCGGGAAGCCTTTTCTCGCCTCCGCCGGCATGGAGGCTCTTGCCTCCTTTGTCCGTGCCTCCGGAGAAAACGCCTATCGGGCGGGGCAGATCGCCAACTGGATTGCACGCAAATGGATTGTCAATCCGGATCAGATGAGCAATATCGGGCTTCCCCTCCGCCGTGCGCTGAAGGAGGCGTTCAACACAGAGGGTGTGCGCCTGCTGAAGGAGACGGAGGCCGCGGACGGTTCGCGGAAAATGCTGCTGGAACTTTCCGGGGGGGAGACGGTCGAATGCGCTTCGATTCCCGCCGCCGACGGACGCCTGACCTTCTGTCTGAGTTCCCAGGTCGGCTGTCCGGTGCGCTGCGCCTTCTGCGCAAGCGGATCGCAGGGACTGATCCGGAATATGGAAACAGGAGAAATCGTCGAAGAGTTTCTCCTGCTCTGCCGGACCTTCGGGAGAATGCCGGACAATGTGGTGATGATGGGGGTCGGAGAACCCCTTCTGAATTACGAGAATGTTGTGGCAGCGCTGGAGATCCTCTGCAATCCGGAGGGCATTGCGCTCGCCCAGCGGAGGGTGACGATTTCCACCAGCGGATGGACTCCCGGCATACGCAGACTCGCCGAACACGGCAGACAGTGGAATCTGGCTGTTTCCCTGCACGCGCCGGACGACAAGACCCGTGCATTGCTCATCCCGACCAAATTCCGGCGCGACATCCGTGAAATTCTGGAAGCCTGCCGTCTTCACCGCAGCCGGACGGGCCGTCTTCTCACGCTGGAATATGTTCTGCTGGAATCCATCAACGATTCTCCCCTTCAGGCGCGCCGTCTGGCCGCGATTGCCGGGGAAGTCGGCGCGAAGGTGAATCTGATTCCCTACAACCGAGCAAACGGAGCGTTTGAGCGTCCGCCGCGGGAGGTGGTCAAACGCTTTGAAAATCAGCTTAAGATGCTTCATATTCCCGTGACCGTCCGGGTGGAGAAGGGGTCCGACGCCTCCGCCGCGTGCGGGCAGCTTTGTGTTTCCAGGGCCATGATGAAGAAAGGATCTTCCCATGATGAAAAAATCTGAGTTCAATGTTCCAGGCCTGCGGGGAGGGGGGGAAAAAGTACTGTTTCTGTGTCTGTTCTGCGCTTTTTCAGCGCTTGCGCTGTCTTCCTGCCGGAGCGGCGATCCGGAGTACGCGTATCAGGAATATCCGGAGCTTTCGCGGATGGACCGGGAACTGTTCAGGGAACTGCGTCTTCCGAGGCCGGGGGGAGCGGAACGCTGTCTGGAGAACGGGGCCAATCCGAATGCCCGGGATGAAAAAGGGCTTGTTCCCCTGCATTTGGCTGTCATCAACGGGAATCTTGATCTGATGAAGCTTCTTCTGGAGTCTGGAGCGGATCCCGATGCGCAGAGCCGGACGGGATATTCTCCGCTGCATGCCGCCGCGGCGCTTTCGGAATATGCGGCGGCGGAAATCCTGCTGGAGGCGGGGGCGGATCCGGACATCACAAACCGCAACGGCTGGACTCCGCTGATGGAGGCCGCACGTCTCGGACGCCTGGAGACGGCAGGACTCCTGGCGGCCCGGGGTGCTTCTCTGGATCGGACGGATAAAGAAAAACGCAATGTTCTGATGTTTGCTGCCATGGCTCCGAAGCATTCTCTGGAAATGACGAAACTGCTTCTCGATCATGCGGCCCGGAAAGGGAAAAGTTCTGCGCTGCTCAATGCGGCGGACCTTTCCGGGCGAACTCCCGCGGCATGGGCCCTTCTTTCGGGAAATTCGGATACCGCGCTGTATCTGATTGATCTCATTCCGGACTGTCGGGAAGGGGCGGAAGGCGAATTTGCCGGGCTTCTGGCCATGAAATACGCCATCGGCGCAAACAACATCGAAGCAGTGAGGAAACTCATTGCCAGAGGACTGCCGTTGAATCACGATCTTTCCTTGGCCTACAAAACGGCAAGAATTCTCAAGGTGGACGGGATCCATGAGATTTTTGCGCGCAACGGGATCATCGAGGACGGCAAGACTCCGCTCATCTGGGCGGCCGAGGCCGACAATGTGGATCTCATCCGCATTCTTCTGCAGGCGGGCGCAGATCCTTTTCAGAAGGATAATGCCGGGAATACCGCCTCCCGCTACGCCAGCGACTATGCCGCCGTGCGCGAACTGGAAAAGGCCATGAAGAAATAAAACCTCGGATGTTGCAAGTTTATGAAAACGAAGTTTATTGTTTATTTTTTTGAAGAAGAGAAGCAAAGACCCATTCTCTTATTACAATGATCAGGAGATGAAAACATGTCCGCATATGAAGCAGTGATCGGCCTGGAGGTGCATGTGCAGATCCGGACGGAAAGCAAGATGTTCTGCCGCTGTCCGAACCGTTACGGGGCCGAACCGAACACCCTGACCTGTCCGGTCTGCATGGGATATCCCGGGGTGCTTCCCGTGGTCAACCGCGAGGCGGTCCGGAAGACGGTCGTGGCGGGAATGATGTGTTCCTGCGCCATTTCCCGCCGGAGCAAGTTCGACCGGAAAAGCTATTTTTATCCGGATCTTGTGAAAAACTATCAGATTACTCAGTATGATCTTCCGCTCTGCCGGAACGGGAAAATCCATATCTCCGGGAAAGGTTTTTCCGGAGAGATGCTTCCCGACAAATTCATCGGAATGACCCGTATCCATCTGGAGGAGGATCCCGGGAAATCCACCCATTATCATTCCTGCACGGGGCTTGACTACAACCGTTCGGGAGTGCCTCTCATGGAAATTGTCAGCGAACCGGACATGCGCAGTGCCGATGAGGCGTATGCCTATCTGGCCGCGCTGCGTCAGATCATGCGCTATGCCGATGTCAGCGATTGCGACATGGAGAAGGGGCAGATGCGCTGCGATGTCAATCTTTCCATCCGGAGACGGGGCGAAACCGCTTTCGGGACCAAGGTGGAAATCAAAAACCTCAACAGTCTGCGTGCGGTTCACCGTGCGGTTGCGCATGAGACGAAGCGCCAGATCCTCCTGCTCGAATCCGGCGGCGTGGTCACGCAGGACACTCGCGGCTGGAATGATGAAGCCGGCGATTCCTATCTCATGCGCACCAAGGAAAATGCCAACGACTACCGTTATTTCCCCGAACCCGATCTGCTTCCCCTGGAATTCACCGAAGCCGAACTGGAAGCCATTCGATCCGCACTTCCCGTGCTGCCGGAGGAGCTGCGCAATTCCTTTGTCGGCTCCTACGGAATTACGGATTATGACGCGGGGGTGATCACACAGGAAAAGGACTGGGCTCTCTTTTTCGATGCCGCAGCCCGTGCTTCCTCCGCTCCGAAACTGGTGGCAAACTGGTTCATTTCCGAATTCCTCCGTGAACTGGGTGAAGGCGGAATGCCGATTGCAGAATCAAAAGTGTCGCCGGAGAATTTTGCGGCCATGGTGGATCTTGTCGCAAAGGGGACGATCAACGGAAAAACGGGAAAGAGCGTCTTTTCAGAAATGTTCGCCACGGGGAGGTCTGCGGATGAAATCGTCCGGGAAAAGGGGCTTGTACAGCTTTCCGACGAATCCGCGATCCTCGCATTCGTCAGGCAGGTGATTGATGCCAATCCCGCTCAGGTCCGTCAGTACAAGGAGGGGAAAACCAATGTCCTGCAATACTTTGTCGGCCAGCTCATGAAGGCCAGCAGGGGCAAGGCGAATCCCCAGACCGCCCTCCGGCTCCTGAAGGAGAAACTGGACGAAATCTGAGGATATCCTCCCGCGGAAGAGATTCCGTCAGTCGGACATTCCCGCTTATCCAGCCGGCCCCTTGGATCGGATACGCGGGAAATGTCCGGTCGGCAGAGGACTTTGTCCCTGTTCTACCGCAGATTTGTTCTGCCCTCATCCCCGCGACCGCTCTTTTCCTTCTTCTCCCCATTTCTCCCTTCTTCCGAAGATGCTCCGGGAACACTGTTGTCTCCCTGGAAACGCGAATTCCCTGAATCCCGGGAAAAGACGGCGGGCCGGGATTCTTTTTTTTCACTCCCTCCGGTGCTGGTAGGGGGGAGAGGCCGCGAAAACAGCGGCTTCCGCCGTTTTTCCTTTTTCCTTTCCCTTCTTCTGCATGCGGGGCGCGGGGAAGACAGGCGCTTTTCCCCCTCTCCGCGCGCACAGGCCGTTTTTGCGAAAATCAGTCAGAGAAGATCAATCCGGAAGAAAACGCCCTGGATTCCTGAAAAACTTCCCGGAGAGTCAGAAAAATTTGAGAGAATCAGGGGAAAAAAGAAGCTTTGGGAAGCACAATGCGAAATGGTGGAAGTGAAGACGGCAGAGGAAAGGGGGGACGGAAAAAGCGGAGGCAGACAGAAATCCGGAAAGGAATTCTGTATGAAAAGGGGAAGTCTGGATGATTTCATCAAAAAACAGCATTATTCTTTCAAATCTCCTGTTCCGCCCTTGCAATCGCTGCGGAAGCGACTAGCTTTTCCCCCGGAGCGCAACACGGGAGAGAGTGTGAGAGAGAGAATTCAATCATTCGAGCCAGGATCTTTTTCCCCGCCCCGGAACAATTTTCATGACATACGGGACTCCCTGTGATCTTTCAGGCCCCGGCGCTTGAGGAAACTTTGCCAGAGGAAAGGATGGATACACTCATGATGATGAAGGATTCACAGCTGGAAGCGGCATATCGGGCCGCACGGGAACTGTATGGGGAATTCGGAGTGGATACGGATCTGGCGCTGGAACGTCTGGCGGAAATCCCTGTTTCCATGCACTGCTGGCAGGGGGATGATGTGGTTGGTTTTGAAAAGAACGGCGCATCGGGTGCATCGGGGGGGATTCTGAGCACGGGGAATTATCCCGGACGCGCGAGGAATCCGGAGGAACTGCGTGCCGATCTGGAGACGGCGTTTCATCTGCTGCCGGGGAAACTCCGTCTGAATCTGCATGCGGTTTATCTGGAATCTCCGGATTCTGTCGGACGCGACGAGATCGGGGCGGAACATTTCCGGAACTGGATCGGCTGGGCCCGGGAACAGAAGATCGGGCTGGATTTCAATCCGACTTTTTTTTCACATCCGATGGCATCCGGCGGTCTGACCCTGTCGAGTCCGGATCCGGGGGTGCGTTCCTACTGGATTGCCCATGCGCAGGCCTGCCGCGGAATTGCGGAGGAAATGGGGCGCTCTCTCGGGACGCGCTGCATCATGAACACTTGGATTCCGGACGGGTTCAAGGATATTCCAGTGGATCGCCGAGCGGCTCGGGAACGTCTGGCGGAGTCTCTGGATGAGATTTATTCCGTCCGGCGGGATCCGGCTCTGATGAGAGATGCTGTTGAGAGTAAGCTTTTCGGGATCGGGGTGGAAAGCTGTACGGTCGGATCTCATGAGTTTTATCTGGGCTATGCTCTGAAGAACGGTCTGATGCTGTGCCTGGATTCCGGACATTTTCATCCGACGGAGCAGATCAGCGACAAAATCAGTTCCGTGCTGCTTTTTCTGGATGAGATTCTCCTGCATGTCAGCCGTCCCGTCCGCTGGGACAGCGACCATGTGGTGCTTTTTGACGATGAACTCCAGATGATTGCTTCCGAAATCGTCCGAAACGGTGTTTCCCGCGTGAACATCGGACTGGACTATTTCGATGCCACAATCAACCGGATTGCCGCCTGGGTCGTGGGCGTCCGGAATATGCAGAAAGCTCTCTGCAAGGCGCTTCTGGAACCTTCTTCCACACTCCGGGAGGCGGAAGAGGCGGGGGATTACACCAGACGTCTTGTCCTGACGGAGGAGCTCAAGGCGCTTCCCTGGCAGGCGGTATATCATTATTTCTGTCTGAAACATTCCGTCCCTGCGGGCTTCGACTGGATGGAGGATGTCCTCCGTTACGAATCGCAGGTTTTTTCCCGGAGACAGTGAGTGCCGCGAAAGACAGGGGAGTCACGCAGGAGAAAACTCGGGAGAAAAGGACTCGAACCGGGGTAAAAAAAGAAAAAGGAAGGATTGCAGGACTTCATCATGCCGAAAATCTGTCTGGCCTTTGATCTGGGTGCATCCAGCGGGCGCGCCATTACGGGTAAAATTGTCGACGGAGTCCTGACTCTCCGCGAAGTACACCGTTTCGGGAATTTTCCGGAAGAACGGTCCGGACATCTTTTCTGGAATCTGGAACGTCTCTTCCGAGAGATCAAAATCGGAATTGCGAAGGCCTGCGCCGCGGAAGCCGCCCCCATCGAATCGCTTTCCGTGGACACCTGGGGCGTGGACTATGCCTTTTTCCGGAATGGTGCTCCTGTGCGGGATCCCTACTGTTACCGTGATTCCCGTACGGCCGATGTTCCGGAACGCGTGCACCGGATCGTTTCTCAGGAGGAAATGTATTCGATCTGCGGCATTCAGGAAATGCCGTTCAACACCATCTACCAGCTTTTTGCGCACAAGGAGAGTCATCCGGAAGATTTTCTCCATGGTTCGCGCCTTCTCTTCATGCCGGATGCTTTGCTGTATCTGCTCTGCGGCGATTTGTCCTGTGAATACACCATTGCCTCCACCGGGGCGATGCTGGATGCGCGGCGGGGGCAGTGGAGTGAATCGTTGCTGGAACGCCTTGGAATTCCCGTATCCATTCTCCCGCCGCTGAAGCGTCCGTTATCCGCTTCCCTGCCGCTCAGGAAGGAAATCTGCGATGAACTCGGGATCCCGCCGATATCGGTGGTGAAGGTGCCTTCACATGACACCGCGAGTGCCGTTGCGGCGCTCCCCGTCCGCAATCGTTCGCTGAACCGGGCCTTCCTGAGCACAGGCACCTGGGCGCTGCTTGGAACTGAACTGGATTCCCCCTGTCTCTCCGAAGACGCAAGAAATGCGCATTTCACAAACGAAGGCGGCATCCGTGATTCCATCCGCTTCCTGACGAATATCGCCGGAACATGGCTCCTCCAGGAAATCCGGCGCACCTGGATGGAGGCAGGCCGCGACATTTCCTTCCCTGAAATGAGCCGTCTTGCCGAAGAAACCGGCCCGGTCCCTTTCCGCGTGGATCCGAATGCCCCTGAATTCCTGAGCCCAGGCGACATGCCCGCCAGAATCCGCTCCAGCTGCATCGCCTCCGGACAGGGCTCCCCGGAATCCGACGGCGAACTCCTCCGGTGCGTATATGATTCCCTTGCTGAATGCTTCCGGGACAAACTCCGGCTCCTGGAAAAAATCCTCCATCTGAAATATGACGTTCTGCACATGCTTGGAGGTGCAACCCGTGACTCTCTCCTGATGCGTCTCACAGCCGATTCCGTCGGAATCCCCGTGACTGCCGGCCCCGTCGAAGCCACCGCCGCCGGGAATCTCCTGTCCCAGCTGATGATTGCCGGAGAACTCAGTTCCCTGGACGAGGCCAGAAAACGGGTCGTCTCCTCTTTCGGAATCGAAACCTGGCACCCCGGGTCTCGGAAACAATCCTAGAGTGTTCTCTTCCTTTCCTTCATTGCTCCGGATGCGAGTGAAAAAGAGTCGGCTCTGCACTCGGAAAAGTGTTCCCGGCCAAGAGAGCTTTCCCGTTTGTTCCTCCCTTCTTCTGCCCCTGCCGACTGTACGGGAGGAGAAGAAAAAAAGTGGGGGAATGGAATTCCTGAATTTCCTTCCTCCTTCCCTGTACGGCTTTGTATGCTGGAGGAGAGAAGGAATTTCGCCGGAAACACTTTCCGCAGTAATCTTCTTCTGCTGTTTCCGTTTTTCCTTCCGGACCGGAATGATAATGATCCGGAAGAGCGGGATTATTTCTTTTCTTCCGGGGCGGGCTTGAATTCAGCAACCGTTTTCCCGGCGCTTTCCAGGAAAAGAGTCTTCCCTTCGATTTTCCAGGCATCGACAGAAGCAAGCATTTTCAGATAAAGCTGTTCATATTCGAGTCCGGGTCCGGCCATCATGGTGGCGCCGAGGGGGCCGAGCCGGATTGTTTTCCCGTCTATGACCGCCGATCCGAAATAGCGGTTCACTCCCGCGCAGCCCGCCACTCTCTGATCTTTGGGGAAAATCTGGAAATCAATGGTTTTTTCCGGTTTTGCCCACCCCTTCTCCGCACCCTGAAGAGAGGAAAGATCCAGAACCCAGGCGTTTTGCGCAATGGAAAGAGAGGGGGTCCCGGCGGAGTCCGGCGTTTGCGAAGACGGCAGATCATTTCCCGTCCCGGTGCAGAGCTGCTGCTGTCCGCAGCAGCAGCCTTGGGAAAGAAGAAGTCCTCCCGCGGCAAAAAGACCTGTTACGGCGGCGGCGAACCATGAATTTTTTCTGTGTTTCATCTCTTTTTTCCTTTTTTTATTTGGAATCAACTGGAAGCATTGGACAGCATCCGCTGTCGGCCGGTTCCCGCTCCGGAGCGGTATTGTGCGGGAAAATCCGCCCTCCAGTCCGGAAACGCTTCTGGATGACAATACTTCAAAACAGCTCATTTTGCAATCCCATGGAAAAGAGAATCCATTTGTTTTCTCCTGTCCGGAGACTCTCCGGGGCGTTTCCTCCCCCGCTTTTTTCTATTCTCCATCGCCTTCCCTTTGTCCCCGAACAGCTGGATCCGGATTCCGAGGAATCCGCGGAAAATAAGATGTGCAGAAAAGCTGCCGCCGGGAAAGGAGATACGGAAGCCACGGAACTCATTGTTGGGGAACAGAAGAAAAGACCGGGAAAGTAAACTCGGAATGGTGAAGACCGAAGAAAAGTGATGTGAGGAGAAATGAAAATGGAAAAGAGGGAAAGGAAAAAAAGGCAGGAGGGAGAAGGGAAGTCTGCATTTTCTGCTGTTCTTCCCTCCTCCCGCTTTTTTGTGTGATTCTCAGGTGCAGAGCTTGTTTCTGCCGTTTGCTTCAGCATCATCCTGCTGGAGAAAATGGATGGGACCCGAAAGAGCTTGGAAGACGGCCTCTGCGTGCTGTTTTGCTGCGTTGCTGCTGTTTTTGCTGCTGCAGCTGCTGTTGCTGCGGATGATCTCTCAGGGATTGGGAACGAAGTCCCCGCCGCGGCAGCGCTTGAGATAATTCAAGCCGAAGACCTGGCCGGTCATTTCGAGTTCTCCTCTGTAAATGGGGTCGTGCCAGCCTTCGATGTCGATATTTCCCTGATAGTTGTGCTGTCTGAGAATGGAGATGATGTCGGTCCAGTTGCTGTCTCCGAAGCCGGGAGTCCTGTGATAGGCGGGGAAGGCCGCGGCCTTGATCCCGGTTTTTCTCATAGTGTCCCATTCGATGGTGGCGTCTTTTCCGTGAAGATGGAAAATTTTCGGTGCCCAGGTGCGGAGCTGCGCAATGGGATCGATCAGCTGCATCATCTGATGCGCAGGCTCCCATTCGAGACCGATGTTTCCGGCGGGAAGAGCTTCAAACATCAGATTCCATGCATCCGGGTTGACGGCGATATTCCATCCTCCGTCATACCAGTTTCCGCCCATGGTGCAGTTTTCAAAGGCGATCCGGACGCCTTTTTCCTCCGCACGGGCGGCGAGTTCTCCAAAAACTGCCCGGTACTGCGGAATGGAATCCGGAATGGGTTTCCCGACGAGGCGTCCGGTGAAGCCGCAGACCAGATTCGTGCCGAACTTATGGGCGTTGTCGATGGCAAGTTCCCAGCTTTTCAGCGTGACTTTTGCTTTGTCGTCGCTTTCCAGCGGGTTGCCGTAGACGGCTATGGCCGACATTTCCATGCCGTACTGCTTCAATGCCTTCACACAATCCGCCGCGTATGCGTCGAGATCCGTTTCCGTCAGCCAGGTGCAGTCATGTCCGAAAGTGATTTCCGTGCATTCAAAACCGAGTTTTCCCAGAGATTCAATATATTTCGGAGTCTCCCGATCCCCGCGGGACATCGTGCCGATCAGAATGTTCTTCATAATGAGCCTCGTTTGTTTTTGAATTTGTTTTGAGTTCTATTTTGAGTTTGCCTGAAATGTTGTTGTTTCTGAGAAGCCGTCTCTGCGACGGAATCCTCTGTATTCCATATGCGGAAAGAAGAATCGTTTCTTTTCTCCCTCTCCTCTTCGACGCTGCGCTTCCTCTTCACTTTCACTTACGCGTCTTCTTTTCCTTCTCTCCCCCTCTGAGTCTGCCGTGTTTCCAGCGTCCGCCGAGTCCGCCCGGCGTGTTTTCCGGGCTTTCCGGGGGGAGGCTCTGGCGGCGGACCGGAAGAGGGGGAGGAAGAGAAAAATGCATCACTGTATGAAGACCGGATCTCCGGTTTCGGCGCTTTTGTAAATGGCGTCGAGAATTCTCATGACGAGCAGCCCCTGTTCACCCGTTGCATCATGCGGTGTCCCGTGCACGATGGCCTCCACAAAGTTGTACATGTGGGAATGGGCCGCGGGGACGGGCGGATGCAGCTTCATGTCATACTGGCAGCCGTTCATTTCGGTGAAGATTTCGGCTTCAAAGGAATAGGTTTCGTTGACGTTTTTCTGAAGGAGTCCGCCTTTTGTCCCGAGGAGTCTGGTAGTCATCAGTTCGCGTTCCTTGATGTTTGCGAGCCAGGATGCCTCCAGTTCGAGAGTGGCGCCGTTTTCAAATTTGACGAGAGCAACGGCGAAATCCTCCACATCATAAATCCGTCCGCTGTTTCTGACCATTTTGTTTGCGACGGGATCATAGGCCGCATCGTCAATCTGCTTAGCCAGATGGTCATAGGTCGATCCGAGCACCCAGAGCGGCTTGGGATAGCCCATGAGCCAGAGCGCCAGATCCAGACGATGCACTCCGAGATCCAGGAGCGGCCCGCCTCCGGCAAGTTTCTTCTGACTGAACCAGCAGCCGGCTCCGGAGGGTGCGCCGCGTCTGCGGAGCCATTGTGTCCGTGCGTAGTAAATGTTTCCGAGCGCTCCGCCGTCGACCGCCTTTTTGAGTGCGACGGACTGCTCGCTTGTGCGATAGGAGAAGTCGATCATCAGACGTTTCTTCATGCGTTTGGCGGTCTTGACCATTTCCTCCGCTTCCTCTGCGTTCATGGCCATGGGCTTTTCGCAGAGGACGTGGCAGCCGGCTTCGAGAGCTTCGATCGTCAGGGGCTTGTGCAGATGGTTCGGGACGGCGATGGAAACGACGTCCGGCTTTTCCGCGGCAAGCATTTCCGTGATGCTTTCATAGCGTTTGTCCACATGGAATTTGTCGCCGACGGCATGGAGTCTGACCGGGTCGATGTCACAGATCGCGACCAGTTCCGCGTCCGGGCAGTGCTGATACTGATCCACGTGCATCTGGCCGATGCCCAGACCGACAACCGCGCATTTCAGTTTTCCCCTCGTTTCCGTGTTTTTTGCCGGGGACTGCTTTTTCTTCTGAACGGGGGGTTTCTTCGCCTTTTTTTCTGCCATTTTTTCTGCTGTTCCTTGGAAAATATTGAGTGAGAATATGTTGGGTTCCTTGAAAATCTTTGAATCAGGAAATGTCCCTGACACGGACGGGTTTCCCCGTTCCGGCGCTTTCATAGACGGCATCGAGTATCCGCATGACCATGAGCCCTTCTTCCGGACCCGCCATGTGAGGACGGTCGTTCAGGATGGCGTCGACGAAATGATACATGCTGGTTTTCGCTTCGGGGACGGGCGGATGCAGTTTCATGTCATACTGGCAGCCGTCTTTTTCCAGATACAGTTCTGCAAAGGAGTCGTACACGTCGCCGATATTGTGGTGCAGGAGTCCGGCTCTGGTGCCGAGGAGCCGGGTGGAAACGTGTTCGCGTTCCTTGATGTTGGCGCACCAGGAGGCTTCCAGCTCCAGTGTGGCTCCGTTTTCAAACTTGATGAGTGCGACGGCGAAATCCTCCACGTCGAACGCTTTGTTCTCCCGTTCGGCCATGGGTTTTGCAATGGCGTCGCAAGTGGATCCGAGAACCCAGACGGGTTTCGGAAATCCCATGAGCCAGAGCGCCAGATCCAGCCGGTGCACGCCGATGTCGATGAGCGGACCTCCTCCGGCAAGGGCTTTCTGGCCGAACCATCCGCCGAATCCGGGAATCCGGCGGCGGCGGAGCCAGATGGAGCGGGCAAAGTAGATGTCGCCCAGAAGTCCGTCATCGACGGCTTTCTTCATGGCACAGGCTTCCTCGCTTGTGCGGCTGGAGAAATTGATCATCACTCTGCGCTTGACTTCCCGGGAGACGCTGATCATGTCCAGAGCGTCCTCCGCGCTGAGCGCCATGGGCTTTTCGCAGAGCACATGGCACCCCGCCCGGAGAGCTTCCAGAGTCAGCGGCTTATGAAAATGATTCGGCGTGGCAATGGACACCACATCGAGTTTTTCATGACGGAGCATATCGCTGAGGGAGAGATATCGTCCCGGAATGCCGTAGGCTTCACCGACGTCCCGGATGCGTTCCGGATTGGTGTCCGCAATGGCGACGACCTCCGCATCCGGATGGGTCCGGTATCCTTCAATGTGCCGCCGTTTCCCGACTCCCAGCCCCACCACTCCGCAGCGGAGAGTTCTCTTCTTTGTCTTCTTCATGGTGTTCATTTTGCTGAAGATTTCCTTTTTGTGCCTGGCAGCATGAAAGGTCCGCTTTTCCCGTTTTCAGAACACGGGAGTTTTCTTTTCAATGTTTTCGAGCGGAGCGACCATCGGGCAGCTCATGGGTTTCCGGATTCTGGGGGCGGCCCATTTCGCGGCGTTGGAAAGAACCTTCTGGATGGTGGGATTGTGATAAATGGGGAAGGTTTCGTGACCGGGAGAGAAATAGAAAATCCGTCCATAGCCGCGTTCAAAGGTGACGCCGCTGCGGAAGACTTCTCCGCCTTCGTACCAGGAAATGAAGATGACCTTGTCGGGATTCGGGATGTCGAAGCGTTCCCCGTACATTTCACAGTTGGGGACTTCAAAATATTCGCCGATTCCCTCTGTGATCGGGTGTCCGGGTTCGATGTTCCAGACTCTTTCGCGTTCGGCGAATTCGCGCCACTTGAGGGAACAGGTGGTCCCGAGCATTCTGCGGAAGATTTTGGAAAAATGTGCGGAATGGAGACAGATCAGCCCCATGCCTTCGAGCACGCGTTTCTGGACCCGGTCCACAATTTCATCTTTGACTTCCCCATGTTTGCAGTGCCCCCACCAGAAGAGGACGTCTGTGGAGTCGAGAACTTCTTCCGTAAGACCATGTTCCGGCATGTCGAGCGTGGCGTAGTTGACATTGAAGCAGTTTTCCTTCAGAAGGCCCGCACCGATGGCCTTGTGCATGCCTTCGGGATAGATTTTCCGGATTTCCTCGCTCTGCTGTTCATGCCAGTATTCGTTCCAGACCGTCACATTGATTTTATCCGCTGCCATAAGACGATTCCTGTTTTTGGATTTTGTCCTGTGATTTGTTCCCCGGAATATTTTCCGGCTTATTTTAACAATAAAACATTTGAAATTATCTTTCAAAGGGATATCAGTATACAAAATGTGATATATTGATACACTTTGTGAGAAATGGTTCATGCGTCTGTGGCAGACACGTTTTCAGGTGGTGAAGGCTCTGGAATCTCTGGCAATGCCGATGGAGATTGTGCTGGAGGTCCAGAACAGTCCCGTCTATCATATAGAGGAACGGCACCGGAAGCCCGATTACTGGGCGCAGGTGGTTTGCACGGTGGAAGGGGAGGGGGCGTTCCGTTATGGGAAGGATGTGTACCGTCTGACTCCGGGGCGGGCGTTTCTGGCGTGCATCGGGGATCCTCTGGTGGCATATTATTATCCGGGGCATGCGTCGAATCCGTGGAAATTCATCTGGATGTCCTTTGCCGGAGCTCAGGCGGTCAGGATTGCGAGAGAAATGAATGAACGGTACGGGCATGTCTTTGAGCTTCCCCTGGAAAAAGGACTTGTGAAATACCTGGATTCTTTCCGGAGTCAGCGGGACAGTCTTCAGATGCTTTGTCCGACTGCCGGGGCGAAGATCGTTCATGATGCTTTCGCCGCCCTGGGAGAGACGCTTGAGGGAAATCTCAGCATTTCCCCCCAGGCTCAGCTCACCCGTGCGGCTCAGGAAATGATTACGGGAAACATTGACCGGTCCATGGATATTTCACTGATTGCGGAAAAACTTCATGTGACGCGCGAGCATCTGAGCCGTGTTTTCCATTCTCAGACAGGGATGTCCCCGGGTGTTTTCGCCGCAGGAGAGCGGATGCGCGCCGCAAGCAGAATGCTGATGGACAACCGCCTCTCATGCAAGGAAATCGGAATCCGGCTCGGATATGATTCCCCGAGCAGTTTCGCACGGGCGTTCAAAGCGCATTTCGGCATGAGTCCGGTGGAATACAAGGAGCGCGGGGCGGAAAATTCATGGAAGCAGAATGCTTCCGCTCCTGAACCGGAGAGGAGGAAGCTTTCTCCGGAAGAGGAAGAGGTGAATCATCGGGGAGGAAAGGAGCCTTCTGATTCATTGCGGAACTTCCCCGGAACGGAGACCGAAACAGAAGAGAAAAAGGCATTTCCCTATCCTTCTTCCCCCTCGTCCTCATCCTTCAATCCCTGTGAGTGCTGCGGAGATCTCTATGGCTCCACCTGACAGAATGCGCGGGAATCTTCTTCTATCGGCTTTTGAGACCGCAGGGAAAACGAAAAATTAGCAAAGGAATCAAAAAACGGGAAAATGCGGACAGTCTTTTCCAGGCGGCAAGACTGTCCGAGACCTTTCCGCAGTCCGGCCGGGGAAAGCGAACTTCTGCTGAGATTCGGGATGTTCTTTTTCAGAGACCGGAAAGCAGGATTCATTTTTCATGGAAAGACAATGGGGGCTGCGCGCAGGTGGCCCTCGTTACCGTGTAAGAGAAAAGAAAGGGTGGTCACATGAAAGGCAGAACAATCGAACTTCCCCCCTGCGGGATTTTTGTGGGCAGTGCCGTGTACAATACCTGTGCGGGTTATCTGATGGGTTCCGGAGTCGCTTACACGACCTGGGCTTCGGACAGCATTTCGCCGCTGGAAATCATTGATCTGACGATCCAGGAGAATCAGGGAAATCTGATTCAGTTCTGGTGGGGAAACGGCGGGAATGCACCGGTGACAAAAGCCCGGTATCTGGCATTGGAGGATATCGGAGTCAAACTTCCGGACCCGGACTGGAAAAATGAACTGTATCTGACGGTGAAGGATTGTCCGGAACTGGCCCGTTATTCTGATCGTGCGGGAGCCGGGGTTCTCAAGTCGATCCGCCGCTGTGCCGAGAAGGGGATCTGGTCCATGCTGCTGTATTGTGAGGCGAACGAGGAATATTCCAAAGAGTTTCAAAGTGTCGGGAAATATTATCTGGGCTACGACTTCGGCGAACGCTTCACTTTCCGTTTTGACGAGAAATTTGCCGGGAAGGGACTTGTGACGCTCGACCGTCTGGCGGAGCGTTTCTGTGCGGAAGTCAAAGCGCATGTTGAGGAACGCCGCGCTTCCGGCTGGGGAAACATCATCGCCACCAGCAGCAATTTCTACATGGACTATGAAGTGGCCGCGGGAACGGACATCACATTGTATGAAGACTGCTGCATGGAATTGAATTTCATGTCCGCCCTGTCCCGGGGACTGCACCGGCAGTATGAGACTCCGCTCTGGGGTGCGCATATCGCCAACGAACATTACTCCTGGCTTCCGTTTTCCAATCCGCACCGTTTTGAAACGCTTCGGAGTGAAATGTTTTTGAAATATCTGGCGGGGGCGAAAATCCTTGTGAACGAAAGCGGTTCCTGGCATGTCCAGACCACTGCGGACAATTCGCCGATGAACGATACTCCGCGTATTCCGACCGTCATCGGGAAAACGGATCCGCATCTGGGCGCGCCTCTCTATGAGGAGGTGTCGAAACATTTCCCGAATCTGGACCACAATTCCCCGAATGCCCGGAAATACCGGGCGGTGATTTCCGACTTTTACGATTTCGTGAAGAAAAACGGCACTCCTTCCGGACAGCCTTTCACCTCTCTGGCTCTGGTCAAAGGCAATTACGATCTCTGCAGCCTTTCCCTGAACGGATACAGCCCGAATCACGTCATCGGGGGGCTTTACGCGCAGGCGGAAGCCGATCCGAACTGGTTTGAAGGTGCTCCCGAAAGGGGATGGGAAATTGCGCGGAAGGTGTTTTTCCCGCGTCCGCAGGGAATTTACGGGACGAAGGATTACAACCGTCTCTTCTCCGGAACGCCGTACGGGCAGGTGGACACGGTCAGCTTCGCCTTCGATCAGCCGGATGCGTCCTTCCTGCTGAAGAACTACCGCGCTCTTCTCTTCACCGGATGGAACACCTGTTCGGAGAAGCAGTACGGGACACTTCTGAATTATGTCCGGGACGGGGGAAAGCTCTTCATTTCCATCCCCCAGCTCTCGACCGATGTGACGCGCAACATCTGGCAGTACACGCGTGAGGATCTTGTCCATGGCGGAGATTTTTCCGAACTTTGCGGCGTGAAAGTGAAAGGCCGCGGTCCGCGTTTCTACTGGGCGACCGCGCCGGGAACGGAAAAGAATTGTCTCGGAGTCGACATCTCCCGCCGTTACGGAGTCTTCTTCACCTGTCTCGGAGACCTGGAAATTCTCGATCCCTCCATCGAAACGCTTCTTTTCGATCATGAAACGCTTGTCCCCTTCCTTCTCCGCAGAAAAACGGGAAAGGGCGAGGTGTTTTTCCTGAATTCCTGGGCTTATCCGGGCGCGTATGACCTGGATTACGGTCCGCAGTCCGAACCCGGCGGCGCCGGTCCGATCGGGGATCTGTACCGCTACCTTGCCCGCATCACCCGGCCGGAGGTGTACATCACCGGCCCTGATCAGGAGAATCCGTCCGATGAATGTTCCTATATTTCCTATTCCTGGTTCCCGGAACACGGAGAAATCTGTCTTTTCAACATTGATTTTGAAAAGGAGCACCGCGTCTGGCTTCATTCCACCGGAGGGACGCGGAAGGAAATCACGCTTCCGCCATCGGGATTCCTGATGCAGAGGGCAAACGGGGAAATCGTCCGGGACGAATTGGGCTGAGTGAAGAGCTCCACGCATCTCCCGTTCCTCTTCTTTGGGGAGAAACGCGCACGATCTCTCTTCACACGAGCGGGACGGCAGGGGAGACGGACTGTTTCCCCGGGTATTCGCGTCTCAGTCGTTCCAGATCTTCGGGATCGACTGAGAAATCCGCCGATTCGAGGTTCTCGCGGAGATGGAGAAGATTGTGTGAGGCGCTGATTGTGACGACGTTTTTCTGCGACGTCAGAAAATTCAGCGCAATCTGTGACGGCGTTTTCCCGTATTTTTCCGCCATCCGCCGGAGAAGGAGCGGACAGGAAGAACTGTTCCGGCCATGACAGCCGATGTCCCTCAGCGGACGCCATGCGATCAGCATGATGTCGTGTTCCTGACAGTAGCGGAGCATTCCGCTTTCCTCCGCTTCCCTGATGCAGAGACTGTAGTGCACCTGATTGGCCGCAATCGGGCTTTCCGCCGCCCGAAGCGCCTCTTCCAGACGCGGAACTGCAAAATTGCTCACCCCGATTGCGCGAATCAGCTTTTCGGATTTCAGGCGGTTCATGGCACGGATGCTTTCCGCTGCGGGCAGTTCCGGATCCGCCTGATGAATCAGATAAAGATCCAGATAGTCTGTTCCGAGACGTTGGAGAGATCCTTCCAGAGCCCGGAGGACATCGTCGAAACGCAGATGCGTTTTCCAGACTTTGGAACTGAGAAAAAGGGATTCGCGCCGGAAGCCGCGGATGGCGTTCCCCACAAGTGTTTCGCTGTGCCCGGAGGCATACATTTCCGCCGTGTCGATATGGCGGTATCCCATTTCCAGAGCCTGGCGGATGACGGCGCTTTCCTCTTCGTCGCGGCAGGCCGGATCCCGTTCGGCACGTCCGCCGAATCCCCAGGTGCCGAGTCCCAGAACCGGCATCCGGAAGCCGTTCTGCAATGTCTTTTCTTTCATGGAGTTCCTGTCATGGAATTTTTTTTCTGTCAAAGGGGGGGGAGTCAGATCCGTTTCCGTCGGAGAGAGAGAGTGTGTGTGTGATCTTCCATTTTGTTTTATTCTCCTTTCCTGCTCTTCATCACAGGTGTGCTGTTGGGATTGGGTCACAAGTGGTTCGTCCTCTGGTGTTTCTGCAGAGTCTCAGAGAAAACACAGCCCCGGCGCCGCGGAGAAGAAGACGGAGGAGAGAAAAAAGCAGTCCGGAAGGAAAAAAAGGAAGGCCTTCCCGTGGGGAGAAGCAGAAATACACCACGGGAAAAGCCTTTTTTCCTGAGGCGGATTTCAGCTCATCTTCTTCACGGCTTCCTTGCCGAGATAGAAGGCCTCAATGTTCATCCGGATGACGGCGTCCTTGTTGCTGAAGCATTCGACGATGGCTTCTTCAAAGGCGTGGTCGAAGTCCTCCTTGTCGTCGCCCTCCAGGAAACACTCCTGCATCATGACGGCCACGGCTCCGAGGATGACGGAATTGGCGACCTTCTGATCTCCGAGTTTCTTTGCGATGTCTGCGGCGGGCACACCGTAGACGATTTTGTCCTCGCTGACAGGGGGCAGGGTGATGGTTGAGGAATCATAGATCAGCACCCCGTCTCTGACCAGGATGGGAATGAACTTGTCCGCGGAAGGCTGATTCAGGCAGATCAGAAGGCTGCATCCGAAATCGGCCTGCGGGGAGCCGACATGTCCATGGCTGAGAACGACGGAACAGTTGGCCGTTCCCCCGCGCATTTCCGGGCCGTAGGAGGGAAGCCAGGAGACGTTGAAATTCCTCAGTTTGCCCATGGTGGCGATCATGAAACCGAGGGAAAGCACCCCCTGTCCGCCGAATCCGGAGATTTTGATGCGGCGTTCTTTTTCAAAGATTTTGGAATGATTCCGGAAATGCTCGTCGACTTTTTTGTCGGCATGGACGGGGAAGAGGGCTTCCTTGACGGATTCTGTGTCGAATCTTCCCGTGCTGCGGCAGATGGGGTCCCGTGTGTCGGCGACGTCCTTGTAGCAGCCGAGCGGGAAGTACTTCGTCATCTGGTTTTCGATGAAGGAGTTCATGTCCGAAGCGTTCATTTTCAGATTGACCGGGCATCCGGAAAGGAATTCCACGAGAGAGAATCCTTTTTTCTCCATGGTGTTTCTCAGCGCCTTTCTGAGAGCCTTCCTCGCCTTGAGAATGTTCGGAATGGTGCTCAGCGCGACGCGTTCGACATAGACGGGGGAATCCAGAGCCGAAATCATTTCGGAGACTTTCAGCGGATATCCTGTATCTGCGATGGAGCGTCCGAGGGGAGAAGTCTGTGTTTTCTGTCCCGGGAGTGTGGTGGGAGCCATCTGTCCGCCGGTCATGCCGTAGATGACGTTGTTGACGAAGAAAACGGTCATGTTTTCCCCGCGGTTGGCCGCCTGGATCAGGTGATTGAAGCCGATGGCGCCGAGGTCGCCGTCCCCCTGATAGGAGATGACGACATTGTCCGGATCGACGCGTGACAGCGCCGTTCCGAGCGCCGGGGCCCGTCCGTGCGGCGCCGAAATTCCGTAGCAGTCGAAATAATAATACGCGAAGACCGCGCATCCGACCGGTGCGATGAACACCGTGCGTTCCTTGATTCCGAAATCCGCAATGGCTTCCGCGATGAGTTTATGCAGAATGCCGTGCCCGCAGCCGGGGCAGTAGTGCATGTTTTTCTTGATGGGGCCGGGTCTGCGTTCAAAGGTTTCAAAGAAACCGCCCGGGCGTCCGTATTTGATAACATCAGGCATGATGTGCGCCTCCCTGGGATGATGAGAGCTCTGATACTCGTTCGACAATTTCCGCCACGCTGAGCACATTTCCACCCATCCGGTTCACCAGATGAACCGGCCGGCGGCATTCAATGGCCAGCTTGATGTCGTCAATCATCTGCCCGTTGCTCATTTCCACCGAGAAGAAGTTGACGGCTCCGTTTTCCACGGCTTTGACACAGGCGTTGACGGGAAACGGGAAAAGAGTCTGAGGCCGGATCATTCCGGCTTTGATTCCCCGTTTGCGCAGCTCCTCCACCGCCGAGCGTGCCATTCTCCCGGAAATGCCGTAGGCGACCAGTATTTGTTCGGCACCGTCCATAAGGTATTCCTCTGCGCGCTGCTCGTTTTTCCGGATTTCGTCATAACGGCTCTGAAGACGCAGGTTGACCGTTTCCAGATCGTTGGCATCCAGATAAATGGATGTGATGAAGTTGTTCCTGGCCCGAGTCCGGTCGAGCGCCCATTCGGGGAAGGGGCGGTGTGCTTTCGGTTCGGGGAGGGAGACTTTTTCCATCATCTGCCCGATCATGCCGTCGGTCAGAACATAGACCGGAGTCCGGTATTTGTCCGCCAGATCGAAGGCGAGCATTGTCAGGTCGCACATTTCCTGTGCGGAACCGGGGGCGAGCACGATGACGCGATAGCTGCCGTGTCCGCCGCCTTTGACAATCTGATTGTAGTCGGCCTGTTCCGGATTGATGTTCCCGAGTCCGGGGCCGCCTCGCATGACGTCGATGATGACTGCCGGCAGTTCGCTCCCCGCAATATAGGAGACCCCTTCCTGTTTCAGACTGATTCCCAGTCCCGAAGATGCCGTCATGGCTCTTCTTCCCGCGGCCGATGCGCCGAAAACCATATTGATCGCCGCAATTTCACATTCCGCCTGGAGAAAGATCCTCCCCAGTTTCGGAAAATTTCTCGCGGCGCAGTGCGCAATTTCACTGGCGGGAGTGATCGGATAGCCGAAAAAGCATTCGCATCCGGCAAGCAATGCGCCGTAGACGGCGGCCTCATTGCCTTTCAGCAGAAGTTTATTGTTGTATTCCATCGTCTTTCGTGTTTTCCTCGGGCTTTTCTTCGATGATCGTAATGGCTCCGGGCTCCGGGCAGGTGTAAAAACAGGACCCGCATCCGATGCAGCCGCTTCCTGAATAGACGGCATAGGGAAAGCTCATGATATTGAATTTCGTTCCCATTTTCAGAAGACCGCGGGGGCAGGTGATTACGCACCGTTCGCAGCCTTTGCATTCGTCTTTCGCAATTTCCACGCGGAAGACTTTTTTTCTGTTCTGTTCCATAGGGCGGTGTTTCTCAACTCCTTTCCAAAAAAATGTCATATAGAAAAAAACATTTGCTGATTTTGCATCCCGGGATTGTTTCCCCCTGCCGGAGGAGGAGGAAGAAGGGGCGCGCGCGCAAGAGCTTCTTCCTCTTCTTTGCCTTCCTTTTCCCTTGCCTGATTCTTCAGAAATCGTTGTTTTCTTTCATCTTCCCATTCTTTTACTCTGTCCTCCGGGCATTTCCTTCCGGAAAGGATGCGCACGGAAGAGAACGTGTACATGGGGCGGATGACGGGAAATTAGCTTTCACTCCATACACTCAGTTTCTGGTTTTCGTGGGAATGACCGGTGCGAGCACCGGGCGGAATCCCACTCCGGTATTGGCCTGTTCCGGCGGCATGAAATCCCGTTTCGCGGAGCGGAGATCTTCCGGCAGATTGCCCCATGAGCCGCCGCGGATGACCTTGCACGGGGTTTCAATGTCGTACGTGCTTGCATCGAAGGGGCGGTACTGCGTGTAGGCGACGGAGACGGGCCGAAGCTGGACGGGGGATTTCCTCGGTGTGATATGATCCTTGTAGGCATTCGGATCATACCAGTCATAGCACCATTCCCAGAGATTTCCGCTCATGTCATAGAGTCCGAAGGCGTTCGGCTTGTAGGAGCCGGCGGGAGCGGAGACGTAGTGTCGGTCGTTCTGGGCCATGTCGGGGCCTTCCTGCCAGCCGAATTTCAGGGCGGAACGCTTGTCGAGACTGTTGGCGTAAACGGCGCCTTCATTTCCAAAACTGTTTCCCCAGTAATATGTGCTTTCCGTTCCTGCGCGGCAGGCGTATTCCCATTCGGCTTCGGAGGGGAGGCGGTATTCATAATGTTCGGGAATGCGTCCCGCGGCTCTTTCCAGTTCGGTGAGTTTCTGGCAGAAGAGGGCGGCCGTATGCCATTTGACGCTTCCGGCGGGCTGGGAAAGCCCGTCCAGAGTATAGCCACCCCAGAGTTCCATTTTGTAGCCGGGAATGAGTTTGCGCATCTGCCAGACGCTGACTTCGGTCCTCGCGATCCAGAACTGATTGGCAATGGTGATTTTTCTGCGGGGGAGCTCGTCTTCATTCAGTCCGCCCGGTTCGTTCTGGCGCTGCCCCATGTAGAATTCTCCGGCGGGGATGTGGACCATGTCCAGCATGGCGCTTTTCGCAATGAATCCGGAGCCTTCTTCGCCGGGAGCGGCAAGAACGGGGAAGGAAGTTTCCAGAATTTCGTTGTACTGTTTGATTTTCTTTTCCATTTCCGCAATCTGGCCGCGGTAGTCGAGTGCGAGCACGGCCTCTGCAAGACGGATTCCGTCCCGTGCCGCTCGTTCCTGTTCGTAGCCGTTCACGGAAAACATTCTGCGTTCATTTTCCTCCAGTTTTGCCAGACGGGCCTGAATCGCCTTGTTGTGTCTTCCGGTCCGGGCGAACTGATCCTGCAGGAAGCAGATCAGGAACAGAACGGTCATGACGGCGGTGACAATCAGAAAAATCTTGACGATGTTGCGCTTGTGCTGTTCATGCTGCAGCAGAGTCTGGACTTTCGGATTGACCTTGCTTTGACGCGCTCCGGTGAGTTTCTCAGCTTTCTTTCGCACGGGAAGTCCCTTGAGGGGAGGACGGTGTGAAACAGTTTCCGCAGATGAAGACTCTTTTTGTGTGGGAGAGACGTTTTTTCCAATTTTTCCGGCAGATTTCCCTGCTTGTCTGTTTTCCCCCCGCGGAGATTCCTGGGCTGCGAAGGCGGACGAAGCATTCAAAGGTTTCCCGGAATCCGCCGCTGCAGAAGAGGGCCGGGCGTTTTTTCCCGGGGGGAGGGCTTCCTTCTTTCCCGGGGAAGTGCTGTCTTTCAACTGTCCGGGGGACGGAGGGGTCCCCGGGGAATGATTTTTCCTGTTTTTCTTTCCCATGTCAAAGCGTTTCCTCAAGTATGATTCCGTATGACGGGATGGTTCCCGGTATGGAGCGGCGAAGGCGGGCTCCCGGAAGGCGCTCGGCGGTCCGCTGCATCTACCTGTTCATCCGGAAAATATAGCATATTAAATGATTTTTCCTAATTTATCAAGTGAAATAACGGGATTTTGGCGCTATATTTCCCTCCTGTCAGATGGAGACGAAGAAAAAAGTGCAGGACGAATTTTACGATGTAGTAGTGATCGGCGGCGGACATGCCGCTGCCGAAGCGGCACTTGCCGCTGCGCGGATCGGGGCGGAAACCCTGCTCCTGACCATCAATCCGGATCATATTGCCCAGATGAGCTGCAATCCATGCATCGGTGGCATCGCAAAAGGCCATGTGACCCGGGAGATCGACGCGCTCGGCGGCGTGATGGGCCAGGCCGCGGATGCCGCGTCCATCCAGTTCCGGATGCTGAACATGACCAAGGGGCCTGCTGTGTGGTCTCCGCGCGCCCAGTGTGACAAAGTCTGCTATCAGCGAGCGGTGAAACGGGTGCTGGAAACGACACCGCATTTGACTGTCCGGCAGGGACTTGCTGTGGATTTCCTGATTTCCGGGGACGACACCGTCGGCGGCGTCGTCAGCGCCATGGGCGAACACTTTCACTGCAAAGCTGTTGTGACAGCCACAGGAACTTTTCTCCGCGGCAAGCTTCATTACGGACTCCGGAATTTTCCCGGCGGACGGGCGGGCGATCCGCCTTCCAACGAACTTTCGGAAGCCATCCGGAAGCGTCTGCGTCTGCGGATGGGACGGCTCAAGACGGGAACGCCTCCCCGTATTCTGGGCTCCAGCATCGATTTTTCCCGCATGGGCGTCCAGGGAGCCGATGATTTTGAGGAACAGTTCAGCTTTTTTGAAAATGCCCTGGAACCGCGCAGCTCGAACCGCAGAATGGTCTGCGGGACGACGTATTCCACAGAGGAAACCGCCAGAATCGTCCGGGAAAATCTCGACAAGGCCCCCATGTACAACGGCCTGATCGAAGGCATCGGCACGCGCTACTGCCCTTCTTTCGAGGACAAGGTCGTGCGTTTCCCCGAACACGAACGCCATCTGCTGTATCTGGAGCCCGAAGGCGAATACACCGCAGAGTATTACGTGAACGGCCTTTCCACAAGCCTGCCGCCGGAAATCCAGATGAGAATGCTTCACAGCGTGCCGGGTCTGGAACAGGCGAAAGTCACACGCTATGCGTATGCGATCGAGTATGATTTCGTGTATCCTTCGGAACTGGACCGGACTCTCGGGGTCCGGCGCTGGAAGGGCTTGTATCATGCCGGGCAGATCAACGGCACCAGCGGGTATGAGGAGGCCGCGGGGCAGGGACTCCTGGCGGGTCTCAACGCCGCACGGCACGCCGCGGGGCTTGACGGAGTCGAACTGGGGCGCGACGAAGCGTATATCGGAGTTCTGGCGGATGATCTTGTGAACAAGGAAATTGTCGAGCCGTACCGTCTGTTCACCAGTCGGGCGGAGTACCGTTTGAGTCTAAGGCAGGACAACGCGGATTTCCGTCTTTGTGAGAAGGCCTTTTCTCTGGGGCTTCTCCCCCGGGAAAAATACCGTCAGTTCCGCGAGTATGCGGAGAAGTGCGCCTCCGCGGAAGCCGTTCTGCGTTCCGCCAGACAGGGAGGAAGAACACTCTGGGATTCCCTCAAGGAGATGAAAGGAGTTTTCCGGATCGGGGAACTTTCCTTTGATCCCCGTCTGGCAGGGCTGGATCCGGAAAAGGAGGCTCTTTCACGCCGCGTTCTCCGTCAGCTCACTGTCCGGGCTCATTATGAGGGGTATCTGAAACGAGAGGATCAGCTCGTCGCCAAACTGAGAGAGCTCGAAGCTTGGCGCATCCCTGAAAACTTCGATTACGCAGGAGTGACGGGCCTGAGAAATGAATCAAGAATGAAACTTCTCCGGATCCGTCCTTCCTCCCTGGCACAGGCTGGGCGCATCGACGGTGTGACTCCTGCGGAAATCACACTTCTCCAGGTTCATCTCCTCCGCGGCCGCCGCGCCGCCACCGGAGAAGCTGCGGCGCCCGCGGAGGGAAAGGACGAGTCCGCCACATGACGCATGACGGCGCGAATGGGGATGTTCTGTATCGGCAATCGCCTTTCCGGGAGAATCTGCGGAATCTCCTGAGACAGAAGTTTGCCCTTTCTTCCCTTCTGATTTGCCTGCTTTTTCTGGGAATGGCGTTGTTTGGAGAGGGGTATTCCCTCTGGTGCGCCGGGCATGGAATTGTGCCGGTCTATCAGAGACAGGATCCGGAAAACCGCAATCAGGGACCTTCGTCTGAACACTGGCTCGGGACGGATTATCTGGGGCGGGATGTTCTGCTGCGCGCGGTATTTGCCGCACGCACGGCGGTCAAGGTGGGTCTGGTGGCATCCGTCATTTCGGCGCTTGTGGGGGTCACACTCGGCATTTTCGCCGGGTACTGCGGAGGGATTGTGGATGATGCGGTGGTCTGGATTTACAGCACTTTCGCTTCCATGCCGGCTCTGCTTTTCATTCTGGCGTTTGCGCTTCTGGTGTCCAAAGGGTTTCTGTTTCCTCCGCTCGAATCGTTTTTCCGCGGCATGGCCTTGGCTTTGAATACGGAACCGGGTATGCTGGCGGTGTATCTCGGGATCGGACTCACCGGATGGGTGGCGCTCTGCCAGGTGGTGCGGGCGGAGGCGATCCGATTGAGGGAAATGCCGTATGTGCTGGCCGCGCGGGCTCTCGGGCAGACTCATTTCAAAATCATTTTCCGGCATATCCTGCCGAATCTGATGCATCTGGTGATCATTTACTTCACCATGCGCTTTGCTTACGCCGTCATGACGGAGGTGATCGTAAGCTATCTCGGCCTCGGAGTTCAGACCGAACCCAGCTGGGGCGTCATGATTGCCGACGGGCAGAGTCAGCTCTGGCGCGGCATCTGGTGGGAAATGGGCGCGGCCACGCTCTTCATGTTCCTGCTTGTCCTGGCTTTGAACCTTCTGGGAGACGCTTTGCGCGATGCGCTTGATCCCAGAATGAAAAAGTGAAGAGCTTCCTTTGTTTTTCCCCCTTTTTTCCCCGTTCTTTTCCCGCGATGCTTCTTCTCCTGACGGATCCAGGAAAAGAAGCGCCGCGTAAAAGAAAAATCCCGTATTTCAAAAACCTTCAGAGAAGGGGGGAGGGGAACAGGTGTAAAACATCTGCTTCAGGATTTGCTGTCGCAGTCGGAACATTCTGAATTTCCGGAATGTTTCTTTCCGTCTCCGTCGCATCGGGAGGTTCCGCGGTTCGGACATCCCGCACAGGAATCCTTGACCCGGGAAGGCGTTTCGAGTGCACTCCGGAATTCTTTGGAATCCCGGATCCGCGAGAAGTCCTCTTCCTGGAAAAAGTCTTTCAGACCTTTTCTGCGGGAGGGCGGGGTGTTTTCCAGGATCTTTGCCACCGCTTCGGAAGCCCTTTCACAGTTTCCGCATGCGGCTGCCGTCCTGGCGAACAGAAGCAGTTCGTTTGCGGAAAGGGAATCCATCCTGCAGCGTGTGGCGAGTTCGGATGCTTTCCGGGCATCTCCGCATCTTGCGTAAGCGAGTGCCGCGCAGAGGAGGGGAAAGGATTTTGCATCGGACAGATCCGTTTTTGAAAAAAGTTCAGCTGCCTCCCGGTTCTTATTGAGATTCAGCAGAGTGGCGCCGAGATTCGCGGCGTTTTCCGTTGTGGGGGAGACTTCGTGGATTTTCCGTTCGACGGCTTCCGCTTTTTCAAAGAGTCCGAGCGAATAGTAGAAACTCTTCAGCTGACGGCCGATTTTCGCAAGCAGTTCCGGATTGCTTTCCTCCCGGAAAAGTTCTTCTCTGCGGAGATTTTTTTTGATTTCGGAATAGCGTTGTTTCAGTTGAATATTGCCGGGGGATTCGCGGATTTCCTTTTCAAAGAGAGGGAGTGCTTCCTGGAATCTGCCCTCTTTCATCAATTTCAGGGCCTCGGAAGGAGCCGCGGCAGGGGGAGAAGCGGCACGCTCGGCTGAACTGACTGCTTCTGAGTTTCCTGCTTCGCTGGATGACGGGGCCTGGGAATTCTTGATCGCATCCTCCTCCGCAGACAACGTGAATGCCGAGGCCAGAAGCAGAGTTCCGGAGCAAAGAGCTACTTTGAGTTTCTTTTTCATCATGAGACGGATCCATCCTTTCTTTTTTTTGTTGTGATTTTGTAGAGAAGGTTTTATTACATCGACTCACCGGAGGCGGTTCTCCGCTCCGGAATGAATGTTTCTTGCCGGGGGAAGACGCTTTTCCGAGTGCAGGAGCTGAAGAAGACGGGCACGTTCCGGATCTGTTTCCGGGAGAGCGTCGATGATCCAGAGCGTGGCCTCGCCCGTTTTTTTGTGATGACGTTTTGCCAGATCCAGGAAACGGGTTCTTTCTCCGCCGCATCCGGAGGGAACGGAAACGCTCAGGAGAGCATACTGGCGGACGAGTTCGTCCTCCGGAAGGTATCCTGAGTCGAAGGCCTTTTCCATTTCCGATTCGAGTGCCCGGGTGAAGGATTCATATTGTTCTTCCGGGAGGAGTTGGAAAATTCGTTTCCAGTCTGGCTGCCGGAAGGGGACGGAACGGAAACAGCGCCGGAAGCGTTCTTCCGTACTGAGGCCCTTCCCATAAAGGAGGTGGAGCGAAATCTCCTTTTCCGAGGGGGATAGACGTTTCAGCGCCGTCTGACAGCCTTCCGGATCATACCGTCTGAGGAGTATCAGACGTGCCAGTTCAAAGTCTTCCTCCCGATTATCCGGGAGATCTGAGCTTTCATCATCCCGATCCCGGCATTCGAGAAACTTTTCCGCCGCCTTTTTCCGCGCTTCGGGTGCCAGAGATTCAAAAAGTTTTTCCAGGAACGGAACCTCAAAGCGCCGGATGCCCCCTTTTTCTCTGGAAAAAAGATTCTGAAGAAGCATTTCCGCTCCTTCTCCGCGCATCCGGGGGGGCAGTGCTTCGAGGAAGGCGAATCCGTTTTCGAGAGGCAGTTCCGGATCTCTGATCCATGCGGAAAGGAGAGCCATGCTCATGCCGTCCGGTACTTTCTTTTTGCTTTTCACGGCAGCCCTGCTGAATGCCCTGAAGAGAACGGAATAACGGTATTCCCCGGGCGAGATTCCGCGGAGAAGATATTCCGCATCCTCTTCCGCTCCCGGGATCCGGCAGAGAATGCCGACCAGGAGTTCCCGGGAGAAACGGAAGGATTTTTCTTCTTCCTCCTTATGTCCCAGGATTCCTCCGAGAGTGGACTGCTGAAAATTTTGTATGCCGAAGGAGCCTGCTGCCTGCTGACGCTGCCGCAGCAGGAAACGGAACAATGAATCACGCAGGAGCATGGGAGAAGACGAGCCGTTCCCCTGCGCCATTGCGGCGAGAAAGCTTTCCCGTTCTTTCCAGACAGGGGAGAGGTATCCGAGATATTTCCGGGCCTCGCGGAAACGCCCTGATTCCCGCAGCAGAGGAACAAGACGCATTGCATGGAGGATGCGTCCGGAGGGATCTTCCGGCGCTTTGTGATTCAGAAGCGTTTCCAGATACGTTTCCCAACGCCCGCTCTTTCTTGCCACGTCATGCATCAGACGGTACATCGGGAATGCACTCGGCTGCATTTCCCACATCCGGACAAGAGAATCCAGTGCCTTGTCATATTCTCCGGCGCCTTCCTGAAGAATCGCCAGAAGAAGCAGTCTCCGGGGGGAGCTTCCCAGAATGAGATTGTCGTTTTCCAGGGATTTGATCAGTTCCTTTCTGGCTCGTCTGCCTGCTTCGCCGGACTCTTCGCTTCCGGATGCGGCATAGATCCTGTTCAAGCCGCGCAGACGGTCGATTTCCATCAGATTGAATTTCATCAGGTCCATGCTCCCTTCCTGATTCTCAGCCAGGGAGCAGAAGAAATCCGCAGCCAGGAGCCGTGCGCTTCCGGGATTCCCGTTCCGGTGTTTCAGATGTGCGGTCAGAACAGGGAAAAAAGACGACTCCGGATGCTGCAGCATCCATTTCTCGGCAAAGAAAAGTTTCAAATCCGCCGCCGCATCGTTTTCCATCCAGAGCGCCGCTGTGCGATGAAGAACGGCAACAGGCGTTTTTTCCGGGAAAAGCATTTCCCCTTGTCCGCGCAGAAACTGTTCCGCTTCTTTTCCGGGATCCTGTTTCAGAAATCCGATCAGGCGCATCCAGAAATCGGGCAGGCGTTCCGCTTTGATTTCAGAAAAGATTCCGCTCAGGTATTCAACTCTCTCTGCCGCCGGACGGGTGGTGAACTCGCTGGCGACGGCCCGGGGATCGGATGCTGTTTTCCCCGCTGTTTTTCTTTTCTCTCCTGCGGGAAGATTCTTTTTTTCCCGAGTTTCTGAGTCCGGAAGAGGCTTCGGTTGCGGTGGCGGTTCCGGATGCAGCAGAAATTCGATTCTTTTCCGGATTGCGGACCATTGTTCCTTCTGGAGGGGGGAGTGTCCCGCTTCCTGTTCAAGGGATTGGATTTCAGGCAGGAATCGTTCCGGGAAAAGGACCGCCTGATTGCAGAAGGCCCGCTGAAGAGGTTCGAGACTGCTGATTGCACGGGATTGACTGCTTCCGCGTCTGGATTGCGGTTTTTGAATGCCGCGACTCTCCTGCTCCGCTGTGATTTTCCCCGCTGTTTTTTCAGTTGTTTTTTCCATTGTCTTTTCTATTGTCTTTCCGGTGAGTCCGGCGTTGGGGAAGGAAGGAGGAGAGACAAGGCGGGAAATTCTGATTTTCAACGCCTTCAGGTTTTGTTCCGCCGCTTTGAGAAAATTTCTCCGGAGCTCGGCTGCGGATGCGGAGCGGGCGAGAAGTTCGGGATTGTCCTTTTCCAGGAGAAGCGCTTCGGAACAGATTCGTTCGGCATCGCGGAAGCGTCCTGCGGATTCGTATGCGTCGGCAAGAGTCAGGATCAGGGTCCTGTCTCCGGAGAGATCCGCCGCATTCCGCAGACATTCCTCCGCGTGGATGAAAGAGCCGTTCCGGATCAGGACTTCTCCGAGAGACAGATAAAGTTCCGGTGAAAGGATTTCGTCCAGATCCGTCAGCAGATGAGCGAAATGGAGCGCTTCCTCTTCCATTCCTTCCAGAAGCGCCTCTTCAAAGAGCGTTCTCAGGATCAGGGCTCTCCTCATCGGGGCTCCGGGGAGCTGGGAGAGCCGGAGACGTTTCAGGTCCTTCCACAGCTTGAGTTCTTCTGCAAAGTCTTCTGCAAGACGATGGAAAAAGAGATTGCCGGGATCTTCGTCAATTCGTTTTTCCAGTTCCGTGAAGGCTTCCAGAAGAACGTTTTCGGGGGCATTCATGTTCAGGAGTCCGTCGGCCATGATTCCGACGAGTTCCGGATCCTGAGCCTGTTTCAGCCCCTGCAGGAAGAAGGCGATGCTTTCCTTGCCACGTCCGAGGGCCTGTTCTGATTTCGCCTTCAGAAGATACAGTTCATAGCGTTCCGGTGAAAGGGAGAGCGATTTGTCGTAATCTCTGCATGCCGCCTCATGATCTTTGAAATGGGCATGGACGTTTCCTGCGAATTCATATGCGGATGCCAGCTTCTCTTTTGTTTCCTTTTCTTTTATCTTTTTCTTTTTTTCGGAAGCCGCTTCATTTTCGGCGCTGTTAAGAATTTCCTTCAGTACGTGTTCCGCCAGAACCCTGTCCCCTGTTTCCAGAGCAAGGATGACGAGTGTGCGCAAAGAGCTTTCTTTCTCCTCCGGATGGAGAAGGATAAGTTCTTCAAGGAGTTTTTTCGCGGCCCCGTAATCCTTGAATTCCAGCAGGAAGTTGAGTTCCAGTCGTTTCCATTCCAGAGGATTTTCTGAATTTTTCATTTGTTTGCGGAGGAGGGCGGAGAGGGTCTCTTTTTCACCTCCTGCGGCGAGTGCGCGCAGATGGAAGAGGAAGGCACGGTGGTCTTTTTCCTGGAGCTTTTCCCCCGCTGCCGTGACGGCCGTTTCCCGGATCAGTTCCGGGAGTTTCCGTTCTTTCCGGCAGAGGGAGATGATTCGTTCCATGGCCTGTCTGGCCTGCATTTCGTTTCCGCTTGCTGTCAGGACCTGTTTCCAGAGTCCGGCGGCGCGGAGATTTTCTCCGCGGGATTCTTCGAGCATGGCTGCACGGATGAAGGCTTCCACGCTCCCGGAGCGCAGATAGATCCGGAGCGCCGTGTCCGGATCTCCGGCCTGTTCGCAGGCATCGGCAAGATTCAGAAGATTTTCGGGCGTGAGACCGGGTTTTTCCGCAGATTCCTTCAGGAGTTCCAGGGCTTTCCTCGTATCTCCGCGTCTGCGGAAAAGGCGGATCAGTTCAGACTGAGCAGCCCAGGAATCTCCGGGCGAAATTTCCGGAATCCGCCGGAGTGCCTTTTCCGCGGCGCTGTAGAGAGCCTGTGCTTCGGCGTTCCGGGAGATTTCCATGAGACTGTCCGGATTGTCTTTTCCTTTTTCGATCCGTTGCAGATAAAGTTCCTCCGCCTTGGTCCGATCTCCCTTCAGCAGGAGCGCCCGGACCGCAAGATTCAGAGGAAGGAGCGGATCCGGAGAAGAGGAAAAATGAGTTAAAGAATCGAAATTTGTTTTATCCTGCACTTGAAACGCGTCTGCCATTTTGAAGAAACGTTCCGTCTGAGAACATTTTTCCGCAAGACGGAAGAGACGCAGTGTGCTCCGCAGATGATTCCCCCCGTATTGTTCCAGCAGATTCATAGCTTCTTCGTTTCTCCCCTGTCTTTCCAGTTCGTTTGCAAGAAATTCTGCTTCTTCCGGAGAAGGGGGCTTCTGTGCATTGCCGCCCGGAAGGCCCGGAAGGGAAAAATGTTCGGAAAGCGTTTTCCCCGCTCTTCTTGCGCATTCAAAGCGGAGAGAGGCGGCGAATCGGCGGTCGCCGGGCGTATCTGCGGCTTTTCCTGCCCTGGCATAGAATGATTCGGCGGATTCCAAATGGCCGTCTTCTTCAAGCAGGAGGCCGCGGCGGAGAAGAGACTGGAAATCTCCGGCATGCCCGGGAGGGATCGGGAAGAGGAAGAATCCTGCAAAGAAAAAGAGAAAAACGAGGAGGTAATTTTTCCCGGAGCGGATTGTCCGGTGGAGGGAAAGGAGCGGCGCTTCCTTCCTGTCGTCCTGGAAGCGCCTCATGGCGAGCTGGAGGAGCAGAAGAAGCCCGGAGAGGATTCCCAGGGGAAGACGGAGAGGGTGATCCTCCATGAGAAGAGTCCTTGAGGGAATGAGTTCGGAAATCCGTCTGCTTTCCTCTGCCAGGAGCGTCTCCTCCTCTCCGGATGAGAACGCGTATTCCGGATTGACCGCGATTGGGAAGGGAACGGAGTTTCCTTCGACTTCGAGTTCGTAGATTCCGGGAGGAGGTGCGGGGCGTTCAAACAAAAAGATTCCGTTTCCGTCGGGGAGGAGTGTGTATTCCTCTTCTCGGAAGCCGTTCCTCGGAGGGGCTGTTTCCTGGAGACCCTCCGGACGGAAACGCAGAGTCAGACATTCCAGATCCTCCAGACTTTCCATCCGGATGCGCAGCATCTTTCCGGAGGATCTGTTGACCGCCAGGACCCGTTCCGCTTTTGCCGGATCGTAAAGACTTCTTGCCGCGGCGGAAAAGGAGGGCGGATATTCCTTTGCATTCAGGAGTTCCCGGTTCCAGAGGGGATCCAGTCCGGAATGAACGGTTGCGCAGAATCCGAGCGAATTGCGTTTGATGGCAAGGAAGGGATCGTTTTCTCCTGCGGAGAGGAGGCATTGCGCCTCCTCCTTCAGAGTCGCGGGAAGAATGCCGTGGACTTTGAGTCCTGGGGGGAGTCCGGAAAAATACAGTCTGCCCCCTTCTCCGCTTCCCGGTGTCAGAAGGAAGTCGCCTTCCCGGAAGGGGGGGAGGGCGTTTTTCCCGGACTGGCGGAAATGAAGTTCCGGCAGGGCAAAGCGTCCGGCGGCGTTGTAGAAACGCCCGTTGCCCCAGAGTGCGAGCTGGGAAAGGAAGGCGCTTTCTCCCGGTCCGACCATGACACAGGAAGTGGTGATGTTTTCTTCTGCCATCTGTCTCAGAAGAGTTTCAAAGTCTCCGTATTCGACTCCTCCGTCGGTGATGACAAGCACATGCTTCAGGCGTGTATGACTGTTCTTCAAAGCCAGGAAGGCTTCACGGATTGCCGGAAGAATGACGGTCCCCCCGCCTGCGTTCAGACGATTCAGCGCACGGCGGAGTTCATAATGATTTGCTGCGCTCTGAAGCGGAGCCGCCCAGCGGCGGCGACCGTGGAATTCCACGATGCCCGCCATGTCGCAGTCCCGCAGACTGTCGAGCGCAAGACGAGCCACCTCACGGGCGATGTTGATCCGCGTTCCGGACATGCTCCCGGAACTGTCTATGATGATCACAAGCGACGCCGTCGGGCTTTTCTCCTGCGTTTTTCCCTCGTAGCGGACCGGAAGAAGCTCCTCGAATTCCTCCGGCGTGTTTTCCAGATCGAACGGTGTTTCCTTTCCCGCGAAAACCAGCATTCCCGATCCTTTTCTCACCGCTTCCGCAATCTTGAGCAGACTCTGACTGGAAAGAGCTTTCCCCGCCCCCTCACAGAAAATCAGGAGGGAATAAAGAGATGGATCGTCTGTTTCCCCGGCGATCTCCACCTTGGCTGAAGGTCCGAGAAGCGCTTCGATCCTTGCCTTGTCCGTTCCCGGTGCGGAGGAATACAGAAGTGCCGGAGCCGGAGGAAGAACTTTCACGGTGCAGGAAGCTGTCTTTTTTCCGTTGATCAGCAGATCCGTCTTCAGGAGTCCCGGCGCGTGTTTCAAGGGGAGAAAAAGAGTATATTCGTTTCTTCCTGTCCGCGCGGACGTGCTGAGTTCTGAAAGAGTTCTGCCGTCTTCGGATCTGAGTGCCAGATGAATGCCGTCTTTCCCGGAAGAGATCAAACTGATTTTCAGAGGAAGTGTTTCTCCTGTTCCACCTGAAAGAGGATATTCCAGTTTTTCCAGAAGCGCTGAGCTTCCATCCGGGAAAGACGTCTGCGGCACTTCATCCGGCAGATGAATCCGGACGGGGATCTCTCTGCGAGCCAGCCGTTCGCTTTCCAGACGCAGCGCATCCGTTTCCCCCTTCAGACGGCTGAACAGATGGATTTCTCCACCCCCTTTCCGGAGAATCCCCGCTCCCGCCCGGCGCAGAGCGGATGAAGGGCTCCCTTCAAAAAAGAGCGTTTTGAACGGAAGGTCCGAGCGTTCCAGATCTGCCGCTTCGATTGCCTCCCGGATGAGAGAGTCCGGGTTCTTTTCGATGCTTGCGGATGCGGAACGGTCGATCAGGAGTATCGCAGACTTTTTTCCGTCAGGCAGTCGCAGGACCGGGTCTGCAGCCGAAAGAATCAGAGTCGCAAGCAGAAGACTCTGGCAGACTCCGGTCCAGCCGCCCCGCACAAAACAATAATACAGCGGAGCCGCCGGAAGTGCCGCCAGATACCAGGGATTGCTGAAAATGAAAGGGAATATCGTTGTCATTTCATGCTGTTATCCTTCTGTTCCAGAGATAGAAATCAATCAAAAGTGCAAAGATGGCGGAGAGGAAGCAGAAATTCCCGAGCGGCAGACTCCCTGAGGGACCCGCACGGAAGAAAGCTTCCGGAACCTTCATTTTCTGAAGAGAATCGGGGCGGGGAATCCTGTACGATTCCTCTATCTGAATAGACAGGGATTCAAGCAGTTCCTCCGTCTCCGTTTCTGGGTATTCCCCTTTATTTGTCTTGTCTTCCTTCTGAGAGGCGGGGAGGACGCTAACCCGTGGGCGGAAGAGGAGGTCTGCCGTCTTTTTCTCTCGGGCCAGTTCGATACCGGGAAGCTCTTCCAGAACTCCGTAAAATTCTTCCGGAACGTCTTCCGCAAAGATGGAAAGCGTTTGTCCCGTGCTATCTTTCCCCGGATCTGCGTCCGTTTTGGTCTGCCCCGGTTTTCTCTCCGCCTTTTCCGGGGAAGAGGTGGCTTCGACACGGAGAAAAAGAGCGTTTTCAGGCATCCATGGAGGGGGTTCCGAGCCGAAAAAGAGGATCCGGCCTTTTTCTCCTGCGAGTTCAGAAGCCAGAAGGAGAGCCGCTTTCCTGTCTCCAGTCGCTACATTCATTTTTGTTTTTTTCTTTGGTTTTTCCTTTTTGTTTTCCCTTTCCCGGAGGAGTTCCGTCCTCTTCCCCGTTTTTGTTGTGGGGAACACGGCATTGTCCGCATCGGAGGAGGAGGGAAAAATGTCTTCCGGCGGAATCCGGGGGCGTTTCCCCGCTTCGCGTAGGAAAAGGGGAGCCGCATCCGCAAAAATCAGACTGCAGCTGAGAGTGTCGAGCGAAGCGGCCAGTTTTGCGGCCTCTTCGAGTCCGTCCCGGTCCGCTGCCAGGACCACTGGCTCCAGCTTCTCATAACGCCATATCGGTTCCGCCAAAGCGGCGGCGAGGAAAAACACGGCCAGGAGAAGCGGGAGAATTTCAGCGATTCTGCTCAGTTTTTCCCACAGGACCCTGCGCCGGATCTTTTCCTCCGGATCCGTCCAGAGCATGAGCGAAGCGACTTCCATCCGGGGGTGGCGGTTCCGAAGAAACTGCAGCAAAAACAGTCCTCCGGAGAGCGCCCCCGCGGCTGCAGAAGCCTCAAGCGGCGAGATTCCCTGAAACAGCATCATAAGACTTTTCCTCCTTCCGGAAAGAGTTCCTCCATGAAACGCTTCAGCAGTTCGGGAAGGGGCGTTTCCGCATCGAAATCATATCGTCTGCTTCCGATTCTGAATGCCGCGTTTTCCAGAATGCGTTCAAAAAGGCTCAGGCGTTCCTGATAGCGGCGCATCCGCCCGGGATCGGCGGAGACGGGAATTTCCTTTCCGTTTTCACAGTCCCGGAGCTGGAAATCCTTTGTGAAATCCGGGGTCCGTTCCTGCTTTTCAAAGATGCGCAGCGGAGTGAATCCGCTTCCGGCGGCAAGAGCCTTTTCCAGATGCCGGAATCCTTCCGGATCAAAGAAGTCGGAAACGATCCAGACATGCTGGAACCGGGGTGGGAAGCGGAAGGAGAAGAGATCCTGCTGGCCGCGTTTCTGAGCTTCCTTGTCCGGTGCTGATCCGAAGGTTTCAGAGAGTCTGTCCAGAAGAGCGGGGACGGAAAGGTCTCCGGGACGGAAATCCACGGGATCCCCCGCTGTTCCTGTGACACGCAGAGAAACGGGATCTCCGCATGCCAGGAGCGTTCCGCCTGTGAGGGCCGCGAGACGCCAGGCCGTCACGGCGCGGCAGGGACGGAAACGGATGGAGGGACTGTCGTCCAGAAGGATCAGATGTTTTCTTTCCGGGAAGTGCAGGCTTTTCCGGAGAAGGAGTTTGCGCGTACGGCGGAAAAGATTCCAGTCGATACGGCGGGGATCATCGCCGGGTGCATAGGGGCGGTAATCGTGGAATTCCGGGCTGTCTCCGATTGTCTGTGAAAGATGTCTTCCGTGCATGAGGATGTGCTGTTTCCGCCGGATTTTTTCCTGGGGGATGCATCGTTTGAACAGGAATTTGTTCAGTTCGGGAGGGAAGAGTTCCTGTCTCTGGATCATTCTCCGATCTCCGAGAGAAGGTGTCCGAGGATCTCATCCGGGGTGATCCGTTCCGCCCGTGCCGAGTAGTTTAACGAGATGCGGTGCCTCATGACAGGAAGACATGCTTTGCGGATGTCTCCTGCCGAGATGGCGGTCCGTCCGTCCAGGAGCGCATGAGCCTTTGCCGCGAGCACGAGTCCCTGTGCCGCCCGCGGGCCCGCTCCGCGCAGCAGGTATTTTTGTGTTGTCTTTGTGGCGTGGCGCGAGTCCGGCTGTGTGGCCATGACCAGGCGGACCGCATAGCTGCTTACACTTTTTTCCGCCAGAACTTTGCGGAGTGTTCTGCGCATTTGGAGGAGTTCGTCTCCGGAACAGACGGCGGAAACACGGTATTCTTCCGTTCCGGTTGTCAGATCCAGAATTTTTCCGTATTCCTCTTCTTCGGGGTATTTCAGAAGGAGTTTCATGAGAAAACGGTCGAGTTCCGCTTCGGGCAGGGGATAGGTTCCATCCTGTTCGATCGGGTTCTGTGTGGCAATGACGGTGAAGGGTTCGGGAAGGAAAAGTGTTTTTTCCCCGGCTGTGATCTGATGTTCCTGCATGGCTTCCAGAAGGGCCGACTGTGTTTTCGGAGTCGTCCGGTTGATTTCATCCGCCAGTACGAAATTGGCCATGAGGGGGCCCGGGCGGAAGAGAAGTTCCGGAAGTCCTTTCTCGTTTTCCAGCAGCTGCATGGCTCCGGTGATGTCCGCCGGCATCAGATCCGGAGTGAACTGAATCCGCGAAAATTGGAGATCCAGCGTTTCCGCAAGTGTCCTTGCAAGAAGGGTTTTCCCGAGTCCGGGGACTCCTTCCAGCAGAATGTGCCCCCCCGCAGTCAGGGAGACCAGAAGGTCTGTAACCAGCTCTTCATGGCCCACAAAGACTCGATTGATTTCCCGTGCGATCTTCCGGAAGCGTTCCTGGAAAAGACTCAGTTCCAAAGCTGTGTCGGAATCCGTTTTAATTTCCGTATTCATTTTCGTTTCTGTTTCCATATCTGTTTGTCAGTTCTGTTTGTGAGTTCTTTCTTCTGTATATTCTGCTCCAGGAAACGCCTTCCCGTTCCGGAACTGTGGAGGGGGGACAGCTTTTCCCAGAAGTTTCCGGAAGGGGAGGGGAAGAGTGCGCTTTCTTCCTGCAGGTTCATCCGCCCGGATCTGCGGAAACAAGGAGGAAGAGATGGCGCCCGTTGAATTGGCGGAAGCGGGAATGAGGGTGGAATCTTCCTCAGGGGAAAGCGGATCCTTGGAAGAAGGAGGAGTCCGTTCCGTAAAGCTGATGTCTTCTCCCCGGGAAAGCTGTCCGTTCACGGTGTCGGGGAGGGGTGTCACGGGAAGCATTGAAGCTGTTCCTCTCGATTTTTTGTCTCCGCTTTCCCCGCCTCTGCCTTCGGGGGAGGGGGTACCGTCTTTTCCCGGTTCTTCTTTGCCGAGTTCCCGGCTTGCCGGGGGGGCGTTGTCTGACAGCATGATGCTTGCGCCTTCATGGGGAATTTCCCGGGATTCTTTCGCGGATCTGCGCTTCTGCTTCCGTCCGGAGGGGGGACGGTTGAGACTGCCGTTCCCGCTGTTGTGAGCGGATTGTGAGAGTTTCGCTTCGTCCCTGCCGTCCAGGGCGCTGCTTTCTCCGGAGGAAGATGGAAAGGGCCTTTTTTGAGTTTTGTCTTTCTTCGGGTGATCCGTCAGCCTTTCCAGGATGATGTCGGGATTTGTTTCAGCAGGGATGCCGGGGGGGGCCTGGCGTCTTTTCAGGGACGGGATTCCGGAATCGGGAGAGGATGAAGAACTGGAATGGTCTTGAGAGCAATTCTCCGCCTGCGGTGTTTCCGCGGAAGGGGCTCCTCCCATGGATTGTCTCCGGCTGTTTTTTTCCATTTTTCGGGAAAGAAGACCGTCTTTTCCCCCAATGTCTGTCTCCCTTTCCGTCAGCAGAGGAAGACGGTTCCGGAAGAAAAGGGAGTTCCGCTTTCTGAGATTTTCCATGTCTGAAAGACTTTCTGTCTTTTCCGGGCGGGAGTCTCTCCCCGATGCAAGACTGGGATTTTGCCCTTCCTCCGCGGATTTCTTTTCCGAAAATGGAAGGCAGAGGCAGAAAGCAAGGATTCCTCCTGCAAGAAGGAAGGCCTCCTTCCAGCGCATTCCGGAAAGAGTGAGTTTTTCTGCGAGGTCTTCTCCCGGATTTTTTTCTTTATTCTCCCGGACACGTCGCAAGGTGTTCAGTCCCTGAATGAGCGCATACCGTTCAAAAGGGGTTTCCCCATTTCTTTCCAGGATTTCAAGCGCGTTGACAATCCGGGATTCGGAGCGGAAGCTTCTGTCGAATTCTCCGGCGCAGTCCTTGCGGGAGGGAAGACTTTTCAGGCACAGCAGAAGAATGAATATCAGGCAGCAGAGCGGGAAGAGCCATGTTCCGTGCAGCAATTCTTCGGAGAGGGAGAAACTTCCTCCTGCCGTACTTCCGGCTTCATTCCCGTCTGCAGATACTATTGCCGTACCCGCCGCAAAGACCGCCGCCGCTCCTGATGCCGAGACAAAAAGAAGCGGAGACCAGGACAGGAACACCTGTTTCAGATGTTTCCGGATCGTTTTCCTGTGAAATTGATTCAGTTCAGACAGGAATTGAAGTTTCAGCTCATTCATCTCGTTTTTCATGACGGATCTTTGCGTGGTTCAGGATGAATTCCTGTTTTCAGGGTGAATTCCTTTTTCTTTCTTTCCATGGCGGCGTTCAGACGGCCCGCACTGTTGTCTCTACCAGAGAGGGCCTGTTTCCTGACCTCTCTTATACGGGTTCCAGTCCGCCTGGCGCATGATTGTGCCGTCCGCCACCATTCTCAGATTGCCGTTTGCCTCTTTGTACTGACTGCCTCCGACCATGGAATGTGCATACCAGCGGCTGGAATATCCGGCGGCGCTGTAGGTTTTCGGCATGGAGGAGTCCGGAGTGCCGCTTTGCTGGACGCCGACATAGTTGTTGTTTTCTCCCAGAATCACCTGTCCTCCGACAGTCCTGTTGGAAAAGACCGTGCGGATGTTCATCCGGATGCGTTTTCCCGTACTGGCGTCTGTAATGCTTGAAGGCGTTGTGCTGTACTGCCCGTTGATTTTTGTGAGCGAGTTCATCTGCACGTAGTAAGTGGATTTGACATAGGAGGGGAAGCCGGGGCATTTCCAGACTTTCCCTCCCGGCACATAATGTCTGAGTGCGGCAGACATTCCGTAGATTTCCTCCGTCCCTCCCTCTCCGTCGACTTCTCCATACGGCACACGGAGAACCAGAGCCGGATTTTGTTTCCCCGTGCCGCCCATCTGCTGATAGCTTGGAACGTTGTCATAGTCGTTGATATACATTCTCCATCCCGTCGATATCTGCCGGAGATTCGATTTGCAGGAGGTCAGCTGCGCGATTTTGCGCGCCTCCCCCAGCGCAGGCATCAGCAGCCCCGCAAGAATGGCGATGATCGCAATGACGACCAGGAGTTCGATCAGAGTGAATGTTCTCCGGGCGCCTGAAGCCCGGGATCTCCCCTCGCAGAAAATGAATTCCCGTTTTTCCGGCTGATGAATGGATATTCTCATGTTTCCTGTTTTCCTTTCCTTGATTTTATGATATTTTTCTGATTGTGCTGCATGTTTTGCTGTCTCGGACTTTTTCCTTTTTTCCCTTTCCCTCTTCCTCCCTCATACGGATTCATCCTGAAAAAAAGAAGAATGGAAGGAGGAGAAACAGGAAGCTGGGGGGACCTCCTCTTTCCGGGAAAAGCGTTCCCTGCTTTTTTCAGACGGAACTCGCAGAAGATCCGTTCCTAGTGATTCTTTGATCCTGTTTTCGCGGGAGACAGAGAACTCGGACTGAGCCGGAAAACTCCTGTGCTCCGAGAATCCTTCCTGTTTTTCTTTTCCGGGTCTTCAGCTTTCCTGAATGGAGACGATTTTCCAGCTCCCGTTTTTTTTCGTCATGGTGACTTCGACGGGGATGCCTCCGCTTTCAAAAAAGCCGTAGAGCAGCAGACGTTCCGGCGCATTGTCAGGGATGACCCCGTAGATTACCGAAAATTCTCCTTTGAGATTTCCGATCCAGTCCGCATAGAGCTCCATCTGATCCCTGTCCGGATTTTTTTCCCATGCCTGTTTGAATTCCTTCCATCGGTTTTTCCTTCCTGATTCGAGCATGCGGTCAAGGACCGCTTTGCCTTCGGCGACGATTTCTCCGGGCGCATCAATGGAACTGCTCTTTTCATTCATCAGAAGACGGCAGAAGAGAAAAGCGACGGCGCCCGCCGTCAACATCACGGTCAGCAGAACTTTCCTGTTCATATGGCAGAGTTTGTTTTTCCTTTAGTCTTTATGATTCCAGTTTGTTTATTTATCCGGGCTTGTTTCACTTTTTCTCCTTTTCCTCAGCTCCGGAGTACGGCCGGGAATGGAATCAACAGTTGTTCCCGGTCATCCGGCTCTTTCAGGAGCGGGAAAAAGTTTCTTTCTTTTCAATTCATCTGGCTCTTCTCCGGAACATCCTTTCCCAGAAGGAGGCGGACTGATTCGATAATCCCGCGTGAGGAGTAAGTTGCTCCGCTGACGGTATCGACTTCCAGCCCTTCCGCCTCTTCTCGATGGAATCCGCACCACTCTTCCAGCAACATGCTTTCATCGAGGATTTTTCTCATATAAGGCGGATCTTCTTTATTCTCAAGTGGGAATACGGTAATTACCCTGTCTTCCTTATTCAGAGCCACAGCCATGGGAAGTGCTCCGTTGAATCCTTCCGCTGTCGTTTCCGGAGAGGTGCTGTACAGCAGATATCCGGCTTTTTCCCCTTTTGAGTCAAGGACAGACGCATATCCCTTTCCTCCGCGGATTCCTTCCATGCGGATACTTTCTCCTCCGGAGAAGAGTTTGAGAATTTCTTTTTCCCGGGATTTCATCCATTCAGGAAGGCCGGATGCCCCCCTTTCTTGTTCTCCTGAAGCCTTTCTTTTTTCTCCGGCGGTGACTTCAACGGACAGAGCAGGATCCGGCGCTTCGGAACAGCCTGCCAGCGTCAGCAGAGCGGAACAGAAAAGAAGAAAAAAATGATGAAAATGCCGATGAGAATGCCGATGAGAATGATGGCCCCGACGGGGATGAATGCAGAAGATTCCGAATCCCCGCGAACCGTTTTCCGTAGAGAAGACAGGGAAGGAACATTTCCCTGTTTGCCGTTTCCTTTCTGTCTGTAGTTTCATTTTCCGCAGTGTTTTTCTTTTCTGTTTTCAGGAGATTTCTTTTTTCAGGTTTTCCACCCATTCCGCGATGCGGGAAGGGGTTTTTTCCGCTTCATTGGTATCGTCGAGTGCGAGTCCGATGAACATGCCGTCCTTTTCTGCGGCGGAGGCGTTGTGGGTATATCCGGCCGAAGAGGTTTTACCGGTCAGCACTGCGCCGCGTTCCTGAACTTTGTCTGCAAGGATCTGGATGGCGTCGACGAAGGTGTCCGCGAATGAGTTCTGATCCCCCAGTCCGAAGACAGCCGCCCTTTTCCCTTTCAGGTCGACACGGTCCAGAAGGGAGATTCTTGCCGCCCAGTCGTCCTGCAGTTCGCCCATTCCCCAGGTTGAGCTGCCGAGGATCAGCAGTTCTGCATTGAAATCCGCTTCCGTCGCATCCGTGATGTTGACTGCGATCGTCCCGAACGCCTCCGCAATCATCCGTGCCGCATTTTCCGTGCAGGAGCTGGTGCTCCCGTATATGACTTTTACTTCAGACATGTTGAAAAACTCCTTTTATTTGAATGGTTTCCATTTCACTTAGACAGGTTTCCAGATCCTGGTATCGTTTCAGGATGATGTCGGCTTTCCGTTCCACTTTCCGGTAAAGCTCCATCAGGCGCAGTGATTCCTCCGCTTCTCCGAAAATTCTCCAGGAGCCTTTTCTTTTTCTGCTGCCAGCGGTTTCTTCCGGCGTTTTCCCGGAAAGAAAGCCGATCACGTCCTTCGGAGGATAGCCGATGAAAAATCCCACCTCATGGGAAAGTCCGTTCCTGCAGCGTTCACTCAGCGTTTCAAGCGATTTTTCCAGTGAGGCGGGATCGGTATATCCGAGTTTTTCCAGTGTCCGGGCAGTTTCCTGATTTTTCAGAGTCTCCTTCAGAAGCTCAGGCGCATAGAAAAGTACCAGCGCGCTTTCTGAATCCTGTTTCAGAATGTGGAAGCTCAGTTTCAAAGCGTCCAGAATTTCCTTCATGGAAAGGCAGATTTCTGTGTCTTCCCGCGGGCATCCTCTCTCCTCTGCTCCATTCCAGGAATGTCTCAGGCGATAGCAGGAGGATACACGAAGCAGTTCTCCCGATTTGATCCCGCTCCGGACTCCTGCCGTCTTCACCATGAGAAAACGCATCATCCCCTTTTTGTGAACCTTGCAGAAAGGATTCTCTGAACTGGATATGTCCATAAGATACGCTTTATTTCTTTTTTTTTAAGTTAGCCTAATCTAACTACGAGACGCGCTTCTTCCCCTTTCCTCTTTGAGAGAGTCGTTTTTGAAGGGGAATTGCGGATAATATAGGAGGGAAAGCGGAAAAGTCAATTAGAAAGATCTAATTTTTTTAAAATTTTATATTTTCTAACTTTTTTACCGGGGTCTTTTTTTGCGCCGTTGTCTGAAAAAAGCCTCAGGGTATTGGGAATGAGATGGAAGAGAAAACTTTTTCCCTTGAATTCCGGAGCCTTTCCGCTGATTTTCCGTTCATCAACGTGCATCGGAAACGGAAAAGGGGAGGGGGAATCAGAAGATAAGAAGGGGAATTTTCTGCTTTCCGGGGAGAGAAGAGGAGAGAAGAAGAGAAGGAAAAGAAAAGAAAAAGAGGGGGGAGGGAGAGAAAAATAGATGAAGGATGTGTCAGAGAAAAAAAGCTCCTTCCCTTCACCCCGGCCAAGACCGTTCAAGAGCGGGGAAAGGGAAGGAGGATGTTGTTTCCCCTGTGGACAGGGGAAAGGAAATGCCTGTCGGACTCAGTTGTTCCCGAAATTCTTCTTCATATTGAACTTGAATACCGGGGATGGCAGAGACTGTTTTTTCTCTTTGCTGCGATATACCAGGAAGGCATAGAGATCGGTTTCCGCCTTGAAGTTCCGGATATGGAAGGGAGCGTTTTTGAGATTTCTTCCGAGGAGAAGAGCCCCGCTTCCATCAGGGTTCCGGGAGACATAGAAATCATATTCCACGGCTTCCGGGATGGGACGGATATGGAAGATTCCATTAGTGCCGTCATTTCCCGTTCCCGGTTCCTCGACACTCAGGATTTCAGGCTTAGGCAGAGACTTGTCCGCCCTGGCTTCGAGCTGAACGACGGGATTGGGTTCCTTGAACCTCCTGGAAGGAGGCGGCATGCGGAGATTGGCAGCCTGGGCGGCGCGGGGAGCCATGGCCTCAGCAGAGGGATATTCTGCGAACATGTCCCCGATGAGGACGGCCTGCGGCTCAAGCTTTTCCAGGGAATTGACATGGATGAACTGCTCCCGCCGTTCGACGATCATTTTTTCAATGCTGAGCGGGTAATCGACCCGTTCATCTCCGCCGTAGGCCGCCCAGGAAGCCGTTCCGTAAAGGCGGAAGGAATCCCAGGGTGCGTTTCCGGGGAGAGGAATCTTGAGGAGACGCCAGCCTTCAAAATTGAGTGAGCTCAAGCTTTTCGTGTCGTCGCAGTTCCATTCGTTTCTGACTCCGCAGCTGATCCATTTTTCCCCCTTGGCATCGCGGAGGGAAAAGAGGATTCGTCCCCAGTCCCCGGTGCCTTTGACATGGATGTTCAAAGTCTCGGCCGTTCCGGGAATGATGATTTTCTGTTTCGGGACGAAAGTCGTGTAATGAGGCATCGTCCCTCTGTTTTTCTCCTGCGGACCCAGAAGGACGGAGAGGGCTTTGGAGCCGTATTTTTCAGGCACTTCCACAATGGACGTTTCCATTTCCGCGGGGAAACGGCGGATGAAATCCACGGCGGCTGCGGTGTAGTCGCGGTCGTTTTCCTGGATCTGTTCCCATTTTCCGTCTCCGGGATTTGCGATCCGGGTGACGAATTCCCCGTTTTGCGAATCGCTGTGATCCGGTTCGCCGGGGAAGAGAAGGGCTTCAGAATCGGCTCCGAGTCCGTAGACGATCACAGGCATGTCGGAGATGGTGATTGTGGAGTCCTTGCCGTCAACGGGATTGTCCATAAGGTCGTATGCGCTGAAGGGCGCGCCGATCCGGAGCGGGCGTGTGCCGCGGATGGTCCAGATGAAGTGAACCTTCTTCTGCGGATCGCGGACGTCTTCAAACTGAAGTGCGTAGAGACTCTTTTCCTTCAGTCGCAGCGGACGGACGAAGCGGAGCGGTTCCAGATGCCGGATCATGGTTGCAATGGTGCTGTACAGCACATGGGGATTGAGTGTCGCATACCTTCCGATCGGTCCGTTTCCGTAATGCTGTTCTCCCCAGTAACTGGCCGGAGCGCTGCCCCCGGGAAGGGAAAACTGCCTGTTCATGCCGTATGCGCCGAGCAGCAGCATGGAACGGGGAACATAGGACGCCAGTTCCCGTTCGCTGAGCGCCCCCTTGGAGTTGAGGACGCCCGTGAAACAGGGGCCTTCAATCGAAACCAGAAGTGGATCCCGGTCCTTGACGTATTTCGACCAGTTCTGACGGAACTGCCAGAGACGGTGAATGACCGTCTGATGCAGCTGCATTTCAGGCATGCGGTCGAAGACTCCGGTGTCGTAGAGAGCTCCGTCGATCTGATCCTTCAGCACCGGGTCGGAGAGGAAGGGAATGAGGAAGTTGGGGTCGCCCCAGGGGACCATCACCTTGTAGTCGGGATGCTCTTTTTTCAGGAGGGGGATGTTTTTCCTGAGTCCGTCGCGGAGTCTGGTGTATTCCTGAGACTTGGAGGCGTTCAGCATTTCTCCCGCAACGGGTTCCTCGTTGTTCCCGTAAGGATCCAGAGCTTTTTCTCCGTAGAATTCCGGCAGCGAGCCTCCCGTGTAGATCCCGAAGGCGGGTTCCGTGCCGAAGGCGAAGAATTTTTTCTGTTCCAGATCGTTTTCCAGCTTAGGCGTGTCGGGCGGGAGTCCCAGTTTTACAAGAGTGTTTCTGCGGTTTTTTTCTTCGTTCTGTTTTTTCTTTTCCATTTCTTTTGCATAGTCTGCTGTGGGCCAGAGATCTCCGGCGAAATAGCTGCGGATATGCCATTTCTTCGCGGTTTCGTAGGCGGCTTTTTCTGTGACGGGGTCCGGAATGCGGAACCCGGTGGCCTTGAAGCCGGATTTGCCGATGAGATCGTAGAATTCCGGGCCGTCCACCGTGTAGTGGCCGCCGCCCCAGTTCCAGACCCCGAAGATGAATCCGGGATAGTCTTCCAAATCAGGATTGCTGTTTTCACGCGCATGGAGATAGGAAAGAGTGCGTTCCTGACGGTAGGAGGCGTCTCCCGAAATCTTCAGCGTCACAAAATGATGTCCGTAGCGCTTCAGCTTCAGATCCAGTTTCTCCGTGAGGCTTTTCCCCGGCGGCAGGAGGACTTCCCTTTCCGTATGCGTTTTTTCTTTTCCGTCCCACGAAACGCTTTCCAGCTCAAGTTTCAGCTTCATGGACTTTCCCGTGTGGTTGCTCAGTCCGGCGCGGTAGAAGACAGGCTCCGGAGCCAGCCAGACGTTTGCAAATTCACCCGGTTCAAAATCCACCGAAAGCGGTGCTTTTTCCAGCGTCGCGGCAAAAATCTTGACGGCGCTGGGAAGTCCGCCGCCGAGCCGGCTGTAATAGAACGGATCCGGATAGCACTGGTAGTCCAGCACATCCTTGGTGATTTCAAATTCCAAATAGGGCAGGTCCTTGAACTCCTTCAGAGCTCCGGTGTCGAGCGGGACGGTGACGAGGCTCAGTGTTTTTCCGTCCACCTGAATGGATTCGGCATTCGCCTTCGCACTCAGGAAGGGAACCGGAGGACTTTGGAAATCTTTTGGGAAACCCGCTCCGGGACGGTAGAATTGAACGGTGAAGCGGTCGATGGCCGCCGGCGTGTTTTTGATGGATGCGGCGATCACGTGCAGGGCCGTGTAATCGTTCTGCGGGACGCGGAACTGGAAGCGGGTCGGGTTGTTCTGTGAAGCGGCGGCGTGATCCCAGACTCCGCCCCAGCGTCCGCCGAACTCCCAGCCTTCACTTCTCGTATTGACGAATCGGCTCCAGCTCTGCCCCACGTTCAGGGCGTTGCCCTGTTTCCATTTCCGGCCGAAGAAGAAGGGGATCCCCTTGACTTCGGCGATCTTCCGTTCCGGGAAGCTGTCCTTTTTGAAGCCGACATTGAAATTGTATTTCGGAGTGAGATCCAGTGTGGTGAAGCGATCCGGATTCCGGTTCTTCTCCCCGGAGAGTTCCTGGATTTCCATATCCCGGAACTGGAAGGAGACCGGGGCTGCTTTCAGCGTGGCGGCGTAGAGACCGTTGATGTGAAAATCATACTGCCCGCCGTTGGCGCAGATGCGCATGTTCATGTCCTGCTCTGTGAATTCAGGGATGCTGTACTGGTAGAATTTGCTCCAGTTCAGGAGGTTGTCATCAATGGAGAAACTGTCCTGAAGGACGCCGCGGACTCTGCAGTTCAGCTGGGTGACGGGTCTCTGTTCCGCATCCTCCCACACGGAAATCCGGTAAGTTTCCGGACCGGTGTAACTCCATTCGATTTTTCCTTTTCCACAGAGAATTTTCAGGAAGCCGCGTTCTCTGAAGCGGACCGTCAAGGTCAGTTCGTCCCCGTCTGCCGGAAGATCCGGGAGCTGAAAGGATCCTTTCCCTCCTGTCGGGAGTTCCAGAAGGACGGGCAGTTTTTTCCATGCCGTCTCTTCCGCTCCCGTCCGCAGTTCCGCGGACTCAAGTGCCGGGAAGCAACCCATCCCGAATGCCAGCAGCGGGAAAAGAAGTCTTCTGATTTTCATGATGCCGTTTTCCTTGAATAAGATGTTGTTGATATATACACTGGGGGAAGATTGCCGATGATCCCTCCCGGGGACGCTGAGGATGGATATCGGGTGCTTTCCCGCGGATAATTTTTCCTGTGGATGATTTCCCTTATTTCACCATGGATTCCTTCTGAACCTTTTCCGGCCCGTATGGGTGCTCTCATTGCAGTTGATGGAATGATTCCCTGAAAAAACGGACCTTTCCCTGAAACCTACTTTTCCAGAATCACATATCCGCCGGCTCCGGTTTCCAGACGAATGCGGAGAAGACCCTCCGCGGAGGTGCTGTCCAGGAGTTTTCCGGGAACACAGCGGATTTTTCTGTATTGTCTGTCCGGAAGAGTCAGCGTGATTTCCCGTGGTGTCCCGCTCCAGTTGGAGAGTGTGACAATGTCGGCACGCGGAGACTCCGTCAGAATTGCTTCCACCAGGAAATGGTCGGTTTTTACGGAGGGAGTCAGTCCGGCTTCCCGGAGGATCCGTTTCATGAGATTCCGTCCGTCGGGCGGATAGATTCTGTCGCTGTGGAAACTGTCTTTGCGGGCACTCTGAGTACGGATGTAGGCGAATCCGGGCATCAGGCCGCAGAAAACGATTTTCCCTTTGCCGAAGGGGTGAACACTGGCAAGGGCGCGATCCTGAGAATCGGAAAGAAACACTGTGCCGCTTTCCACCTGCTGGAGGCCGTTCGGAAGCGAGAGGGAGAAATCCTCGCCGGAGAGTGTGCCGAAATGGTTGGAGGGATCCTTGATTTTTTTCGTCTCGATCTGTGCTTCCCGACGGCGGAGACCGGTCTTTTCATCGAAGCCGAGATTCCGTCCGTATTCGTCGTTTGTCAAGGCTCCTGCGGTCATGATGAGCGTGCCTCCGTTTTCGATCCATTTCAGGAGAGGCGTCAGGAATTCCTTTCTGATGTCGGCATCGGTGACAAACAAATGCGTATAGGCTTCCAGTCCGTCCCGCAGATCCTGCTCCTCGATCACGTCCAGGCGCACTCCCATATGACTCAGCAGCAGGTGCAGCCACATGCGTTCGCGTCCGTACGGGTTTGCGAAGTTCAGAATCTGGCGGATGTCTCCGGTGACGGAAAGCAGCAGCGCCGCATCTCCTTTTGCGACCGTCCCCTTCATGAGATCCTCTTCCACCTCCCCCGTGGGGAAGGTGATGTTCTTGATACCCTCATGGATTTCCGGCACATGGCTGACGGAATCCGATGCTCCTGAATAACTCGGCCCGTAGCGGAAGAATCCCATCCCCCGCGCGCCCCTTCCGATTTCGGAAAATCCCTTCGCCTGGATTTCCCAGGAGGAACGCCCCGTGATGATATTGAGCATTTCAAAGGGAGCGGCGCTTTTCCGGCAGGCGCCTCTCATGACATCCGTGATGTACCCGGCCACCTGATAGGTCGGGAGAAGATTGCTCCAGTCTTCGGTTTCTCCGGAAGTGAGGGCGCCGGAATTGAAAATTTCAAACCAGTCGGCGCCGAACTGCACCATGTTGCCGTTGCTGACGAGTTCCGTGGCGAAATTCACTCGCGTTTTCAGGCCTGGGGCGAATTTTGTGACGATTTCCGTGCAGGTCCTGAGAAATTCCGTCATCAGATGGTTCCGGTAGCGGACGCTCCAGTAGAACAGGGCTCCGTTGGCCGGATCACGCGTCGGCTCCGCCTCATCCAGAGAGTTCAGTCCCAGCTCTTCCGCGGGCAGCTTCATGCTTTTCAGGTAATTCCGGAATCCTTCGCGGCATTTCCCCGTTTCCTTCACGCAATCCAGAACGTGCGAGACCCCGAAGGCGGGTTCATCCATCACGCCGATGGAGCGGCATTTTTCCAGAATGCCCGCTTCCCGCAGAGCGGAGATCTTTTTTTCCATGGTCTTTTCCATCGTTTCCGTATCGGGTGTGCAGATGCAGCCCTTGGTCAGGTGGAAGAGAAATTCCGCATCGCTGAAGGTGTTGCCGAATCCGGCATCGCGGCCTTTGGGGGATTTCAGGATGGTGGAGTTGGCATTGTTCAGTCCCAGATTCGCCTGAGCCTGAAGTTCGTTGTCGATGGCTTGTGAACTCCAGATTTCCTCATAGAGTGCGAGTGTGCCGCCGAAGGGGAAGAGGACGGGGCGTTTTCCCGCGGGCATCGGATGAAGACGGGAATTCTTCAGAGACGTTTCCGACCAGTCCCTGTCCGTTTCCAGATGCCTGGATGCCGGATCCAGTGTGAAGGGACACTGCAATCCCGGTTCGGCATGAAGAATTTCAGCAAAGATTCCGCTTTCATTTTCCGTTGTGGAGAATTCGATTTTGAAGAAATGTTCCGATTCATCGCCGCGTGCGTAGGGATTCACCGGGATTCCTGCGGCAAAACGTTTTTCCTTCGCATTGTTTTTCAGATGTTCCGAGAGATAAAACCATTCGGAACTTTCTCCGGGTTTGAGAAGCTCCGGATTTTTCCTGCCCGGAAGCGCTTTCCCGGGAAGTGCGATCCCCGCGGCCTGAAGCCGGAGAGGGGTCTTCTCTTCCTTCAGAACGGTCCCGCGGACGAAGACCGGGTGGAAATCGAATATATGGGGATGATACGCTCTGTCCCCTGTCAGCAGGAGGCAGTCGATGCTTCCGGCAAAGGGATTTTCATTTTGATTTTCATTTTGAGAAGAGGCTTTTCCCTGTTTTTCCTGCTGCTTTCCGAGAGAGGCATCAGCGGCTGTCTTTTCGATGGAAACGCGCAGTTCACCTGCCGGTGCGTCGAATACCATGGAATCCCATTGGAAGTCATGACGGAAGTAACGGTCATGAAGTCGGGGAATGTGTTTTGCGGCGAAGACCTTTTCCGCAACTTGACGTCCTGAGGAAAAAACGCGGACCGTGAACGCTGTGGCGGAGGCGCTGTTTTTCTGATTGTCGTCCACATAGCGCACCCAGAGATGGAGCTTCTTCCCCTCCGGGACCTGAAAGACTCCTTCCGCCTTTCCCTTCCCCTCCGGACTGCCGGAGAGCATTTTTCCTTCGGATGCGGCCCCGTTGAAGCGGTTGAAGGCGAGAGTGCGTTCGATGATTTTCCAGGAGGCGGGATCAAAGGAAAGCTGTTCCGCCTCCAGAAGGACGGCGTCTCTGGGGGCGGGGCCGAAATGGGGTTCAAGATGCTGAAGTTCATTTTCCGGAATGGGGCTGTCTTCGAGAATTTCACTGAAGGGGTCGTCCAGATCCATGCCTGCCGCTCCGGAGGGAGCGGAGAGAAGAGCGGGAAAAAGGCAAAGAAGGAGAATCGGAACGTTTCGGACTGCAGGGACAAAAAAATCTATGCGCTTTTTCATCATGAGTAGTTCTAACGTTAATCAAGGTTGGCTGTGATATAGGAATTATAGACGAAATTCAGGAAGTAGTGGTTTCTCCCGGGCATTTCCCGGATGCGGATGACGGTGGAAACGGCCGGAGCCTTGGCATGTCCGTCCATATAGGCGTGCGGAGCCACCCGGATGTGCCTGTAACCCGCCTGGATCTGCATGGAGCAGTTGAGCATGGGCTGGATGGAGGGGGGATTGCAGTAGCCGTAGACGTCAGTGGCTTTGTTGACATGGGGCTTTCCCAGGTCGGAGAGTTTCTGGGGGATGGCCATGTATCCGCCGTTGGTATAGCATCCGCTGTAGTCCTGATAGCTGGGATGGTCGCCGCGCCCGAAGATGAGGGTGTAGCTGCTGAAGATTTTTCCGCTGCTGTTGACTTTTCCCGCAGAATCGGAGGCGGAGATGTTGCCCCCCGTGGAATTGACTCTCGGGGAGGGACAGCGTACCACTTTGCAGTTCGTGATCCGGTCGGTTTCTCCTGAGACGGAGAGATAACGGTTCAGGTATCTGCCGTTGTACTCATTGTTGGCGATGTTATGATTGTTGCCGATGCCGTCCGGCCCGTATTCCTTGTTGTCGTTTGCATAGTTGAAGACGGCGATGGCGATCTGTTTTGTGTTGCTCAGACACTGGATTGCCTGAGCGCTTTCCTTTGCCTGTTTCAGGGCCGGCAGAAGCAGTGCCGCCAGAATGCTGATGATGGCGATGACAACCAGAAGTTCCATCAGCGTGAAACGGCAGATCCGTGCTGAGGCCGATGCCGATGGAGCAGCCGGGATTCTTTGTCTGTTTCTCATTCCAGACTTGGATGCTTCATTCAGAAAGTCATTTCTTTTCATCTTTCGTCCTCTCTTGACTTCCCGTTGTTCTCCGGGAATGATGGGGTGGTGAGGGTTGGAGTGACATATTCGGAAGATGATGGGGCGGATCCCGCCCGCGGAGAGAAACTTTTTCCAGGACGGGATCGTATTCCGCCAGGAATCCCTCCTGAAGTTCCCCCGAGAGCAGACGCCGGAGCAGATCAAGAATATATAGGGATGAGTCCGCATCGTTGGTATGGCAGGCAACGGGATTGAATTTCTGCTGATAGGGGAGAGGGAGAAACGATTTGTCGCTCACCATGACCGTAATTTCCGGGCAGCGGCTTTCCGGAATGCCGTTCTCCATGAAAAACTGCGCGAGTCCCAGATACGTGTGAAGCGTGGTGACGAGTCTCTGCGGCCAGGCATGATTCTCTCCCCACGCCCGTTCGATTTCCGGAACGCCGTAGACGGAATTGGCGCAGACTACCGAATTCTCATCCCAGAGGAGATTGTAACGAGTGGAATAGCGTTCCGCTTCGTCGATCAGGGTCCGGGTGATGGGCAGGAATATGGCCCCCAGGATCAGACCCACGCTTTTGCTGTGGCTCTTGTCCGCTTCCAGAATGTCCCGGAGGGATTTCTCGACGGAAAAGTGAAAATTGTTGGAACCCCCGCTGAAGAAACGGTTCCCCACCGTCACATACTTCTTCCCGCAGCGCAAAAGTGCTTCCAGTGTTTTGTTGTTCCAGGAGCCTGTGACCGCCAGCGCGTCACATTCCTCTGCGATCCGGGAAATGTCCTGATCGCAGGCATGTTCGTAAAGCAGCACTGTTTCCGAAGCGGGATCCGCATATTTGGTGAAACCTTTGAAAAGGGCTCCATAGAATTTATTGTCCGTGTCATCCCCGATGATGACATAGGCGAAACGCTGAGTGTGTTCCCGGTTTTTCGGAGCGGGCGCTCCCGAGAATTTCCGCTCCGGATCCAGACTGACGAATGTCCCGCTCCCGACCTTCCCGTCCAGAAGCTTTTCCCGGGAGAGGCGCTGGAACGCCGACAGTATCACCTGACGCCCGACCCCGAATTTCGCCGACAGACTCCGGACCGATTCCAGCCGTTCCCCTTTCCGGAGTTTCCCGCTGAGAATTTCCTCCCGGAGCAGATCCGCTATATACTGCGACTTCGGGGCATTCCTGAGAAAGATTCTCTTTTGTTCCACTGTTTTTTCTTCAGATTCAGATATCATTTCCGCCTCTGTCATGCCTGTGTCTGTGGATGCTCTGTTGCTCATATTCATCCTTGACCCTCTTACCGTCCGTCTTGCCCCGCGCTCACAGAAAGACTTCCTCTTCTGCGTTCGTTCTGCTTTCCCGCCGAAGGCAGAAGCAGAGACTGGTATGAAAATATGCCTCTGCCTCTCTGTCCCATGCTGAGTGACGGAGGGGGAAAAATGTCTGTCACTGAAATAAAACATATGTCACTATATGTCAATATTCAAATATTTTTTTGTTTTTTTTAAAAAAAAAGATAAAAGTGTCATAAAATGACATGGGGATAGACAGATGAAATCGTCCCTGCAGAATCGGAATATGGAATGGGCAGCTCCTGTATGGAACGCCGGATTGGATGCCGTTGGATCTGATGCATTGGACTCGATGCGGAAAAATGCATTCGTTTGCTTTCTCCGGAGAGATGGGGGAGTGGGGAAGAAAAGATAAGGAGCCTGTACGGTTTTCTCTCTCGGGAGAAGTGTTCGTTTCGAGTTCCCCGTCCGCCGCCAGAATACCGGAATACCAGGGGAAGGGAATAGAGAATCGTAAAAGGGAATAGAGAGATAAAAAAAAGTCCCGCATCCAAAAGGAAACGGGACGGAAAAAAGACACAGCAAAAATAAAAAAACAAATTCTGCTGTTTCCGGAGAAGCTTTTTCCTCCGGAATCCGGAGAGAACTCAGCGTGCGTAGTACTCGACGACGCGCATGACTTCCACCTGCACCGGAATTTCTTCCAGCATCGGTTCACGCACGACGGTCACCTTGAGCTGATCCTTGTTTGTTTCAAAATACGCCGGGACCGTGGCATTGACCCCTTTGGCGATTTCAGCGATGGTGGGGGATTTTTCCGCGTTGATCGTGATGACCTGGCCGGGTTTGACCTGGTAGGATCCGCGGTCGACGATTTTCCCGTTGACGAGAATATGTCTGTGGTTGACGAACTGCTTTGCCGCAAAAATGGTGGGCGCCATGCCGGAATGGTAGACGACCGAAGCCAGACGCAGTTCAATTCTGCGGAGCAGCTTTTCATTGGTTCTGCCTTCTCCGCGTTTTGCCGCGAGATAAGCCGAACGGAGCTGGCTTTCCGTGAGTGCGTAATGAGCTTTGAGCTTCTGCTTTTCCTGCATCATTTCGCCATAGGTGGAAAGTTTCTTCCTCTTGGCATTTTTTCCCTGAAGTCCTGCGGCATAGGGTCTTTTCACGCTCGGGCACTTCGGCATGTTCCAGATGCAGTAGCCGAGCCGTCTGCAGAGTTTGTGTTTTGCTTGAGCTTCTTTCATCCCGTCCTTCCTTTCTTTTCTAGAAGTGTTGATTCTTTTGCGCGGAGGCGTCAAGCTCCTGTTACCGGGGGCCTCAGCGCAGTTCAAGATGCGGACAAGCCATTAAAATAGCGTCCCGGCTTGAATTTGTCAAACCGCGGAAGTAAATTTCCGGACGTTTTTCCCGGAGGATCAGGAAAACAGCGGTAAAAAACAGAAAACGGCAGATCCGGGAACAGTCAATGCGGGAGTTTCTGCGGATGATGAAAGGAAGGAAAGAAATACAGGGAAGAAAAACGGTTTTTCCCCCCGGGAAGGAACCGTCTGCCCGCTTCGGCATCGGGATGACCGGATCCGGGAGGATCTTCTTTCTTGCCGTCATGACGGGATTTCTCTTCCCGTTCCTGAACTCCTGCGTGACGGGGGCGCATCCCATGGAACTCCTGCGTTCGGACCTGCTGGAACCTCTCTCTCCTTCCACTGGGCGGCTTTCTTCCCCGGCGGCGGAGGGGGAAAACAACGGCGGGGAGAGCGTTTCCGTTCCTGCCGCTTCTTTCTCAGCGGCGGAAGGAAACAGAAAAGACAATCTTCTCCGCCGCTGGAATATTCTCGGTCCCATTCCAGTAAACGAGTATGTCCGGATTGAGGATGAACTCATTGAAAATGAATCTTATCTGGATGGAACTTCCGATGCTCCCGGTTCCGCATTCTGGCAGATCCGGACCTGGGGAACCGTCACGCGGAGCGACGGAAGACTCCTGACGGATTTTTCCGATGCTTACAGGGATACCCCTTTCTCTTCCTCCGCTTCCTCTCCTGCGGCGTCAGGGGGAAGGATTGCCTTTTATGCGCTTGCACTTGTCTTTTCATCCAGAAACTATGATTCCGTCTTTGCGGAAATCGGATTTGACCCTGTTGTTCCGGATCATTCTCCGGAAGCTCTTCTCTATGTGAACGGCTTTCCCGCCGCGGGAGAGAAAAAGGAAGGGGGAAAGGAAAGAAGAGAGAGAATGTATTCCTTTCCGCTGAAGCGGGGATACAACCTGATCCTCCTGAAATATCTGGACGAAGCGTTTTCAGAGACGGAGAAATCGCGGCGTTTTGCCCTGAGACTTTTCCTTCCGTCTGTTCTTCCCTCCGGGGAGGAAGTGCTTCTTCCGTTTTCATTCCAGCAGTAATAAGTTCAGGCTCTCCGCTTGCGAAAAGACCAAATCCGTGGTAGATTATTTCCTGCGCAGACTTCAAGAAGGGAACCCGCGAGTAGCCGCATGACCGAAAAAAAACCAAAGATTTATTTTCTCGGAGCCGGGGCATTTGCCGTGCCGGTGCTGGAGAAGATTGCCCGGAGCCAAACGCTTGATCTTGTCGGAGCGGGGACGCAGCCGGACCGGGCCGCGGGGAGGAAACGCATCCTGACGCCGAGCCCCCTGGGCAGATGGGCGGATGAAAACGGAGTCCCCTGCGAACGGGTTCCCTCGGTGAATTCCGAAGAATTTCCACGCCGCATTGCCGAGCTCGGGACACAGATGATTGTGGTGGTTTCCTTCGGGCAGATTCTGAAGGAGACGCTGCTGAATCTGACGCCGTTCGGATGTCTGAATGTGCATGCGTCGCTGCTGCCGAAATACCGCGGGGCTTCGCCGATCAAGAGCGCGATTCTGAACGGGGAGAGGTATACGGGGGTGAGTTTCATGAAGATGGACAAGGGACTGGATACGGGGCCGGTGTACGAGTCTGTCGGAATGGAACTGCCGTCGGATGCGGATGCGGCAGTCATGGAGAACCGTCTTGCCTGTCTGGCCGCGGACCGGATCGAGCGCTGCATTGAGAAGATTGTGGAGGGAAAACTTGTTCCGGAGCCCCAAAACCATGAGATTGCCACGGTGTCGAGAAAAATCAGGAAGTGTGACGGAGCCGTCGACTGGCGGGAAGACGCGGTCATTCTGGAACGCAAAGTCCGCGCCTACCGGAAATGGCCGACCGTTTCCTTCGGCATTCCCCAGAAAGGCCGCGTGATTCATGCGAAGATCACGGCCGCGAGCTGTACTTCCTGGGAAGCTCCCGGGGGGACGACTCCCGGAAAATTTATCGCCTACGTCAACAACAAGATGATGATCAGCTGCGGGCGGGGGGCATTGATTCTGGAACGCATTCTGCCGGAGGGAAAGAAGGAAATGTCCGTGGCGGACTTTCTCAACGGCTCCCGTCTTGCTGTCGGGGACATTCTCCTGAACGGGCAGACCGTCACTCCGGGTCCGGATTCCGGCAGCAGTCACTGACAACCCTTGAACCTTTGGAAAACAGTACGCTATGGCAGATCAAAAACATCAGAAAAAACAGGTCATCCTGAACTGCGAACAGCTGGAAACCCGTTTCGCGCTGCTCAAGGATGGACGTCTGGACGAATATGAAATCGAACGTCCCTCCGACGAAATCGTTCCCGGGTCCATTTATCTAGGGCGCATTGTCCGGCTCGAACCCTCTCTGGAAGCCGCCTTTGTCGACATCGGAGCGGAAAAGAACGCCTTCATGCACTACAAGGACATGCTTCCGGCTTCCTACGACATCCTGGAAAATATCCGTAAAATCGACGAAAACAGCAGAAAGGCCGCCTCCGCGGAGAAAGAAGAAGCCCCTCCCGGCAAAGGACGGAAGAAAAAGAAGCTCATGAGCCTCTTTTCTGAAAAAATCCGCGGATTTCTCGGGAAGGCCGACAAGTCCCGCCGTCTGAAGGAACTGGAAGAACGTCTCCACAGCGGCAAGATCACCATTGCCGACATTCCGAAAGTCTTTCCCTGCAATTCGGAACTTCTGGTTCAGGTCACGAAGGGGCCCATCGGAACGAAGGGCGCGCGCGTTACGACGAACATCACCATTCCCGGCCGCTATCTGGTGCTCCTCCCTTATTCCGATCACATCGGACTTTCCTCCAAGATTGAGGATTCCAAGGAGCGGGACCGCCTCCGCCGCATTCTTTCCGGACTCGACATGCCCGATGGAATGGGACTCATCTGCCGGACGGTCGGAGAAGGACGCAAGGCCGTCTTTTTCCGGCGGGACCTTGATATGCTGCTCGAAATCTGGCACAAGGTGGAAACCTCTCTGGAAAATTCCTCCGCACCGAAACTGGTCTATGCGGAACCCACGCTGCTGGAGCGGACCGTCCGGGATCTGCTGACGGACGACATCGATGAAATCGTTGTGGACAGCAGGGAAAGCCAGCATTTCCTTCAGGAGAGTCTGGCTCGTTTCGTCGGTTCGGATTTTTCCACGAAGATCACCCTTCACAACCGTGCGGAGTCCGTCTTCACCCGTTACAAGGTGGCGGAACAGGTCGCGGACATTTTCAAAAGAGTGGTCAACCTCCCCGGAGGTGGGTATCTGTGCATTGACGAAACAGAGGCTCTGATCGCCATCGACATCAATTCCGGAAAAACACGCGTCGCCAAGGATCAGCCGGACATGATTCTGCGCACGAATCTCGAAGCCGCTGAAGAAATCGCCCGTCAGATCCGCCTGCGCAACGTCGGCGGACTCATCGTCATTGACTTCATTGACATGAATTCCGCAAAGGACCGTGAAACCGTCAACAAGGCCATGAAGAAATTTGTCCGGGACGACCGCGCCAGAACCAAGGTCCTTCCCATCAGCCGTCTCGGGTTGATGGAAATGACCCGCCAGAGAGAGCATGAAAGTCTCAAGGACGTGGTCTACGATCTCTGTCCTTACTGCAACGGTTCCGGACGAGTCAAGTCGGCCATCAGCATGAGTGTTGAAATCCAGCGCCGTCTGAAGGAAATCCTCAAACGCCGCCGCAGGGAAAAATCCTTCGCGGTTCGCGTCATCATGAACCCCGCCGTCCTCGCCAGACTCAAAAATGACGATGCCGGGCTCCTCCGGGAACTCGAAGCCCAGTACGGAAAAGATCTTTCCTTCCGCGCCGATCCAGCCATTCACATCGAAGAATTCCGTCTGATCGATCCGGATACGAATCTTCCCTTGTAACAGGCTGGGAGTAGTATCTCCTCAGCAGGGAAAGGAAAGCAGAAAAAGGAATCATGCACTCCGCGCCGCGTGTCTTGTGATGTGAGGCGTCGGAGTGCGTATGTTTTTTGTGTGCCATTTTACCTTTTTTTTGTGCCATTCCGTCTTCTGCCTTCTGCGGGGGGAGAGGGGGCCTTTCCGGGGGAGGGAAGAGACAGACAAGGGGCGTGGCACACGGGAAGACATGGGAGAGACCCATGCCCCCCCCCCTGGGCCGAGAAGGGAAGAAAGAGGGGGCGAATGAAGATGCGAAAAAAACGAAAAAAAGCGAAAAAGAGGCGGAAAGAATCGGAAAGAAGCGGGAAGAGGTCAGTATCTGCGGTAAACCTGCTGAACCTTCGGCATTTTTGGTTCTTCGAGAGCGAGAGCATACCAGGCCTCGGCAAGGCCGCTGTTGGAAAATTGCTTGATTCTGCCGTTTGCGAGGAACTCCCAGTTGCGGAGGACGGTTTCGTCTGAAGTTTTCGCTTTTGCATCGGTCATGACTTTGAAAGCGTCGTCATTCCGGCCCTGTTTGAGCAGGATCCAGGCATAGAGGGAGTAGGGGAGGACGGCGTTTTCGTTGCGGAGCCGTCTGGCTTTTTTCCGGAAGAAACGGTCGATTTCCGAGGCCTCCGCGCCGATCTTGTACATGCGAGCCATTTTGATGGAAATGGACTGACTGTCCATGAAGAGGCATTGCGGAAGGAGCCTGTCCACCTCGTCATACTTTTTGAGCTGGTAGAGGAACATCATGCGCATGGTGGCGATCTGTTTTTTCAGGAAGAAATTCCATTTGCATACGGGGTTGAAAAGATCACACGTTTCCAAGGCCTTCCGGATTCCTTCGGTCTGTTCCTTTTCCAGCTGTGCCATCATGACTTTCTGGCTGGCGGGCTTGCGCATGAACTGCGCCTGTTTCTGCTGGAGCTTTTTCTGCGTTTCGAGCATGATTTCCTGAATCTGCGCGTTGATCCGGAGCGTGACGCGGCGGAGAATCAGGGTGATGACCACCTGTACGGCCAGAAGCGCAAGCATGCCGGTGACACTGGCCCAGATTCGGGAAAAACCAAGCCCGTAAAACGATCCGAAACCGACCGCAAGTCCGGTCGCCAGCGCAAGAATCAAAGTCAGCATTGAAAATTCCTTGTTCGGGTGAATTGTACAGCACTGCGCCGCTCTCTGCGCCGCTGTCATTTTCCTGTTTTTCCCAGCTTTTTTACGATGGAAGGGAAAAAGAGCATATTCTGTTAATTTATATCCGGACTGCTGGATAGTCAATTCCTTTCCGCAGGAAAGTTGTCCGGAAAATGGGCTTTGAAGGAAGCCCGTTTCAGCATTGCGCGTGCCGGATGCCGGGAAAACAATGCCGCAAGACTCCCGGAGCGAGGAAAGAGTTTCCCTGTTTTCTGAAGAACAGGCCCTGCTATGGAGATCTCCGTCCCGGCCGTTTCCCCACCCCGGATTCCGTCAGACTTTGTGAGTCTCTGCGACTTTCCAGCGGCCTTTTCCCGATGGACCTGTTTTCTCCGGGAGTCCAGGATGGGGAAGAATATCCTTTGTTTTTTCCCCTCCTTTTGGAAGAAGATTCCGCCGCCGGGGCAAGAGCTGCGGAGCCGCCGGGAGGGCGGCGGAGAAGAATCCCTCAGAAAAAAAGGGCGAGGGGAAAAGAAAAAGAGCGAAGGAAGAACAAAGGCGATTCCTGCGCATGCAGAGCCCCCCTCTGCGGGGGGCGGGCGGGAACGCGCAGGGAAGAAGAAGAAGGGATCAGACCTTGATTTCCTCCGTTTCGGAGGCCGTGCAGGAGGCCAGACGTTTCAGTTCCGGACGGACTTTCTCCTCCAGATATTCCTCCACCTGACGCGCCGCTCTTCCGGTAAAGGCTTCCGGCTTGAGGATCTCGTGGAAGGAAGGGGCGACGGCTGCGAAAATCGGATCCGCTGCAAGACGTTCGATCAGGTCGTTCTTTTTCCCTTCTTCCTTGATCATGCGTGCGGCCTCCATGGAATGCCTGCGGATGTGTTCGTGGAGTTCCTGTCTGTCGCCTCCTGCCTTGACGGCTTCCATGATGATGTTTTCTGTGGCCATGAAGGGGAGTTCCGCCTCCACGCGTGCGGCAATGACCTTCGGCCAGATCTGAATGCCGTTGGTGATGTTGGCGGCGAGGGAAAGAATGACGTCGGCGCAGAGGAAGGCTTCCGGAAGGACGATTCTCCTGTTGGCGGAATCGTCGAGCGTGCGTTCGAACCACTGCACGGAATGAGTCTGGGCGCAGTTCACGGGAAGACTCATCAGATAGCGGGCGAGGGAGCAGACTCTTTCCGAACGCATCGGATTGCGTTTGTACGCCATGGCGCTGGAACCGACCTGGGATTTTTCAAAGGGTTCCTCGATTTCGCGGAGATTTGCCAGAAGACGGATGTCGCCGGCCATTTTCGCAGCGGACTGCGCCAGTCCGGAAAGTACGGAAAGGACATAGTAATCGACCTTCCTGCTGTACGTCTGGCCGCTCAGGGAGACGACATTTGTAAAACCCATCTTCTCCGCAACGAGTTTTTCCAGTTTCCGGACTTTCTCATGATCCGAGTTGAAGAGTTCCAGGAAACTTGCCTGTGTTCCGGTGGTGCCTTTCACTCCGCGGAAGGGGATGCGTTCGATTTCCTCCTCGATCCGTGAAAGGTCGAACATGAAATCCTGAAGATACAGGGAAAAGCGTTTCCCCACCGTTGTGAGCTGGGCGGGCTGGTAGTGCGTGAATCCGAGCGTGGGCATTGCCTTGTAGCGTTCCGCGATATCGGAAAGAATGCTGATGAGTTTCAGAAGCTTGGAAAGCAGAATGCGGAGACCGTCACGCATCTGGATGAGTTCGGTGTTGTCTGTGACGAAGCAGCTGGTCGCGCCGAGGTGGATGATCGGTTTGGCCGCAGGACATTGTGCTCCGAAGACGTGAATGTGGCTCATGACGTCGTGACGGAGTTCGGCTTCCTTTTTCGCCGCGGCTTCAAAGTCGATATCGTCCAGATGGGCGCGCATCTGCGCGATCTGTTCGTCCGTGATGGGCAGCCCGAGTTCCTTTTCGGATTCGGCAAGAGCAAGCCAGAGCCGGCGCCAGGTGGAATGTTTCCTCTGCGGAGACCAGTTGAAACTCATTTCACGGCTGGCGTAACGGCCGGTCAGGGGATTCTGGTAAGAGTTGTGGGAATCCATGTTGCGTTGTTCCTTTCCTGAGATGAAGGGGCTGAATGTCAGAAAAATCCGAATTTGTTGCCTGTGTTTTTTTGTATCCGGGCTGATGTCTTTTCCCGTTTCGGGTTGTTCCGCATTGATGCGGGAGTTTTAATATACACTCCGGAGTCGTTTTCTGCAAACCGTGCGAGAGGATGCTTTCCCTTATGTAGAGAGGGTGTGTCCTGGGGGGGGGAAGCGGAAGGGGCGCCGGGGTGAGTGAGGTGACCGGAGGGGGGAAAAAGTTGTGTCCTGTCCCCCCGTTCAGAGCGAATCTTCGATCATGCGGAGGACGTTCATTGCGGCATCCGGGAATGCGGCTTTGCGTGCATTCCGGCCTTTTTCCGCGAATTTGTCCGGATGAGCGAGGAAGCGGGTGAGGATTTCAGCGAAGCGCTGCGGCGAACATTCCGAGTCGTCGATAATCTCTGCACCTCCGGCGTCCGCCAGATAGCGCGCATTGTTGTTCTGGTGGTGTTCCGCGGCGAACGGGAAGGGAATGAGAATGGCGTATTTCCCGAAACAGGCCAGTTCCGAGACCGTGCTTCCTCCCGCCCGGCTGACAACCAGATCCGCCGCCGCATAAAGAATCTGCATATCGGGACAGCTTTCCAGAGTGAGCACCTCCCTGCAGGGTGAATGATGGTAGTTTTTCCTGACTTCCTCCAGTTTTCCGGGTCCGGAAAGATGAATGATCTGAAGGCGTTCGATTCCGGGGATGTTTCCGTCCGGGATGAAATTGCCGTTGATGGAAGCCGCCCCGAGGGATCCTCCGAAGACGAGCGCCACGGGCAGATCCGGAAGAAAGGCGCTGCCGTATTTTCTGTTGAGTTCTGCAACGGCTTCGGTTTTGCTGGGAGGATTTTCAACGATTTCTCTTCGCAGCGGCAGTCCTGTCACCACAGTCTGGCAATGGGCTTTCTCCAGATTTTCCGCGGGGAACGAGAGAGCCATTTTTTCCGCACAGCGGCTCAGAACGCGGTTGGATTTTCCGATGAGCGCATTCCCTTCATGCAGGAAGAGCGGCACATGCACTCCCGGAAGGAATCTTGCCGCGGCCGGGGGCAGGGAGGCGAAACTGCCCATCGCCAGCAGCGCCTGCGGATGAAATTCCAGAAAATGTTTCCGGCAGAGAAGAGCCGATTTCCACGTGGTCAGGCAAAACGGCAAAAGTTTCAGCGGATGATTCGGAAGCGGAAGAGCCGGGATCTTCAGGAAATCAATACCGTATTTTGCGGCGTGTTCCGCATGGGCATCGGCATGTTTCCCGCCGATGAGAAGGAGCGACTTTCCTCCGTTCCGGTTGAATTCGCGTGCGATGCTCAGTCCCGGGAAGAAATGTCCCCCAGTGCCGCCGCAGCTGATGGCGATCCGTTCGAGTTTTTTCATGATCCTGATGCTTTCATGCTGTTTTTTATGAGAATTGCGTTGCCTTTCCGAATGCGTGTGACGCTGAAAGCAGGAGAAACGGAGGAAAAAAGAAACAATATGCCAGGCATGAGTCCCGGCTCTCCCTTTCTTTTCCCCATTCTTCTTTTCTGTCTTCAGGGTGTTTTCCCGCTGTAGATCATGGTCCTGAGACGGTGAAGTCTTTCCTTCATACGCGCATAGAAGAGATCCTGGTAGTCCGGGAAGGCATTGTCCAGAGCCACGCTGAAGACGACACCCGCCGCAGTGAGACAGCTGACAAGATTGCTCCCCCCGTAACTGATGAAGGGCGCCGGCATCCCTTTGGTCGGGAAAGCCCCCGAGATCACTCCGATATTGATCAGCGCCTGAAATCCGATGAACGCCAGAATCCCGAAAACCAGCAGCATCCCCTGGCGTGTCCTTGCCTTGCAGCTGATCATGTACGCCGTGATGATGAAGACCAGATAAGCCGCAATCACCAGACAGAGACAAATGAATCCGAGCTCTTCCCCCACAATCGAAAGAATGAAATCCGTATGCGCTTCCGGCAGATATTTCTGCTTGAGCCTGCTCTCCGTAAATCCGATCCCGAGCCAGCTCCCCGAGCCCAGCGCCAGAAAGGAGAGCCAGAGCTGATACCCTTCTCCGGACTGCGTCAGCTCCGGGTTGAGGAAGGTTGTGATCCGCGAATAACGTACCGGGGAAAATTCCCTGACCAGAAAAAACAGCGCCGGCGGACAGATCACCACCCATGGCAGAATGTACAGCAGACGCACTCCCGCCACAAAAAGCATGGCAAGAAACACCAGCCCCAGCAGCACGGACGTCCCCAGGTCATGCCCCGCCATCACCATCAGAATGATGATCCCGCAGCAGAGTCCAGACTGCCAGAACACCCGGAACGGATGCGATTCAATCAGACGCGTCCGGTCCGAAAGAAATTTCGCCAGAAAAAACACCAGCACCAGCTTCGCGTATTCCGACGGCTGTACACTGTAGGCTCCGATCCGGATCCATCTCCTCGCCCCGTTGACCGGTTCAAAACAAAGTGCCGCCGCAAGTGCCAGAAAAATCCCGATCATCATCCAGGGACTCCAGTCCGAGAGCTTTTTATATCCGATCAGCAGTGCCGTCGTGAACCCTCCCAGCCCGACAGCTGTCCAGAGCAGCTGTTTCTTGAAATAGGACATCCCCGCAATTCCGAAGGATGTCGAATACAGCACCGCCAGGCCGAACAGCAGAATCACCAGCGTGATCAGCAGAAACACCGCCGCTTCGGGAAGAGCCGAACTGTAATGATTCTGTTCGGTGACGTCTTCGATGATTTGTCTGTTCCTGAGGGGTCTCATGTGTTCCGTTCCGGGTTCTTTTTCCGTATCGGGATAACTTAGCGCGAATAATGATTTAGTACAGCTTCGGAACGGAAAAAAAAGAAGTTTTTTCCCATGGAGCTTCGGAGAGCGGACAGAGGGGGGAAGAGGAGAGGAGAGGAGAGGAAAAGGTCCGGGGCTTCCGGAAGAAAACTGGATGTGACCTCGTGCAAACGAAGTCCCGGAGCGGCGGCAGTGGCGGAGATTTTCCCGCAATTCATCCGGAGACGCCGAATCCGTTTCCCGCGTTTTTTCCACTTTATTTCGAATCAGAAGAGATCAGAAGAGATGAAAAGAGATGAAAAGAGATGAAAAGAGATGAAAAGAGATGAAAAGAGCGCTTCCCCGGTTCCGGGGAAGTCCCATGGCCTCTTGATCCGTTGCGTGATCTGTTGCGTGATCTGTTGCGTGATCTGTTGCGTGATCTGTTGCGTGCGGAGCCGCCGCCTGATCTGAAAACGGGGGATCTGCGGGGGGGGGAGGGGGAGCGTGTTCAGTCTGTTCTCAGACAGAAGGGAAAATGCTTTTCAAGGTTTCCATAGCTCTCAGGACACGGTCCCGTTCTGCCGGGATGCTGATGTCGTGCGCATACAGTCCGTTCAGAATGTCTTTGCAGAATTCAAGGGAGATGACAGGCGTTTCAGGACGTTTTTCCAGGCCTCTGAGCAGCGATTCATAATCCGTTGTTCCCTTCTGCGGCGCGAGATGTTCATCTTTCAGTCCGTGATTGTCCGTGATATGCACTTCCGCGACGGTCAGCGGAATGGCGTCCAGATACTCTTCCATGCTCATCCCCTGAAGCTGCGGAATCGTATGAAGACTGATATGGGCATGTCCGGCATCAAAGAGAATCGCGGTGGAATGGGCCTTCATGGCTGCAAACTGTTCCGGAAGACAATATTCCGGACGGAAGGAATTCTCAATCCCGGAAAGAACGGAACTGCCGCGGAAATATTCCATCTGAAGATCCGCAAGAGTGACGGTGTCTTCCATGTGGGTGCGCGAAACAATGTCTGAACAGCAGCTGTGCAAAGCTCCTCCGCTTGCTTCATTCCACCAGAGATCATCCTCCAGGGCGGCTCTGGCGAAGTCCATGTCGATCCGTCCGTCCTTCAGATGCCCCTGGACGTTCGTATGGCAGGTCAGAGTCATCCCGAGTTCCCGGATCAGGCACGCCGCATCGCGGGCCTCGGGAGAATGTTCGGAATCCGTGCTCTGGATCTTTGCCGCGGAGCGGAAGCCGTGATCGTAAAGGAACTGGATCCGGTCCGGCAGCGTTCCGCCGCGGAGAAGCCAGAGACAATAGCCGAGTGTGTATTGCTTCATTTTTTTCTCCTTGTCATTCTCTTTCCTGGAATTGTTGATTTTCTCATCTTCGGTTTCTGTCAGGAGTGGTTTTTTTTCAGTATCTTATTTCTCCTGTTCGACTTTCATTCACGGGGATAGATTTTCCAGTCCTTGAATTCCGGCAGGTGCCGGAGGACAAGTTCCCGGTCGAATCCATTTCTCCGGATGACGTCTCTGTAAAATTCCGCACTGGGACGCGGGGTCCGCTCCAGAGTGTCAAAATCCACGGCGACAAGGCCGAAACGGGGGAGGAAACTGCTCCATTCATAGTTGTCCATGAAAGACCAGCAGAGATATCCCCGCAGATCGCATCCTTTCCGGATGGCCTCGTTCATGGCCTGAAAATGTCGGGCCAGATAGAGGATTCTGAGCCGGTCGTCATCCGCGCAGTATCCGTTTTCAGTGATATATACGGGCAGATCGTGCAGGGTGTCCAGGAGATCGACAAGTCCTTCGGGATAGAATTCCTCCAGATAGAAGGGCATGTCGATCGGCCGGAGTGTACAGCAGTCATGACGTTTCCCGGATCCGTCGGCTCTTCTCGCCGTGATCATGTGGCGCGTATAGTAATTGATGGCCCAGTAGTCGCACGATCCCTTGAGTTCAGGCATGTATTCCGCATCGCGGTAGGGCAGGAGAATTTCTCCGGTCCGGACCGCATGAAAGAAAAACGCGTTGCATTGCCAGTCGCGCAGACGGGCCCGCGTGACATCAAACTCATCCCGCGGATTCTCCGGCTGCCAGGCGCAGAGCGCGTGCGCCGAACTGATCGGCGCTTTTGAATATTCCCTCACCACGGCCGCGCCGCGGGCGTGCGCCGCCAGAAAATTCGCCTTCACCTCTCCGCCGTAGGGTCCCGAGAGTGCATCGGCATTGTTGAATTCGTTCAGGATGTTCCAGGAATCCACATACGGCGCCACGCGCGGGACCAGATATTCCAGATGACGCAGAAACAGATCCACATTCTCCCGTTTCTGGAATCCGCCTTTCTTTTCAAACCAGAGCGGATGAGTGAAATGGTGAAGCGTCAGAAAAACCTGGATGCCGCGCTGTTTCAGGGATTCCAGCATTTTGAGATAGCGCTTCAGAGCTTCCTTGTCGTGAACGCCCTCCTCGGGTTCCAGGCGGCTCCATTCCGCAGACATGCGGAAAGCCCGGTGGCCGAGTCTTTCCAGGAGATCGAAATCCTCCTCCCAGCGGTTCCAGAAATCGCACGCCCGGCCCGAAATCTCATGAGCCGGATTGCGTTTCCTGAGCTCCTGTTCCTGAGCGTAGAGCTGACTGTTGACGTTCCCTCCTTCAATCTGATGTCCCGCAGTGGAACTTCCCCAGAGAAACCTTTCCGGGAAACGAACCGTGTCCTTCTGTGAAAAAATACCGAGCATGGCTTCCTGAACTCCTTTTTGTCTCCTGCCTTCTGAAGAACGATTGCATTCCTGCAGAAGGAAATGAAAATACCTGTTGATACGTTTGTCTGTACGCCTTGTTTTTTCTTTTTTCCCTGATTCCCCCTTCTTTCTCCGCTCTCCTTTTTCCGGGATCCTTTCCCAGTTCCTGTGATTGAGCTTCCACTTGGGAAAAGGGGAGGGAAAGAAAATGCGCGTAAAAGGTGAAAAAGAGCCAGCCAGAGAGAGGGGGGAAGGGCGATGCTCCTTTAGATCGTGTCGTCAATAGTTAAAAGACCCAAGCTGCAATACACCTGATTTGTACTGCAGCAAGAAACGAAGCAG
>CAKUDG010000011.1 GCA_934644965.1 uncultured Victivallales bacterium | reverse complement strand
AGTTGAGCTCAAATTTACCCCCGAAACGAAAAAAACCGACCGGAAGACCGATCGGCGGAGAATCAAAAAAATGGTGGGCGCTGGGGGACTCGAACCCTCGACCTCTACCGTGTGAAGGTAGCGTTCTAGCCAGCTGAACTAAGCGCCCAAACTCATATCCCATTACTATAATGGATCAAATCCAAAAATCAAACCCAAAGATGAATTTTTTCTCTCATTCCCATCTCTCCTTCACAAGAAGACGGACAAAAATGAATCCTTATTCAGAAACTTCTTCCCCTGAAATTTCCACATCGACTGTCAGCGGAGGAAGTGATCCCGGCTCCGTGGATATCAGCCGGATCTCCGCCTCGTTTACCATAGCCGGAGTGAACTCAAAATCTATCCCCGCAAATGCCTCTTCCAAGAGGGCTTCCCATTCCGGATCGTCCGCACGGATCAGAAAGGCCGGATTCTGCGGATCCTTCCCGCGTGAATAAAAAAGAACTGGTTTCAGAGAAAGAGACTCAATGCTTTTTTTCCCCAGTCCGGCAGAAGCAATGTCGGCACGGCCGCTCCTGAGCATCCCCGGAATTGCTTCCCGGGAGAGTTCCAGAAAACGGACCCGGAATCCAAGGCGTTTTGCTATTTCACGGATCAGTTCCGGTTCCACCCCCGCAGGTGACCCGTCCGCCGCCTTCCGGACCAGTTCCTTTTTTCCCGGTGCATAGGCGCATGTAAAGGTCTTTTCCCTCAAAATCGATTCCAGACGCATCTTGGAAACTGGGCCCGCGGGTTTACTGACCGCTTTCGTTTCCCCTTCCGAATCCGGAACAAAATCGGCAGAAGCAGAGCTTGCTGCTCCTGCTCTCCCCATCCAGTCGGACGAAGCGAGGCACCCGGAAAAGAAGAACAACTGCACGGGAATAAGGCTCAGAAAGATCAGGGGAAAGCCCATCATTCGTTTCCCTCTTAGGCAAAGCATTTGTTTCTCTTTCCCTTTCCGGTTCCGGCTTCCGGGATGCAATTGAAGAATTCCTTTCACCTCGTCTCCCCGTGCTCATTCTTTTCCCACCCGAGACTCTCCCCCGTTTTCCCCATTGTTTTCCAGCCTGATCCCGGGGAAGGCAAACTATGTGGTGAGGGAATGAGGAGGGATAGCAGAGGATATTATATTCCCTTCGCCAGAGTTCTGCAAATTTCTTTTTTAGAAAAGATCCTTCCGTTTTTTTGACACTCTTTTTTTTGACATCTGGAGTCAGGAAATTCATCAGGAAAAAGATGCGCGAGCTGTTGACAATAAGTATTTTTTGTGCTATAGTATATGATTGCCAGTTTCTGGAAAGACTGTTTCCGTTTGCACTCCTGCGGGAGATGTCAGAACTGAATGGAGACCTATGCTGAATTATCAATGCGCCAGATGCGGAGGGACTTTTGAAGAAGAACCCGACCGGGATGACATGATTACATGTCCATACTGCCGGGAAAAGACCCCTGCGTGCGATGTCGATTTTATTTTCCCGCAGGGATATCAGATCGGAGGGTTTGAAATTCTGCGTCTGATCGGGCGCGGCGGCACCGGGAATGTCTATCTGGCGAATCAGATGTCCATGCAGCGGCCCGTGGCCTTAAAAGTTTTGCTCAAGAGCCAGACGCGGGACAAGGGGTCCCTGATGCATTTCCTGAACGAGGTCAAAACCCTCGGGCGCATTCAGCATCAGAATGTGGTGACCGCTCTCGACGCCGGAGAAGATAACGGGATTTATTTTCTCGCCATGCAGTACGTTGCAGGAGACACTCTGGACGCACGCATTGACAACGGCGGCCCCATTCCCCAAAGCGAAGCGCTGGATTATGTGCTGGACATTGCAAAAGCGCTTGACTACGTCTGGCAGAAATACAAAATGTTCCATCGCGATATCAAGCCCGGGAACATCATCATCAACGAGGACGGCGAGGCCGTGCTTCTGGACATGGGGATCGCCCAGAGCCGCGGCGAATCGAGCATCCAGAACGGTCATATCGAAGGATCCCCGTTCTACATGAGCCCGGAACAGATCCGAGGGGAAAAACTCACCTGGAGCACTGATCTTTATTCGCTGGGGACAACGCTGTATCATCTCGTGGTGGGAGTGCCTCCTTATGACGATTCGTCCGATATCATGCGGATTCTGGAACTTCATACTTCCGCTCCGTTCCCCATGCCGGAAACAAGGAATCCCTCCAGCCGGATTTCTCCGCAGCTGATTTCTCTGATGCGTCGGATGATGGCGAAAAAACCGGAAAAACGTTTTGGAAGCTGGAAGCAGTTTCTTTCAGAAGCCAGGAAAATCAGGAAATCACTTCCTGCAAAAAAGGTCGGATCCCAGCTTGACGCGGAAAATGCCGACAGGCAGAAAAAACGTCTGCTGACCCGGAAGCAGAATACGAATACGGTGAAAACCCGGAGGCATTCTGTGAATCCTGTTATGATGGGCATCAATTTGTTGATCCTGCTGGTGATTGCCTGCGGGGTCGGATACTACTTCCTGGCCAGAAACAACACGGCAAATGCCATCCGCTATTATGACGAGGCCGCGGAAATGTTGAAACAGGGGGATGAACATCTGGAATCGGCTGTCGATCTCCTCGCCACAGCGCGGCTTCTTGCAGCAAAAACGGGAGTCGATCCGGAGAAAAGAAAGAAAATTCATGACGCCTATTTCAGACTGAAGAAAATTTCCGAGTCCCGTGCCGCTGAAGACGCCCGCGTCCAGGCCCTCCTTGATGTCCAGAAAGACCAGTATGCAAAACTGAAAAACGTCATGAGTGAAATCCAGGAAGCTCTCCGCAGGGGAGAAAACGTGGATCCAGCCAGAGCCGAAGCGCTTGTCAGTCAGTTCAAGGAACTGATGGCCCAACTTTCCGAACTGCCTGTTTCCTCTTCCAAAAACAAGCAGGAACTCGAATACTGGAACGGTTTTCTGAAGAGGGATCTTGCGTTCTGTGAGGCTTTGAAAGGAAAAATCAAGCGCACGAATCTTTCGGATTCCAGAGAAATTTCTCCGGACGGAGACGCCTCCTCCTCCCCCGGGGAATTTTCTTCCCCCGAGAATTCAGAAAGGAAAGCCGAGAAAGGCGAAGAAAAAGCGGGAAGGGAAACTGCAGAACAGACTGCAGATCCCGTACTTGCGGCCAAAACTGGAAATTGGAAGGATCTGCTCCGCAAAAATCTGGTGGTGACCTGCCGCCGTTCCGGACCCGCGGCGGCCGCTGAACAGCTTGTTGCGCCTGATTTCCTGAAAGAGGGGGAGGAGGACTCCTCTGCCCATCAGACTCTTCTCCTTCAGACCGAACGCTGGCTGACGCAGATGAAGGCTGTCCTCCAGAACGCGCAGAATTTGGCTAAGGCTTTGGGAAATGTGAAACGGGAGCTCAGAAGAACTTCCGCCATGAAACTTTTCAGCATTTCCCCGGAACGGAGAAAAGAGGTGTTTGCTTATCTGCTTCTGTACGGATATTTCGCGGAGGCCGGGAAACTGGCGGATACTTCCGCCGCAAAGCAGGAGACTCTTGAATTCGCCCGTTCTTATCTTTCCTGGCGTCTGGGGCTTCTGGCGAAACAGAACGATGCCGAGATCGCGGGAAAGACTCTGGAGGTCCTGGACCGCTTGTATGGATCCATGCCGGAATATCTTTCTTTGAAAAAGTCCATCCTCGGAGGGATGGCGGCGGGAAACAGGAGGGACTGAGTCTGCATCGTCCTTTCTCAGGAGTCCGCATGTCGCTTTCATGTCGCTTTCATTTTGTTTTGATCACTTTTTTGCTTCAGCGTCTTTTTCCAGTTCCGTTCTGTGTTTTCTGCACTGTGCCGCAGACCATTTCAGGATCAGAGCGGATTCCTCCTGCCGCCGTTCTGAGCGCATTGTTTTGAGGAAACGGAAGAAATACTGTCCGGCCTCCCTGTCCATTCCACCCACCCGTCCGTCCTCATCCATTTCCGGAAGCGGATGACGCGGATTGAAAAATTCCACGATGTGGAAACCACAGCAGTTCACATAAAAATGGAGATTGCGTTTCTCAAAATACGGAGTGAAGGTTTCCCAGGTCTCGGTTTCCGGATAGAGCTGTTCAATGCGTTTCCAGATGGCATGTCCGAGTCCTCTGCTCTGGGTCCCTGCGCGGACAAAGAGCAGCTCCAGATGATTGTGGCGGGCAGCGGGCCCGATTTTAAGGACCGCGCCTCCCTCGATGCGCCCGTTGACCCAGGCGGCATACGCGCTTGCATCCGGAGCGTGAAGAGACTGGTCGATATCCCGTTCCGGGAGGATGATCTCCCGGCAGGGGCCGTATTCCGCTTCATAGCCGCATTGAAACGCCTTCTGCATTTCGCGCTTGAATTCCGGAGTGTTCCCCTTTTCCAGAGGGAGGAGTTGAAAGTCTTCCATTGTACTACAGGCTCCTTATGATGAAGGATGGATAAGAAGGGGCTTCTGCTTCTTCTGCTTTCCCCTGCTTCCGGCGCCGAACCAGAAATACAGGAGGATTCCCATAAGCAGGATCCGTGAAATCGGCATTGCAAGCCAGACTCCGTTCATTCCGAACCAGAGCGGCAGCGTGAAGATGCAGAGCGGCAATGCCAGGAAGGAGTCTCCGTAAATCAGCCAGGAGGCTCTGGCGATGCTGCCCGTGGACTGATAGTAGAAGGCCGCCACCCGGATGACTCCGAGCAGAAGGAATGCCGGGGCCGAGAGCAGGATTCCGTGCATGGCAAGAACCTGCGCATCTCCGGAGGTCAGCCCCATCCATCCGGGGATGATTCTGTGCATGGCGAAGGAAAACAGCATCAGGACAATTCCGGAAGCGAAGGCAAAGGCATACCCGTAATTGCCGAAACGGTTCTGACGCCAGCGTTTGCCGGCTCCGTACATGGACGCCGAAAGAGGCTGGACTCCACCCGCAATCCCGGTCATGAACATGGATCCGAGCGCTTCCAGAGAGGAGACGACCGTATACGCCGCCAGTCCGTCAATCCCCCCGTAACGCAGAGACTGCGCATTGTGCATGTAGAGCATTGCGATGATCGAAAGCATGTTGCCGAATATCGGCAGCCCGGTGACGGAGATGTTTCCGATCATTTTCAGATCCGGCTTGAACGCTGCGGCCGAAAAGCGCAGTTTCGTCACCGGGCTGCAGAAATAAATCAGCCCGAAGACGGAAGCGCATCCCTGACTTACCACAGTGGCGATCGCCGCACCGACGGCTCCGAAGGAAAAGTAAAACACAAAGACCCAGTCCAGCACAATATTCCCGAGCAGCCCGGTGACGATCAGAATCATGGATAAAGTCGGATGTCCGTCGTTGCGGATCACTTCCAGGCACATGGACATGAAGATGGCAAAGAACACCCCTCCTGTCAGAATTTGGCAGTAACGCAGGGAGATGGGCATGAGTTCCTCTGTCGCCCCCAGAGCTTCAAGAACGGGCTTGAGGACGGGCAGTGCCGCGGCTGTCAGAAGCAGGCTCCATCCCAGCACCAGAAGCAGCGTCTGAGAAAAACAGCCCTGCGCCTTTTCCTCTTCTCCCGCCCCGCGGTACTGGGAAATCAGCACCGCTCCACCCGAACCGACCAGAAAGCCGAACGACTGCAGCAGCAGGACCAGAGGCCAGGTCACCGCAACCGCAGCCAGAGCGGTTTTCCCCCCCGCCAGACCGATGAAGATCGTGTCGACAATCGAAAAGGATCCGCCGATAAGCGCCGCAAAAACCGAGGGCGCCACATATTGCCAGAATAAACGGGAATCTTTCTGTTTCATGTTTCCGCATCCGGGATTCGGGGTTTTCATTCCCCGGGGGGAAGTGTTGAGTTCGCGTTCCTGTCATCATCCCTTTCGTCCGCGTTGAGTTTCAGGGCATGGTGGAAGGTTTCCGCATAGAAGTCGAGGGCTTCGACAAAGTCCGGAACGGAAAATTTCTCCGCCGTTTTCCTCATCGCGTATTCCTCCGCCGCATGAATCTCCGAAAGGATGATGTCTGCAAATTTCCTGCCTTTCCCCGTCAGGCGCAGATAGCATTCCCGGCGTTTCCCTGGAATCGGTTCCAGGGAGATGTATCCCGCGTTCCGGCATTCCGTGACGATCGTATTGATCGTGGAAAGGGGCAGAAGCCATTGATGATGCAGCTGGCTCTGTGAAAGATTCTCCTCATTGGCAAGCGCATAGAACAACACCACGATGTTCGGCTTGAGAGCCATGCTCCGCCCTTTGACCAGATACGCGTGGTCGATGACGTTTGTGGCGTTGACCAGTTTCCGTATGAGACTGCGCATGGGAAGAACGGTTTCCTCTATGTTTCTTTCCTGTTTTTTGATTCAATATAACTACGAATTCGTATTTTTCAAGTGGGAAGGCGTGAAAAACAGCGTTGTTTCGGGGAGGGGAAAACAAGGAAAAGAGAGAGGGGAAAAGGGGAAAAAGAGTGAGGGAGATGGGAAATGGATTCCTCCTTCCTAGTCCGGGGAAAAAGGGGAAGGAGGGGAGACGGGGAGGCGGGGCGCTGTCTTCTGCCCGGGGATCTGCAGGAGGGGGATGTATCCGTCAAAGCGGAAAATGGGAGGTCTCCGGAGGTGGAGAGGGGCCATCTTCTCTTTTCTGTTCTCCTCCGCCGGGAGAGAAAAAAGGGCCGTGACTTCGGGGAAGCACGGCCCCTGTCTTTTCTACTGCTGCGGAGTCTGTTCGTACAACTGGCGGATGACTTCGAAGCGGTCTGCCTTTGCGCGGTCGTAATCGCCGCAGCGTGTGGTGAGGACAATGGCGAACATCTGCTTTGCAAAGTTCATGAAGACGGTCTGACCGCTCCAGCCGGAATGAAGAAGCGAAGTGCCGAATTCCGAATCGGACATGAGGGAATCGTAGATGATCCAGCCGAAGCGGCGGTATCCGTCGTATTTTTCTCTGCGGTCGGGTTCGATTTCGCGGAAGCTCTCTTCGGAGAAGAGACGCCCGTTTTCATATTCTCCATGGCGGAGACAGCAGCGCAGGAGCCGGGCCAGATCGGAGGCAGTGGAAAAGAGTCCCGCATTTCCCGTGCATCCGCCGTCGCGGTAAATGCGGAATGCCACGAAGTCCGAGATCTGGCCGGGCTTTTCCGTGCAGATTGTCTGTGCAATCCGTTCTTCCGGCAGATCGACCGGCTTCCCGAGCGAAGTGTCCCGCATCCCGAGAGGAAGGAAAACCTCTTCCCGGCAGAAATCGGAGAAGCGTTTTCCTGTCACCTGTTCGAGAATCATGGCAAGGAGAATGTAGTTCCAGCAGGCGTAACTGAAGTTTCCGGGAGGGAAGGGCGGCGGAATCGTCAGCATGTTCCGGAGCATCTCCGTGCCGGATTCGTTGAAGTAGAGGCGGCAGCTTTGTCCAGGGACGTCGCCGAATCCGGATCTGTGATTGGCCAGGTCCCGGATCCGGACAGGTGTGGAAAGCGAAGGCTTGTACCCGGACAGGTATTCCGTGAACGGAGCATCGAAATCAATCAGGCCGCGGGAATGGCAGACGAGCAGGGCGCTGACGGTGGCGACGGCTTTCGTCACGCTTGCAACGTCTATGACGCTTTGCGAATTCATGGGGGAAGTCAGGGTGTTTTCCGCAAAGCCGAAGGAACGGTCGCAAAAATTGCCTTCCAGTGTTCCCGCAAGGACGGCCGCGCCGTGGATGATTCCATCGCGGATATCCGCCTCCAGAATTTCTTCATACGTTTTCATCTGCGAAACTCCATAGTCCGTCTTTCATTCTTCTTTTTTTCATCAGTCTCTGTTTTGGACTGTCTTTTCAAAAACGTCGGGTTGCGGGATGCGGAACTCGAGGCGGCGGGTCTGGGGAAGGGAAAAATTCCAGAATTTTTATCCTCCGCGGAACGGGAGCGGGATCTTTGTCCTCGTCTTTTCTTCCTTTTTCCGGAGTTTGTGACCCCCTCCCTTCCATCTTTTTCCTGTTTGCCTTTGCGGCAGCGCAGGGATGGAGATCAGGATTGCGTGGAGGAATAATATGTTGCTCAATCTGTCCAGATGGCCCCCTGAGTGCTGTGATTGGAGTATTCTCCAAAAGGATTTCTCCATGCGTAAGCCATATAGGTTTTCTGGGAGAGGGCGTTCTGGAATTCGCCGAAGGGAGTGAGCCTTACATGACCGTCGACGAAGATATTGTTGGATCCGATCTTGTAATGAGACATCAGCCAGTTTTTGGCACTGTTGATGATGCTGTAGGCATTGCTCATATCGCAGATTGCGGGGCATTTGTCCGGGGAGCGGACATTGATGGTATAACGCCTGCCGTTCTGGTCGATGAAGATTCTGACGGTTCCGGGATAATTGATGTTCGGACAGGGAGTCGGGCTGTTGGCACCGGGTGTGGTCCATCCGTGCCATTTGGTCTGGAGGCTGTTTGCGTAGTTGTGCGAACCGAAGTAATAACTGTAGTTGGAACGGTAGGTGTTGGTTCTCCACATGCCGAGCAGCTGGGCGTCGGAATTCACCCGTTTGTCGTAATCGGTGCAGGAGTGCTTCACGCGGACGAAATCCTTCTCCTTGTGAATGGGAAAATATTTCAGAAACCAGTCGTTGTTGAGCACATACGGGAACGATCCCCCGTAAATGGGTCCGAACCCGTCATAGTCGTGCGCATAGCAGGTGAGGGCCAGAAACTGCTGCTTCATATTGCTGGCGCACATGATGACCAGAGCCTGCTTCCGGGCGGAATTCAGCACCGGAAGCAGCAGAGAGGCCAGAAGTCCGATGATGGCAATGACAACAAGAAGTTCGATCAGTGTGAATGTCTTTACAGTGAAAACTCTGCGCTTCATGAGAATGAATCCCTCCCGTTTTTTTCCATTTTGAATAAGACCATGCAGGAAGAAGAAAATGTCCGGACATGCTTTTTTCAGTCGTGCTTCCCTGCCGCAGGGAAATGTCCTCCCCCATGCACATGGGAGAGTTCTCCATTTTCCGTTCGGGGAAACATCGGTTTCTCCAGACGGAATGACGGACACGGTTTCATCAGTATGTCCCTTCTCTGTTGTTTTCGGCTGTTTCAGCAGTCATCAGCGAGCCTCTCCTTCTTCCTCCTTCGCAGCGTGGGACACTCTCCCTGCAATGCGACTTGCTTCTTCTCTCTTCCTGGACGGGGGAGAGGGGACTTCACCCCACATTCATTTTCCTCTGCCGGAGCATTTGCTGTGTATTCCTCCATCCCCCGTGGATCTGTTTCGGACTGGGATCAGGAAGTTTTGTAAAAAAACACTTCCGCAGAATTCAAGGTGTCCTGCCGGGCCAATGAGATCATTGGCAAGGACATGGAGCTCTGAAGAGTGCCTGGTAAAAAATAACATGATTCAGAGGGATGTCAAGCTGTAAAATCCAGCTTCAGGTCAAATTCGGTGAAAAGGGAAAAAAGCTGTTTTTATCTTTTCCCGCAGAGAATTCCGCTGAGAGAGAGAATGTTCCTTTCCTCCTTTCCCCCTGAAATCGGGAAGAGAAGATGGATCATGTGAGAGGAAGTTAGGTAATAAAGATACAGAGGGAGCGCCGGGTTCTGGAAAGGGGAAAAGGAAGGCTTTCCTTTTTCCCCAGTGAAAGCAGGAAGCGGTGTGTTGTCATTCCGCCGCTTCCCGCGACGGTTTCTCATTGGTTTGCCGGACGAGAGTGAAGCGGGAGGAAATTTCATATTGTTCCTTTTCGAGCGCCTTTTTCAAGTCGTCTTCCGCGGGCATGGCGATTCCGTCATCCGGATGGAAAGGATAGGGGGAGGAGTCCAGCTGATCGGGATGGTCCTGACGCCATTTTCCGAAGTCGAGTCCGGAAAGCAGGATTTGCCCATCCCGGACCTCCAGGAGGAAGACGTAGCGCAACGGTACAAAAAGGAAGAGATTGGCCGGATTGAATCCGGGCTGTGTTTCGGAGAGTCGTTCCTTGTCCAGAACGCAGTAGAAAAAGAGATTTTTTTCTGTTTTGACAGTCCATCCGATCATAGGCCAGAGGGGTTTTTTCTGATTTTTATACAACCACGTCACATCCAGTAGATAACGTACTTTTCCCCCGTCCACATTCCGTGGAACGACCTGAACGGAATTGCCGGATTTCAAATCGACCCAGACACCGGCAGGATCTTTCAGCGGGAGTTCATCCGGACTGGAGGCGGCGCCTTTTCCCTGCCAGTCATTCTCCATCACAAGCGCTGTTCCCGTGCATCCGGTCAGCATTCCCAGTGCTGTGCCGAGAGCCGCCAGAAGACAGAAGCAGACATGAAACGGTTTTTCTGCCATGAACGGGTTCATACGCATGAGTCCTCCTTGTACATTATTGGGTAAGTTGATTATGAAAGGGTGTTTATGAATTCGGTTCTTCAAAATTGCCGCTTTTCACCTCAGGTGCGTGCTGTTTTTCGGGCTTGAAGAGGAGCGGTGTGCCGTCCTTTTCCGCGAAACGCAGATACATATCCCAGGCGCCTCGGAAATTCAATGCCTTCAGAAGCAGACGGTTTTCACCCTTCCGGAGAGAGACTGCCGCATGACGCGCATCTTTCCGGTTCCCTCCTCCGCGCGGGGAATTGACGCTCAGAACTTCCTGACCGTTCAGCCAGATCCGGATATTGTCGTCATTTCCCAGATGGAGGATTGCTTCGGGGATCTCCCTTTCCGTTTTCAGAATCGTCAGTGCGTAGAGGACGGAATTGACCGTGTTTGCCCCGCCTCCGTAAAGGGTGTTGAAGTCATAGCGTCCGTCCGGCAAGGTGGAGGCGGTCATTTTCCAAATTTTTCCTTCCGGGAGGATGGAAGAACAGTCCAGCTCCGTTTCATTTTCCAGATACGGGTGGTTCAAAGCCGTTCCGGGTGTCACGGTTCCCCGGTTCAGCAGTTCTCCGAAGGGGAAGAGTCCGAGCACGGCCCAGTGCCGGAGATAGGAGGATCTGAGAGGAAAACGGATTCCGGAAGCAGAAACTTCCTTCAGGACGGGTGTTCTCCCGTCCCAGTCCGCGAAGACACGGACCGCTTCCGCGCGCCTGACGCTCCTGGATGCTCCGGGCACCGTGATTTTCTCAATTGCGGGCGTTTTTTTCTTTTCATTTTTCCCGCTTTCCTCTTCCATTCTCGGCATTCGTTCCCCCGTCAGCACCAGAAGCCAGTTGCAAACGGAGGCGATCTGCGCCCGGAATGTAATGCACAGAAAAGCGAATCCCAGGAAGCAGACAATTGAAAAAAGCACAATCCTGCGATGAAACGTTGTATCCATAAATTTTTTCCTCTTCCGGAATGAAAAACCGTATGCCGTGTTCAGCAAAAAGCATGACAGAGCATGACGGACTTGGATTCCCTGGAATAATTCTAGCACTGAATTTCCGGCTTTGCAAGATCTTCCGCCAAGCTTTTTCCGTTTCCAGGATTCTTTGCGGGGAGCTCTCCCCTTCTTGACTTCCTTCTCCGGAGGGGGTATATTCTTCCGGAAGCTCAGGATGTCTTCCCGTTTTCCCCACCCCGTTTTCCTCCTTCCCAGCCCGGAGGAGAAAAGGGAAAAGGAAGGACTCCGGCAGCAGAGAGGATCGTACAGCACGACGACAGCGACCATTATACTGACTGCCGCCACTCCATTTGCGGCATGGAAATGACAAACAAACAAGGCTTTCCCGGCATGAAAATCGGCATCATCTGCATCGGCGACGAACTCCTGAAAGGAGCCACCCTGAACACCAATCTCGCATTTCTGGGACAATCCCTCCTTTCCGAAGGAATGATGGCGGAACTGTCCCTGGAAGTCCCCGACCGGGAAAAAGACATACTCGACGCTCTGGAACTGGCGCTGGAAAAGACCGATCTGGTTCTTACCACGGGCGGACTCGGTCCCACGGCGGACGATGTCACGAAGGAATTCATTGCGCGCCGTTTTCAGAAACGTCTTGTGCAGCACGGGGAGACGGCCGTCTCCATCATGAACCACTGGAAGACGCTGCATCATTCGGAAATGCCGCCGAGGGTGCTGAATCAGTCCCTGATTCCGGAAGGGGCGGAGGTGATTCCCAACCGCTGCGGGACGGCGCCCGGGCTGATTCTCCAGACAGCTTCCTCCGATCCGTTTCCCGGGCGGACCGTCATCCTTCTGCCGGGACCGCCCTCGGAACTCCGGCCCATGTTTCAGGAGGAAGTGCTGCCGCGTCTGCGCAGTCTCAGGGAGAAGAGATTGTATACGAAACTGTTCCGGATCTGCGGAGTCGGGGAATCTTCCGTGGAGGAACGGATGCTGCCGGTGATCGGGGCTTGCCATCCGCTCTCGGTCGCCTACTGCGCCTCTCCGGAGATGGTGCGGCTTTTTCTCAGCTCCGCCGATTCCGATACGCTCGGATATGCCATCCGGGAGGTCAGGAAAATTTTTGACGGTGAACTGCTTTCAGATTCCTCAGAAACTCTGGCGCAGGAAGTTCTATCCCTGCTCCGGAGTCGACAGGGCACTGCGGCCGTGGCGGAATCGTGCACGGGGGGACTGCTGGCCAAACTGTTCACGGACATTCCGGGATCTTCGGACGTCTTCAAAGGCGGCGTTGTCGCCTACTCCAACGAGATCAAGGCCCGTTTTCTGGGCGTGGCTCAGGAGACGCTTGACCAGTATGGCGCGGTCAGCCGCGAATGTGCCCTGGAGATGGTCCGCGGCATTTCCGAACGCTTCCATGTGACCGCCGCCGCGGCGCTTACGGGCATTGCCGGTCCGGACGGGGGATCCCCTGAAAAACCTGTGGGACTGGTATGGATCGCGGCAAAGTTTGAAGACCGGGTCATTGTGGAGGAATTTCATCTCCGGCGCACCCGGGAGCAGATTCGGGAACGCGCCGCGGCAAAGGCGCTGAACCTGCTCCGGAAAATGATTCTCGGACAGCCTTGTCCCGAGCAGTCCTGATGAATCGGAAGTGATGCCGTGCCGTATGCCGATCAGGATCCGCAGGGATCCCCAGGGATCCGCAGAGACAGGCGGAGAGAGAGCCGGGGATCCGCAGGCGTGAAATGCGCTTCCGGAATTCCCTGGAAGAACAGAAGCGCCGCTCCTTCCGGCATTGACAGGCAGTGAAGTCTCCTTTTGTGAAAGAAAAAACATTTTTCCTTTTTCCTGCGTGGGAAGGAAAGAAAAATCCTTTTTTTCAGAAAATTTTCTTGACTTGAAGGGAAAAGGGGATTATAATCTGTGAAAGCTGTCACACCTATTCAGAGATCGAGAGAAGTTTCGGAGAATCGGGAGAAAGATCCATCATGAAACCGACAAAAGGAATTCCGGCACGGACAATTGAACGCATGGTTTTATATAAACGCCTTCTTGCCGATCTGCAGTCGAAAGGCCAGCGGACGTTGTTTTCTCATCAGCTGGCGGCGCTTGCGCACAACACATCGGCCCAGGTCCGGAGGGATCTGATGACAATCGGACACGGAGGCAGTCCGCGCAAGGGGTATGACGTTGCGGAACTGATCCGGAAAATCTCGGAGATTCTTGACGGATCCAACGACCGGATCATCGCGCTGGTCGGAGTCGGCAATCTCGGGCGTGCCATTCTCTCCTATTTCACCTACCGTCATCCCGGGCTGACCATTGTGGCGGCTTTTGACAGCGACGATGCGAAAGTGAACCGCGTGATTTCCGGCTGCCGCTGCTATCACATCAGCAGCTTTGAGGAAAAAGTGAAGGAGCTCGGGATCAATCTCGGGATCATCACCGTTCCTGCGTCCCATGCGCAGGAGACTGCGGACCGGATGGTGGCGGCGGGAGTCAAGGGGATTCTGAACTTTGCTCCCGTCCCGCTGAAACTTCCCGATGACGTTTTTGCGGACCGTATCGACATTGCCAGCTCCCTTGAGAAACTCGCCTATTTCGCGGACCGCCGCTGATGGACGGGAAAACACCAGTCCGGAGAAAAAAACGTTCCCTGGAGGGGAAATTGCATACGGGACGGTTTTTGCAGGCGGCATGACTGCATTTTTCCGTTCCTGCGGCGGATGAATGAGGAGAGAAAGGAGTCGTTGGGGAAGATGCCGGAGGAAAGCAAAGGGCGGCTCGAAACCCTGCTGGAAAAGTATAAGACCGACAGAAGCGCCGGACTGCTCGGCGTCCTTCAGGAGATCCAGGAGCAGGAAGGCTGCCTCACTCAGGAGGCCATGAGGGAAACGGCACGGGTTCTGGGGATTCCCCTCAGCAGCGTTTACGGGACCGCAAGTTTCTATCCGCAGTTTCAGTTCCATGCAAAAGGACGCTATCACTTCCGTGTCTGCCGCGGGACGGCCTGCCATCTGAAAGGCTCTTCCGCTCTGCTCCGCGAACTGGAGAAACAGCTGGGAATTCTGCCGGGAGAGGTCACTCCGGACGGGCTCTTCAGTCTGGACGCCGTTCCCTGCCTCGGCGCCTGCGCACTCTCCCCCGCCCTGGAACTGAATGGAGACATTCTCCCCGAGGTCACTCCGGAAAAACTGACCGGAATCCTTGAGGAATGCCGGAAAGGAGAAAGGCCGAGCTCCCATGGACAGCAGCCATCCTCAGAAGACTTATGATCCCGTCTCCACTGCGGGACTGCTTTCCTTTGAATCGGTCCGGTCTCTTCTGGCGGATGATTCCTCCATCACTGTTCCGGCCTCTGTTCCAACGCCTGTGTGGGAGGGATCTTTCCCGGGTGTCTCCTCTTCATCGGGATCAGACTTTTCCGCCCTTTCCTCCTCCGGACTTGAGTCCATGGGAGAAGACACGGGCGCGGAGGAGCGCATTCTCATCACGGTGGCGCTCTCCTGTTCCGCGGCAGGAGCGGGTGCGGAGAAAACGTTCAAGGCGGTGGGGGAGTATCTTCTTGCGCAGCATTGCGTGAATGCCGTTCTTCTGCCGGCGGGGTCGGACGGGTTTCTTTCGGGAGCTCCAGTTCTGTCCATCCGTTTTCCCGGGCGGACGGCTCTGGTCTATCACCGGATCACGCCGGAAAAGGTGCCGTCTCTTCTGTCCGCGCTGTTTTCCGCCGTTTCCGTTTTCGGAGCCGGGCAGCGCTTCGGGGAGCCGCTTTCCCCTCCTGCGGAATCTCTGTTCGGGCAGAAACGCGATCCTTTGGCCCGTCCCTGGGAGGGAGTTCCTTTTCTGGAAGATCATCCTTTCTACAGCGGACAGGTCCGGGTGCTTTCTCGTGACTGGGATGCAGTGAATGCGTCCCAGCTCTTTCCTGTGCTTTCCCGAGGCGGTTACCGGGCGTTTGCAAGGGCGGTCCATCTGATGACGCCTTCGGAGGTCTGTGCCGAGCTGGAGGCAGCCGGCCTGCGCGGCCGCGGCGGAGCGGGATTCCCGACGGGGAGGAAATGGCGTGCTGTATTGAATGCGCGCAGTTCCCGGAAATATGTCGTCTGCAATGCCGATGAAGGAGATCCCTGTTCGTTGGTTGACCGCGCCCTGCTGGAAAATTCCCCCCATCTGGTTCTGGAGGGTCTGGCGATCGCGGCCTATGCCTGCGGCGCCTCGCGCGGATGCGTCTATCTCAGGCCGGAGAACACACTGGCATTCCGGCGTCTGGAGGAGGCACTCCAGGAACTGCGGGGAAACGGACTCCTCGGGGAGAACATTCTGGACAGCGGATTTGACTTGAAGATTGTGATCCGGAAAAGTGGTGGAGCGTTTGTCTGCGGGGAGGAAAGCGCGCTGATCGCAGGGATTGAAGGGCGTCGTGCAATGCCCTCTCCGCGTCCGCCTTATCCTTCGGAGCGCGGTTTGTACGGGAAGCCCACCGCCGTGAACAATGTCGAGACGCTTGCGCAAGTGCCGGGAATTCTCTTCGGCGCTTCTTTCCAGTCCACTTTTTCTTCCGGAAGGGATTCTTCCGGGGAAGGCGGAGGAGAAAAGACAGCAGATCGCAAGGAAGACAGGCCCCGGGAAAACCATCCGGGCCCTTCCGGACGGAAAAGAGGATTCCGGAACACAAAGCTCTTTTCCCTTTCCGGAGACATTGCCAGACCGGGAATCATCGAAGTTCCGATGGGCATCACGCTGCGGGAGATCGTCTACGGCATCGGAGGCGGCGTGACTGGGGGGAGGAGCTGCAAGGCCGTTCAGATCGGCGGGCCCTCCGGCGGCTTCATTCCGGGGACGATGCTGGATACTCCCGTCGGCTACGAATCGCTCCGGGCAGCCGGAGCCATGATGGGATCGGGTGGGATCGTGGTGATGAACGAGCAGCGCTGCATGGTCGATGCGGCCTGTTTTTTTACGGATTTCATGTATGCGGAAAGCTGCGGGAAATGCGTTCCCTGCCGGGAAGGGATGCGTCAGATGCGGGCGCTGCTGCACGGGATCTGTGAAGGGGACGGGAACCTCCGGCGGCAGGGGAAAGGGGTCACGGAAAAACTGGAGCGTCTGGCACGTGTCATCCGCCGCACGAGTCTCTGCGGACTCGGGAGGACGGCGGCCAATCCGGTTCTTTCCACACTCCGCCATTTCCGGGAGGAATATGAAGAACATCTTTCCGGGAACTTCTGCCGCTGCGGTGTCTGCCGGATGAATTCCGCGGAACCGGCAGCGGAGAAGGAAGAGGAGGGGAAATCATGATCCGGATACAAGTCAACGGCAGGACCGTGGAAGCGGAGGTGGGGGAGAGCATTCTGAGCGCGGTCTCCCGCGCGGGAATCCGGATTCCGACGCTCTGCAGCATCGAAGGCCTGCACCCGGCAGGGACCTGCCGGGTCTGCGTGGTGGAAGTTCTGGACGATTCCACCCCCTCCGATGTTGCAGCGGGGCAAACGGGGCGCGGACTCTCCTGCGACGACGGGACGGAGACGCTCGTCCCCGCCTGCTCCCACCCCGTGCACGAAGGAATGCGGATCCTGACCCATTCGGACAAGGTCATCGAGGCCAGACGGACTTTGATAGAACTGCTTCTTGCCGATCATCCGGATGACTGTTTGTACTGCGGGAAAAGCCGTTCCTGCCGTCTGAAAGAACTTGCGGAGGAGTACGGAATCCGGGAACGGAGTTTTCCGGGTTCCGGAAAGAGGAAGAATGTGCCTCCCGACACGGGGAGCTCCGCCCTGATCCGGGACGGAGCAAAATGTATCCTCTGCGGGAACTGTGTGCGGATCTGCGGGGAACGTCAGGGAATCGCTGCGATGGATTTTACGGGGCGGGGCGGGACGATGGCGGTTGAACCGCCGTTCCATCAGGACATGGCGCATTCCCCGTGCATCGCCTGCGGGCAGTGCCTTGCTGTCTGCCCGACAGGGGCGCTCCGGGAACAGGACAGCCTTTCCCGTGTTTTGTCCGCTCTGAATTCCGATTCCTTCTATCCTGTGCTGCAGTGCGATCCGGCTTCCATGGCGGCTCTGGCGGGAGAACTGTTTCCCCGGTGGTGGGGAGGCGGCGGAGGTGCCTGCGGCGGGACCGCCGCCTCTTTCCCGGGTCAGGCGCTGCCGGAGGACTGCATTTCGCTGATCCGCGGAGCGCTTGCCTGCATCGGCTTCCGGAAAATCTACGACAGTTCCTGGGGATACGGAATATCTCTGATCAGGACTGCCGGGGAATGGATTTCCCGTTTCCGGGAAGAGGAAACAAACGGAGGGGGAGTGTCCTTTCCGCTGATTTCGGCCTGTCCGGCCCTGTGGAGAAAATATGTTTCGGAAGAGTGCCCGGAGCTTTCACCATTGTTTTCGAAAGTTCCGGACGGATGGGAAAGCCTGGGGTCCTTTCTCAAAACACAGTTTTCCTCCGGAAGCGGAGGCCCGGCCGGATGCGCGGGGCGGCAGGTGTTCAGCGTGGGGATTCTCCCCTGCATCGCGAAAAAAGCGGATGTTGCCGGAGAAGGGAATCCGGGAAGCGCTCTGGACGCGGTCCTGAGCACGCGGGAATGTGCGGGACTGTTCCGTCTTTACGGGATTGATTTTTCACGTGTTCCGCGCCGGGGTTTCGATTCTCCTTTTGCTCTCTGCGGCGCTTCTCCGGAGGGAAAGGGGGATGAAAACTCCTGCGGAAGTTCCTGTGGAAACGGCTGTGACGGAGACTGTGGTGACGGCGGCGGCAGCAGCGGATGCGGACTTCTGTTTTCGCGGCCCGGAGGAATGACAGGGGGGCTTTTCTGCCTGCTGTCCATGGCAGCTCTGACGGGAGACTTCTCCGGGCGGAAAGGACGCCAGGGGTTCCGCGGGATCCGTGCGGAATCCCTGGAAGGGTTTCCGGGGCGTGTGTTCCGCATGAAAACGGAATCCACGGGGACAAAGGAAATCACGGGAGTGGTGTTGAACGGAGCAGGGGAATCGCTGCGTTTTCTGAAGAGCCTTCTTCTGCCCTCCGGGGGAAAAAAGAGAGAAAAACTGCATTTTGCAGAGCTGACGGCGTGTCCCGGCGGATGCCTCGGGGGAGGCGGGCAGATCCTCCAGAGACGGGACTGCCGCAGAGATCCTGTCCCCGACCGGATGGAGCCCTTTGCGGGGATGGAGGCGTTCCTTTCAGATCTTTGCGGAAAACTGCGGGCCGCAGGTCTTTTTGAAACGGAAAAGTTTCCGGAGGAACTGCTTCCAGGTGGAGATGCCAGAACAGGGAAACAGGGGAAGAAGAGGAAGCAGAAGGAGTCGCATCAATGATGGAGGCGGAGACGGCGTCTGCGGTCCTTCCGGCGTTTCCGGAGAATTTCTGTATTCTGGCGCTGGGCGGAAACATCGGAGATACCGACGCCCTCTTCCGCCGTGCCGTGCAAATGCTGGGACAAGGCGGTTTCCGCGTGGAAAAACTTTCTTCTTTCCATCGGACGGACCCGGAGGGATGCGAGGCGGGCGCAGGGACTTTCCTGAATGCGGCGCTTTCAGGATACTGGGAGGATTCGCCGCTGGCTCTGCTGGATCTCTGCCAGGGCATTGAGTCGGCGAACGGACGCCCGCTGCGGCATCCGCACTGGCATTCGCGGACACTCGATATTGATCTGATCCTTTTCGGGCGGGAAAAGATGAAGACTCCGCGCCTGACTCTTCCCCATCCTCTGGCAGGGCGGCGCAGTTTTGTCCTTCTTCCTCTCCGGGAAATCTGCCCTGAAGCGGCGGAATATTTAAAACGGATTGCGGATGAGGAAGATCGCTTAGGAAAGAGTTTCCTCTGAGAAAAAATCTTTTTTTGTTCTGCAAAGATGTAAGAATCGGCCGGTGACGCGTGTAAACAACATAAGCGGAGTCTTCCGCAGCTGCAGGGGAATCCATATTTGCCGCAGATAAAAAATTCCATGAAAAATTGGAATAAGCTTTTTCTGAAGGCTTGATTTTCCGGATTTTAAGAGTATATATTCAAAAAATCTTATCCGGAGTTTTTTCCCGTTTTCAGCGGGAGGCGCTGGACCCGGAGTTGAAAAGCTGATATTGATTTTAAGTTAAAGAACCATATTATTTCAGGCGAAGGAAGAGTTATGAGTTTTGGAAAGCCGTTTTTCAGAGGTCTGGGAATATTCTGCATTGCGATGCTGTATTCCACCGTTGCCCTGTCGCAGAACAGCGTGCTGGAACAGGCGAAGGCTTTGTTCGGGCAAAAGAAATATGAGGATGTGCTGAGCACGCTGAAGGAAGAGCTTGATCGCCAGACTCCGGATGTGGAAGCGATGAAACTGGCGATGGAAGCGAATATGATGACGGGCCGTCCGATGTCCGCTTCCGCTCTGGCGACGGAACTCCTGAAGCGGACCGCGAACAAGGATCTGGATCTTGTGTACCGTGCGGGAGAAATTGCGGAAATCTGCGGAGAATCCAAGCTGGCGCTTTCCCGCTACCATACGTATATGACGAAGGCCAAAACCCGCGGTCCGAAAATGGACAAGGCCGTTTCCTATCTGATTTCCCATGCGTCGTATCCGGACGCGTATATTCAGGCGACGGAAAGCTTTGGACCTGAACTCTACTGGTCCGGGGCGCAGAGCCTGATTTCACGTCTGATCGAAGAGCGCTCCATTACGGATCTGGCAACGCTGCTGAAGAACACGATCCAGACATACGGGAAGAATCCGGAAGTCCTTGCCAATGTGTACCAGCTTCTTTTCAACAACCGCGGGCGTTTTTCAAAGGACGATCATGCAAAGCTTGTGGAAGTCCTTGTTTCCACGAAACTTCCCGGGGATGGGCTGAACTGGCATCTGAACCAGTATCTGAGGGATGCCTACAACGATATGGACAACGGGAAGAAGTTCCGCTGGGGATTGAACTACGCGAAAACCAATAAGAATCTTCTTCCGGACGAACTTTTCATGGCGCCGGCGATTCAATATATCGGGAGCCGGGCAAACAAGGAACAGCAGCTGCAGACGGCACGGGAAATCGTGGAGATTCTGCCGCTGATTCTGGAATCCGGGAACAAGGATTCCCTGCGTTCACTGGCATTGAATATTGCGAATCTGCCTGAGACATTCAAAACTCTGGTGACGCCGGAACAGATGGCGTCTCTGGTCAACGCGTATGCGAAGAAGTCAGGCTACGGCTATGATCACGACGGGTATGCCACAATCAACGCGATAGTGAACACCTTCTATAAGGACGACAAGGCGAATCAGGCGAAGTTCCTGAAGGAAATCATGCCATCTCTGAATGATTCCAACAATCTGGTGAATTTTGCGATCGGGCTTCAACCCGAGGGCGGGAAGAGCATGATGGCGGCGTATCTGGCTCCTGTCGAAGGGTTCCAGAGAGATCTGAGAGAGTTTGACATTCTCACGCAGCTCCGTCTCAACGATGTAAAGGCGAAATATCAGAAGGCTTTGAGGAACTATCTGGCCTCCGGGATCGGCACTGAACAATTTCTGATCAATGAAATTGTGCATCAGAAATATCTGACAGCGGATGAAAAAATCAAACTGGTGACGGAAGCGGCTCAGTTGTCCGGTTCCAATTCGCGTCTGACCGCGGTGATCAAGGCGATGGAAAGCAATGATGCGAAGCTCAAGGAGAATGCCGCGTTCAAGGCGCTGAAGACCTATGCCGATCAGAAGAAGAGCGGTTCCGATGCGGCGCTCACGGCCGCGAACAAAGTATTTGACATTGCTTCAAAAGAGCAGAATGCAGCTGCGCTGGATGCGGCTGCGGGAGAGTTTCTCAAAGCGTACAAGGGGCCGGTTCCCGCATCTAAACTTCTGGCGAAGAATCTTCAGGAGTATGTGGCGTATCGAGTTCTGAACCATTGTCTGGGTGTGAAGAACAACGCGCAGGCGCTGAATCAGTTTGTGCAGCGCTGGACTCCGCGCATTACCGGTCCTGGGCCTGTCTGGGACAATCTGATCCAGCTTGCCTGGAACAAGGAGGGGCAGAATCACAAGGGAAAGATGCTGTATCAGATTCTGCGCGATTATACGAAGGCCGTTGCCGCGACGCTTAAGGACGGTGCCGTGCTGGGGCGTGAATCCTTTTATGCAAATCAGATCAATCCGGCGAAACAGGATGTTTCCATTATGGCTCCGCTTTACGCGGATTATCCCGCCGTCGCATGCTCGTACATCTGGCAGAACGGATATGAATGGACTCCGGATTTTTATTTCAAACAGCTGGAAGAGATTCTGAAGGATCCGAAAGGCAAGCTGACTCTGGCCGATTTGGCGAAGATTCAGGATAATGTTTCCAACGGGCCGCACAAGGCGGTGATTCCGGAGAAATTCCCGGTTCTTCTGATGAACAAGACCATGGATCTTGCGAAGAAAGAAAACCGGATCGACTTTGAACAGGAATCGAAAATCTATACGATGTTCAAGGACGGCAATGCGGACTATCTGAAGGAATATGCGAAGCGCATGAAGGAGCGCACGCCGTACCAGCAGATGATGAGTGTGTCCCAGTTCATTTCCAGCCGGAACCCGGACAAGAAGAACGGGATGCAGTTCCTGAATGATGTGTTGAAGCCTCTTCTGGCGTCCTGGCCGCAGAGTCAGTGGAAACAGGTTCCGTTTTCGGGATCGCTGTTCCTGTGGCTGTATGATGCAGGCAAGGACGAGAAGAATCCGGAAAAGGCTTCCGCGGAAGCGATGACAGCGGCACTTTCCGCTGCGCTTCTTGACGGGAACGCGCGTTTGGCGCAAGGCGGCTGGAAGGACCGTGTTGGAGAGGCTCTTGAGCCTGAATATACGAAGAGGCTGGCTTCATCATCGGATCCTTCCGTTCTGTCCCGGAACACCGGGATGATGGCGCAATACCTTGCAGACGACAACAATCAGAACCGCGGCATGGGGATTACGGACCGGATTTACAAGGCAATGGCAGAGAAGACACCGGGCGAAATCCAATACCTGTTCCTTTCCATTCTCGCGGACGGGAATGGGAACTTCAATAAGGCCGTGAAAAGCAAATACACTCTGACGATGTCGAAGCTGGCGAAGGATATTCCCGGGATTCTTCCCGTGGACAAGAACGATCAGGCCTACGATCTGTTTGTGGCCTCGCAGCTTTACCGGGAAGGGAACGCGCTGAACGCGTGGGCGCTGGTCAGGCCGAAGACGGCAATTCTGCGCGACCGCTGGAAGGAACTGGACTACGATTTTGTCATCTGGGCTCTGGAACAGACCCGGAAACAGAAGATGTACAAAGAGGCGCTGGAAATCGCGATGACCATGTGGCTGGACGAACAGCTTCTTTCCCCGGAAGACGCGGCGAGACTGGCCATCATCAAGGGCGATATTTACCGCGACCAGAAGAACTTTGCCGCTGCGAAAATTGAATATGAAAGTCTGAAGAACACAGCACGCTATCAAAAGACATATTCTGGTTCGATGGCGAAATTCCGTCTGGTGGAGCTGATGCTTCTTTCGGAAGACTATACCGGTGCGCGTCTGGAGCTGGAGCGTCTGGAGGTTTCCTCGAACCAGTCCGACCGTGCGGAAGCGTACTATCTTCTGGCGCGTCTGGAATTTCAGCAGCAGAATTATGACGGGGCCGTGGATTATCTGAAAGAGGTATTCAAGCTGAATTACGGTCATGCGGAAGCGCGTCTTCTTTCGGCGGAAGTGGACCTGGCGCGAAAAGTCATCAAGGACCCGAACGTGAAGATCGGGCTCTCGACTCTCAGGACGACGGCCATTCCCGGGAAAGAGCTGACCTTCCAGATTCAGGACAACAACCTGTCGATTGTCCGCGGAGGGAAATCCATTCCGATCATCGTCACGACCACGGTCGGGAAAGATACGGAGAAGCTGGAGCTTCTTCCGAACGCGAACGACACGAACCTCTTTACCGGAGTTCTTCAGACCGCGCTGGGGAAAGCCGTTCCCGGGAATCTTCTTCTGGAACTGACCGGGTCTGATGAAATCATCTATCAGATTGATCCGGAATTTCAGAAGGCGAACGGGCTGGATTATCCGTCAAAGAAACTGGATCTGAAATCGGAAGGGAAACTGTACGCGAGCTCGAAGAAAATTCTTACCGAAGCGGAACAGGAAGATCTTGCGATGGCGGCGGCGCTTGCGATATCCGCCGGAATCCGCGACCGGAACGCGAACAGCCGAGTTGTTCGTCCGGGGAGCCCGATCTACATCCGCGTGGTGGATCCTGACATGAGCAAGACGCCGGGCAAACCCGATACGCTGACCGTGAACCTCAGCAGCAGTTCGGGCGACGAACTCACGGAATTTGTTCTGACGGAAACAGGACCCTATACCGGAGTATTTGAAGGGATTGTAAAGACCGGGATCCCGTATCCCAATGCGAAGGCGTCCGATCAGATAGAAAGTGTGGACGTCAACGCCGTAATCAATTCCCGGAAGACCGGGACCTGGAAGAGCCTTTCGGACGGGCAGAAGCCGAAATGGATCGAAGTCGATACCATGACGTCCTCCAACTTCAAGGAGATTGAAATCGGTCTTCCGGATCCGAAGACGATCAAATCCTTCACTCTGACGGCGTCCCTGGACAAGGAAAACGACATTGTCTGCACCTATCCGCAGAATTCAAAAGAAAAGAACAACGGCGGACTGACAGTGAACATTCTTGGCGGAGCGGAAGCACGTCTTGATGTTATCCGCAGGCGTTTCCTTCATGCCCGCCCGACGGAATTCTGGATCAAGGAACCGGTATTCAAGCGCGAATTCACCAACCAGAACAAGGGACGCGACGGCTGGTTCATTTATGATATCAGCGGTCCGTTCTGGCTTGAGGAGAACGAGGAAATCGAATTCAAGTTCCTGCAGGAACCGCAGCAGAATCAGGAGGCATATCTTCTGATCGACAACAAACTGGTTATCGGAGGGACAATGAACGAGGCGGGCCTCTCCGCCACGCGGACCCTGTTCCTGACGAAAGGACTGCACCAGCTCCAGGTTTTCGGAAGGGGATACTCAAAGGATACCCAGGTGATAGTCGGCATGGCGCAGAAGGGCGGAGATTATCAGCCGCTTCCCGAAGACTGGTTCAATCCGGAAAAATATCCGAGTTTTGCAGAAGCTCTGAAGCCGAAGGGAAAAGTCACGGAAATCAAGGACGGTTTCCGGATCGTTCTCGACGAGCCCGCTCGTTACCGGAAACTCAGATGGACCTTTGACGATTTCTCCGGCAGCCAGGTGGAAGTTTCCCGCATCTCCGCAAAGGATGACAAGGGCAACAGCATTCTGCCTGTGGAAAACGATCTGAGCACCGGCAAGACGAACGACATTCTCGAAATCCCCGCCGATGATAAAATCACCATCACCTACAAGGACGAAAAGAATCTGGATGAAAACAAGTCCATTCTTTCCGTAACGCTTTCGTCTTCGTTCCACAACGCGGACATCGGCATGTTCTATGAGGAAATCCGGATGACGGAGGAAGGATATCCGGTATCGACCCTGGTGAAGGCGAAACGCGTGCAGAAGGGGGATTCGGTGATTGTGAGAGTCCAGGACTTCGACGAGGATACCTCTGAAGAATCTCAGACCGTGCCCGTGGAAATATCCACCACCTCCGGCGAGAAACTCAAGCTGGAACTTCTGGAAACGAAAATGGGCGGCGTCTTCAGCCAGGTCTTCAAGGTGGGCGACAAGACCGGGAACGGAGTCATCAAGGTCCAGCCCGGCGACACCATCACCGCGCGTTTTCTGGACAAGGAAAACAATTCTCCCGGCATTCCGATTTTCCGTGAATACATGATTTCCGGGATTGAAGGCACGAAGCCTGTACTTACTGTTTTCAAGACGAAAATCAATATGATTGAAGACAAGAGTCCCGCAGCCCGTGCGAAAATTCAGCTGATGAAGGACCGCGGAGACAAACGCGAAGACATCAAGATCTACAAGGAAGATATCCTTGCAACCCCCATGAGGCTCCCGAAGAATGCTCCGAAGGATACGCCCGTGATTGTGAACAGCAAGGCCCCGCTTCTGATGGAGCTTTCCTATCCGGAAGTGGCGAAGCACTGGAACAGCAAGGCAGAAATTCTGGTGCTGACGGATACGGAGATCAATGCGGCGAATGCGGAGGGGCGTCAACCCAAGCCGCTGATTGTGAGTGCTCCCCTGGAGAGTTTGAGCTCTCTGGCCCGGAAGAAAGGGTATCCTGTGACTTTGGAAACGGGAGCTTCCATGTCTCCGGACAATATTCTCGACATGGGGATATTTGCCGCCGTCGTCCGGCTTCAGCTCGGTTCCGCTGGCGACGAACTGAACGACGTGGTCTCCTCCAATGAGACCTTCAATCTGCTGAGTGCCGATTTCCGGACAGATGACTCCGCCTTCAAGGTCCCGACCGTGATCGTTTCAGGGTCGGATACCATTACGGTGTCTGTGAACGACAAATCCGGACAAGAGCTCGTCCGGCAGATAGTGAAACTCAGATCCGATGGAGAGATCGGACTTTATGACAAGAACTTCCTGACGCTTTCCGATTCAGTGCACATCGGACAGAATTTCTATGTCCGTGTGTATGATCCGGACCGCGACGTGTCGAATGATCTCGACTCCGTGAAGGTGAACGTTGTTTCGGAAGCGGGTGACAAACTGGTCATGACTCTTTCGGAAACGCTGCCGCATTCCGGAATCTTCACCGGAGTCTTGAAAACGGAATATATGCCGAAACCGGATGCGGAAGGCAAAGTGCCGCCGAAGACGGAGGAGAATATCCTGAGAACGGTGTTCGGCGATACTGTGACCTTCACCTACACGGATGAACTGCCTCTGGACGGAGACAAGCCCGTGGATATGACGGCAACAGGGAAAGTCGTCATCGGATCCGACGGAGAGGTTTCGACCTTCACGAAGAAGTTCAAGGATCCTGATATGGCTGTGAAGACCAACTTCCTCATGGCGGAAGCGTTGTTTGAAATGGCGAAGAGCCATCGGGCGATGAAGAAGGATGATCTTGCGAGAGAAGAAATTGCCCGCGGGAAGAGGATTCTCGAGGAAGCACTTCGCGATTATCCGAACACGTCCCTGAAAGCGCAGGGGGAATTCCTTCTGGCGAATCTTGCACAGCAGCTGGAGAATTACCAGGAGGCGATCGGCCGTTATTCCGTGGTGATCAGCACCTGGCCGGAAAGCGAATATGCGATTAAGAGCCAGTTCCAGAAGGCACAGTGTCTTGAGAAAATGGGGCAGGGGCTTCAGGCTTGCGAAGAGTATGTGAAACTGACGTATCTGTATCCGGACAGTTCCCTGGCTCCGGATGCGAAGATCCGTCTCGGCAACTACTATTACAAGAACAAGAACTTTAAGTCGGCCTCGACCATATTCCGGAAGTTCACGGAAAATCATCCGGATCATCCTCTTGCCGCGAAGAGCCTTTTCCTGGCGGGGAATGCGGAACTCAGGAATCAGCTTGCGATTGAGAAACTGAGCAAAGAGAATAATCAGACCTATAATCCGGATTACACGGACGCTATCAAGATCTTTACGGAACTGGTTGACAAGTTCCAGGATGACAAGGATCTCCGTGCGGAAGCCATGTACTGGCTCGGAGATTCCTACTTCAAGACCAAGACCGTGGAAGGCCAGGAAAAGAGCTATCAGATCTTCAAACGGCTCACTTGGGACTATCCCGAAACGAAATGGGCGAAAATTGTCCGTGGCCGTCTGGCGGAACAGCCTTCGCGCTAATTCCGGCGCCTGAGACCGAATTAAGCGATGCAGAGAGAGATAAGAAAGGAAAACGATGAGACGTTGTGTATGGCAAGTTTCTTTGACTGCGCTGCTGATCTTCTGCGCTTCCGCGATTGCGGTGGCGCAGGATTACTGGCGCGTGGTGAAAGACACTCAGATCAAAGAAATGAATACTTTTGAACGGGCGCAGTATCTGAAGGCCCTGAAGCTGCTGAACGAGCGTCAATACCGTGCGGCGGCATCGGAATTTGAACGCTTCCTGATTCAGTTCCGTGATTCACAGAATTCCATTCCCTACATGATTTTCATGCGGGCCTACTCTCTGCATCTGGCCAAGGACCGGAACAAGGCGATCAGCGTTTACAATGAGGTGCTTGACTTTTATCCGGATGTCATTGACGCGGCTGCACCGGCCCTTTACTACCGCGGCATGGCTTACTTCGACAACGGAGACTATGCCAAAGGCATGCAGAGCATGAAGGAACTTGTGGATGATGAGGATTACCGGACGGAACCCGTGGCGGCAAACGCCTCCATCCGTCTGGTGGAAAATCACTGGAAAAACAAGAAATTTGACCGGGCCTCCAGATATCTTCAGCAGATCAACCGCGATTTCCGGGAAACGGCCCCCCAGTCGGCAAACAATGCCCGGAATCTTTACGGAGCTTACTGCCTTTCCACCGGGAAGGGGCAGGATTATGCCAGATGGTATCTTGACGCTTATCGGGCAGAGGCGGAAAAAGAGAAGAAATCCCCTGCGGAACAGCAGGTTGCAATGGTGCAGTCCCTGTATGACATCCTGATGCGGAGCTGGTGGATATATTTTCAGAATGATATGCTCCGGAAATATCGCGGAGGGACGCGCGGAGTCGACCCTGCCGCTGAACTCTGGAAAGTCATGAAGGAATACCGGAATGCTTATATGAATGCGAAAAAGGAATGGACGTATTACATTTCCGCGCTCCGGCTTCTGGCTGGGAGAGGAAATATCATCAAAGCTTCCGAATTTGAAAAACTGGTGCAGGAGGGCATTTCCTGTATTGCGAAGACTCCGGATGACGACAAGAACAAGGATCGTCAGCAGAACCGTTACAAGGAGATGACGAACCTTCTGATAGACGGGAACCGTTTGCTGGATGCGACTGTGGCGAATGCCCGGATCTCCGACAAGCAGACCGTTGCCTGGAACGGATACCGGATCCTGGAAAAACAGGAGAAGTGGAACGACGCGATCAAACATCTGGAGACTTCGTCCGACACCTTCAAATCCGATGCAGCTTTTGTGAAGAAGTGCAACTGGGCGAAGGCTTTCATTCTGAAGGAACGCCTGAAGAAGTATGATGATGCGATTAAGCTGTACCGTGAGATATCGGAGCCGCCCGGAACTTTGTGGGCGATTGCCGAATGCCAGCAGCGGAAGGGAGATCTTTCCTCTGCGCTGAAAACACTCATTGAAGTGGAGAATGCTTTCCCGAACGACGGTCCTGAAGCCGCGTGGCGGCGGGCGCAGTATCAGGAATGGGCGAAAAATTCGAAAATGGCGATCAAGGAAGCCCGTTACATTCTGAAGAAGTATCCGAGATCTTCACAGTCATCCGCCGCCCACCAGATGCTGGAACGCTATGGAATCGACACGGGCGGAGCCGTTGCCGACTGAGCCTAATTTTTGCATGGAGATATCATAAGAAAAATTAATATATGGAGCTGCGGATTTTATCGGAAGCATCTCCCGAACACAGGAAGACATGATGATGATGAAAAAGCTTTCTCGGACCAATCTGTTTTTGCGCCTTTTTGCGCTCTCCGTCTTTTGCGGCGCCATTCTTCTTCCGGCGGAACTGGAGGCACAGGAAGCAGGCAAGACCAAGACCACAAAACGGTCCAAGAAGAAACGTGAAACCTCTCCTGATGCCCAGATGGAATATAATGCCCAGTTCATGCTGAACAAAGGGATCGAGTATCTGGAAGCCAAACAGGATGAACGCGGGATCAAGATGATTTCGCAGGTGGGACAGCAATATCCGGAATCCAAGGCCGCAGTGAAGGCTGATCTGGTGCTGGGCAACTTTTATATTGAGAAGAAGCAGTATGATCTGGCGATTAAGCGTCTTTTGAAGACTGCGGAATCGGAGGACCCCGAAATCCAGGCGGAATCCCTTTACAAGGCGGGGATCTGCTATTACAATCAGAATCAGTATAATCAGGCGTTCATGTCCCTGAGGCAGGTGGTGAACAAGTTTCCGGGGAGTGTGTATGCCAATGAGGCCTGTTACTACATCGGGCTCTGCCATTTCAGTCTGAACCGCTGGACGCAGGCCGTGGAGGCGCTGGAAAAAGTCGGGACCAGTGTTCCCCCCGAAGAGAGCGGGACCATGCCGGGGAGAGAGGCATATGCGGAAGCCGGGCAGCGTCTGTATGTCAAGGTTTATGATGAAGACCTGGTTGTTTTTTTCAACGAGGATGAAAACAGGCAGCTGACTGTCTCCCTCAGCAATACGAACGGAGACAAGGAACAGATTACAATGGAGCCTCTGGGCAAGGAAGGCGCCACTTTCATCGGATCCATCCCGACCGTTCCCGGAGAACCGAAACCCAATGACGGTGTCCTTCAGACCAAGGGCGGAGATGTTGTGACTGTCACATATCTGGACACTCAGACGGGTGAGGGCGAGCGCAATAAAGACATCATTGCGAAAATCAATCTGGTTTCTACCGCAACGGTGGGATTCACCAACGGGGATTTTCAGGACTATGCCTACGGTGTATTCGCCGATCAGGATTTCTTCATGCGTGTGCGCGATCTGGATATGGACAAGACTCCGGAGAAAGACCGCGTGAAGGTCAAGGTGACTTCTCTCTACAAGGAACAGAAGGAGGAAGACCTTGGTGCGGGAGTTGATCTCGACAATGAGGAACCTGAATTCAAGATTCGCGATGAACGCGAATACGAACTTGTGGAAACGGAGCCGCGCAGCGGAGTTTTTGTGGGCGTCGCGAAGACCTATCTTGAGAATCCGGATCTGGAACTGCTGGACAGTTCTGCTCCGGTGGACGGGGATGCGCCTTTGCGCGTACAGAGAGACGACATCCTCACAATCGAATATCTTGACGAGGTGCACATCGCCGGGACCAACGATCCCGTGACACGCCTTCAGAAAGCCACCCTTCTCACCGGCGAGGTGAAGGATGTGAACATTGAGCATCTTGTTGTGAAGGATCTGGATCTCAGAGCCAGAAAGAATCTTGTGGAAGCCAAAATGCTTCTTCAGCTGGGACAGATTTTCAAGGAAGTCGGTCTTCTTGAATATGCCAACAACAAGGCTGCCGAGGGAGTGGAGAAAATCGACGATCTGCTGAAGATCAACGCCGAGGCCAGTCTGGAACGCTCGGTCCTGGAAGATGCCTTCAACATCAAATGGGAACTTCTGATTGTCCAGAACAAGATACAGGAGGCGATCAATGTCTGCAGCACGCTGATCAAAATGTTCCCCGATTCCTCTCTTGTGGACCGTGCTCTCATGAAAATCGCGGAAGTCAAAATCCAGGAGGGAAGCGAACGCTCCATCAATGAAGGCCTGAATATCTACCGGGGTATTCTCCAGCTCCCGAAATCGGATCTGAAGGCGGAGGCGCAGTACAGAATCGCCGAAGTGAAGGATACGGAAGCCAGAAAGAAAACCAAGGAAATGCAGGCGAGACAGCCGACCTATCGGCCGAATTACAGCAACGTCATGCTTGAATACAAGAAGTGCTCCGACAATTACCCGGATTCCCCGTTTGCAGGGCAGGCTCTCGAAAAAATCGCCGATTTCTATATCGAAACGGAAGACTTCCCGCGCGTAATCGAAATGATGGAACAGGTGTTCCGCGATTATCCCGATGCGGACTTCCTGCACAACATGCTTTACAAATGGGCCATTGCCGCGTATAAACTCAATCGCTTTGAAGTTGCGAACGAGAAGTGTGAACAGCTCATGAGCGAATATCCGAATTCGATTTCGGCACGGAAGGCGCAACAGATCAAACAGATGATTCAGAAGCGTGTTGAGGCCGTGGAATCCAATTGACAGGAATTGGCCTCTTGCCCGGCACCCCGGCGTGAGGATGTACGGAAACGAAGGAAGAAATTAATTCATATCAACAGAAAAGGTGGAATAAAATGTTGGAGTACATTTTTGACGGCGGGTTTCTCATGTACCCGATCACTCTCATGTCCGTTGTGGGGCTGGCAGTCATGATCGACCGCTACTGCGCGTTTCGTGATGCGAAACGGGATACGGCGGAACTCCGCGCGAAGGTGATGGAGTGTCTCGGAGAGAACCGCATAGAGGATGCGATTGAGGCATGCCGCGAATGCGGCGGTCCCGTCGCGGCAGTGCTGCTTGTCGGGTTGACCAAATTCAAGAAACTCCAGGGGACTGGAAGGACTCAGACCGAAATGGCGGAAAACGTGTCCAAGTCAATGGATGAATATGCTCCGCATGCAATCGGGGTGCTGGAGCGCAACATCGGAGCGCTGCCGATTGTCGCGAGTCTCTCGCCGCTGCTGGGAATGACGGGGACAGTGACAGGAATGATCTCCTCCTTCAATGCCATGGCGAGCGCGACGAATCTGGAGGCGTCCACGGTGTCTGCCGGTATTTCGGAAGCCCTGATCACGACTGCCGGCGGACTGCTGGTCGCCATGCCTTCCGTGATCGCATACAACATCTTTTCCAAGATGGTCGACAATCATGTGACCGATATTGAAAGCAGTGCGACAGAACTTTCCGATTTCATCATGCTGGACTATGTCCCTCCTCAGGATTGAAGAGAATCCATGACGGAATCACTGAGAGAGAAGACAGAGAAAAGAATACTCACAGTACCTCGTTTTGCGCCGCGTTTCCGCCGCGCTGTGTGGTCTGTGTGAAGGAGGAGGCATCAGAGGATGATTAAAAGACGCAAGAAACCGCCCCTGGTCGATGTGGAGGTCGGTTCTTTTTCCGACATCGCGTTCCTCCTGATCATCTTTTTCATTCTGACGACTCAGATTGCAAGATTCACCGGGCATCTGGTCACGATTCCCTCCGGAGCGCCGTCCGAGGGGGAGAAAAAGGAAGAGGAGAAGCAGATTACGGTGAATATTGCTTCCGATGGAAGTCTCACATATTCGACCGGAGAAAACAGCAATGTGCCCCTGACGCTCGAAGAACTCAAGGTCAAAATGCTCGAAGAGAATTTTCCTGCGAAGGAGCCGGAGAAACGCCTGGTGATTGTGGACAGCAAGGCGGACGTCCCCTATGAGTTGTATTACAAGGTTGTCATGATCATCAGCGACTGCGGCGGAGTTCTGACGTTGATCGACTACGGCGGCGACTCCGGCGGAGAAGACTGCACGAATGACAGCGGGCAGCAGGAAGGAAGCTGAACTATGAGCAAACAATCGAGAGCGCGCACCCGGAGAAGGGTGAATATTTATGTGCCTACCGCGTCGATGGGGGATATCGCGTTTCTTCTGATCATCTTCTTTATGCTGACGTCGAAATTCATGCAGGAATCGCATGTGGTGTACAAGGAGGCGGAGTCTCCGGACATTGTCACAGTGGACGATACCTCCTTCTCGGTCATTGTCGATGAAAAGGGAGCCATCTGGCTGCAGGGGCAGCCGTGTTCCTCACCTGAGGAGCTCCGCATGGCGCTGGAACGCCTGATCGGAGAGAAGAAAGATACCGTGGTCATGCTGAAAATCGACAGAAATGCGACGGAGTCGCAGTTCGGTCCTGTGCTGATGAACCTCGGCAATGTGGGCGTTCGGATCGCCATGACCGGAACGAAATCGAAAACATATTAATTTAAAAATTCAAACAGATTTTCAAACAGGAGTTGAAAAATGCAGGAAAACAGGACTGATGACATCAAGCCGGACGCCCTTATGGCGGACATCGCCAAGCCGCGTCTGATCCCGTGTTTCGGTATTTCCTTTGCCGTCCATATTGTCATGCTTCTTCTTCTTTCCATCACCTTTCTCGGGAACTGTTTCAAATACGGCACGATTCACCCGAGGGCCGCGATGAAGCAGGAAGCCAAGGAACTGAAGGAAAAACAGGCCGAGGAGGAAAGACAGAACCTGATCAAGCGTGCCGAGGAAGCGGCCAAAAAGAAGAAAGCTGCTGCGGAACAGCAGCAGAAGGAAACTCAGGGTGCTGCTGCTTCAACCTCCTCCATTCCCGCGGGCATGTCTCCTGATGAAGCAAGAATGAAAGAAATCGAGGCGAAGGCAAAGGCCGAGGGCAAGGAAGTCCCGGAAATGATCCGGATTCTGAACGAAACCTCGGACGAAAGACCTGAAACCAGCGATCTCTCCCTTGAACTCTGAGCACCGCACGCAGTCAGTGACAGGCGGGTGTAACTATGACGGATCCCACAATAAAAAATAAACAGCAATGGAAATGTGGAGACATGATTCTCCTTTGCCTGGACTGGATCGGCAGGGCGCATACATTTGCGGCCAGAATTTTCCTGCTGATCTGCGTCCGGTATATCGGAGGATTTTTCGGACGGATTTCCTGGTCCGGGCGTTTCGGGCTGATGTCCGCCGTCGCGGCGGGACTGATGATCAATTTCTCCCTGCTGCGCGCCGCACCGCTGATTTCCTATTCCGAGTTCACTCCGGAACAGGTGGCCGCCCTGCAGGAAAGCAATGCGTTCGCCGCCGTGAACGCATTTCATTATCTGAGCTGGTGCCTGGCATTGCTTCTTCTCTGCAACATTGTGCTGGCCTATCGGCGGACGAGATTGTCCTATCATGTGCTGCAGCTTGCGGCATGGGGATTTTTCTTTGCCTGGATCGTTCTCCTGTTCCTGGCGTTTGACATCCCGAATGCTCTGCTGGGACTGAACCGAGAAGATTTCGACAACGTCATGCGCAACATGCTGTGGTTCGATTATCTGTGGCTCTGGATCCCGGGCTTTGTCATGAGCGTGTTTTTTGCGCTGCCGACACTGCGTTCCACTGTCAAGGCTTATTACCATGTTCCGCTGAAAGCTCATGAGTTCGGGGACAAGGTGCTGGATGATTTCCTCTGCAGAGGACGCAATCCACAGATCTACCGTTCTTCCTACTGGGCGTTTGCGTATCATTTCATCATTCTGCTGCTGATTCCCCTGCTGATGAGACTCTTCGTCACTTATGACTCCTATGAGATCCCGAAAGGGGACGGGACTCCGGCGGCTCAGGTGATCAAAACCGTCAAACCCCCCAAAAAGAAACCCAAACGGGAATATGTGCTGAATCCGAACAGCCCGATCATTTTCAAACAGCCTGAACTGGATGACTCCATTTCCAAGGAACTGGACGAAATGACACAGGATGTCTATACAGCCACGGCCATCGGACCCGTCACGAACAAGAAAAATGCGCGTCCGGGCTGGCCGAACGGGATGGAGAACGCCCGCGTCCGTTTCATCCGGCTCGAATATTCCGGCGGTGACTGGAATCAGGACATGGGGAAGGATGCCGATTACAACATCCTCCTGAAAGTCAGAGAATACAGCGGAGGATTCAAAATCGCGGAAGATACCGAATCCAAAAAGATTATCGAACTGAACCGCTTCAGAAAAGGCAAGTCGCCTCCCTTCGTTTACATCACGGGACGCGGCAACATCAACATCAATCAGCAGGAAGTGAAAATCCTCCGCAAGTATCTGCTCGAGGACGGAGGCATGATCTTCGCAGACAACGGAGGCGGACATTTCGACCGTTCCATCCGCGCCATGCTCAGACGCGTTCTCCCTGATCTCGACTTTGTCGACATCGCCAATGACGACATCATTTATCAGGTCCCCTTCAGTTTCCCGAACGGAGCACCCCCCCTCTGGGCCCATTCCGGAAAACGTGCTCAGGGAATCAAGTACAATGGACGATGGATTGTCTTTTATCATCAGGGCGATATCAATGACGCATGGAAAACAGGCGGATCCGGTGTTTCTCCTGAAATCCGGGAACGCGCCTTCCAGATGGGAGTCAATGTCATCTGTTACGCTTTCACCCAGTATCTGGCTCATGTCTACGGGACCCAGTTCTCTGAGTAAAACGTCCTGCCGCTTTCCTTCCCCCTTCCGTGCATTCCAGAATGCGCCGCCGCAGGCGTGACCACGGAGGAGGAGATAATACTCCCCATCCATCACTACAATGTGATGATGGGGAAAGTAAGAAAAAGGGATGTGATGGAGGAATCGTTCTCCGGAGCATTCCGTATCCCGATTTTTTGCCGGGCGGAACCTGAAAAGGGAAGAGTCTGTGCTGTTTCCTTTTCCCTTTTTCCTTCCTTTTCCGTCTGTCCGGTTTTTCCTTCCGATGGATCCTTGAGGGGAAAAAAAAAGCCCCGCTTCCTGTTGACACACGGAAGCGGAGCGGGAATGATTGTCTTGATGCACCGGCTGATTCCGGCATCGGGATGATGCCCGATCAGCAGGGAAACAGGTTTCTGCCATCGTTGTTTGCAGAAGGCCGTTTTTTACTTGATGGGGACCTCTTTTCCGTTCTGTTCGGCGGAGCGGTAAATGCCGTCGAGGATTTTCTGGACCGCGAGTCCTTCTTCCCCGGAAGCCCGAAGAGGAGTTCCCTTGAGACATGCGTCCACCCAGTTCTGGAGTTTCCGGACGAAGAGGTAATTCCAGTTGGCGTTCCAGTCCGGCGCGACATAGTCGGGCTTGATATGGACCATTGCGCCGGAATCGTCCGTGAAGATTTCAAGGGGATCCCAGCAGCAGCCGCCTTTTTCGCCCATGGCGGTGAAACGCCAGAGGTCTTTGTCGATATGAGCGGCGAAGGAGGATTCGATCTGCATGATCATGCCGTTGTCGAAACGGATCTGGCCGATGGCGAGGTCTTCGACGGTATAGGTCTTGTAATCCCATCCGGGCCACGGACACATGACATCGCTTCCCTTGTTTCCAAGATAAGTCCAGCAGTTTCCGGATGCGGCGACCGGTTTCGGAGACCCCATGAAGAAATGAGCCATTTCCACCACATGGACTCCGATATCAATCATCGGGCCACCGCCCTGAAGTTCCTTCTGTCCGAAAACGCCCCAGTTCGGGATTCCGCGACGGCGGAGCGCCTGGCATTTGACAAACATGAGTTTCCCGAATTTTCCCTCATCGCGGGCACGAATCAGAAAATCGGTCTTGGAATTGTATCGGTGCTGAAATCCGACGGCCAGTTTGACATTGTTCTTTTTCGCGGCTGCGATCATTTTTTCACATTCGGCAGGATTCATAGCCATGGGTTTTTCCACCATCACATGGCATCCTGCATTTGCGGCGTCGACGGCGGCGGCACAATGGACGCCGTTCGGTGTGCAGATATCCACGGCGTCCGGCTTGATCTTCCGGAACATGTCCTTCCAGAGCAGGAAGGAGACTTCTTTCTTGAACCCGTACGTCTTCTGCATGTATTCCAGACGGTCTTCCTTGATGTCGCAGATCCCGACGATTTCCACTTCCGGGATTTCCTTGTACGCCGCCATGTGCGTCTGGCAGATGCCTCCGCAGCCGATGATGGCCACACGGAGTTTCTTCCCCTTGACGTTTTTCTTTTTTGTTCCGGTTTCCAATTTCAGTGATTCCGATCCGCTCTTTACCATTTTTCCCATCCTTTTGTTATGTGTTTCTACGGGGAGTATGAGGAAGATGCCTCCCTTTCGAATTCAAAAAATCCATTCGCCGTAACGGGAACGAAAGATTTTCCCGTCCGGAGTTCCGCAGGGAAGGTTTTCCTGTGTTTTGTGCTCAGTATTGAGGAATCCATTCCGAACCGGCGGAGAGAGTATATCCGCTCTGTTCTGCGGCACGGGTTTATAATAAGGCCTGAATCCTTCTCATGCAACAGGAAAAATATATCCAAAATGTGATTTTACAATACACTTTGTGAGCAGAAACGCAGGCGCTTCATCCTGCCGGAGAAAAAAACAGAAAGGATTTGAATTCGCAACTTGAAAAGCATAAAAATACCATGATTCGCAAATTTGTTATATGTATGTTGCTGAAACAGCTCTTTTTTCTGCGCAAATTTCTTGTATAATATAAAAGAGCGCCGGGAATCGGAGCTGATCAGACGAGATGGGAAACCAAAGCAAGGAGTCTTCAGCATGCCTAAAATCGCTTTTATGGGTGCCGGGAGCACAGTGTTTGCCAGAAATGTTCTTGGCGACTGCATGTGCAGGGAATCTCTCCGGGATTCCGACATTGCACTGTATGACATCAATGCCGAACGCCTCAAGGAATCTGAAAAGATTCTGAATGTGCTGAACAACAACATCAACGGCGGGCGTGCAAGGATCCGCTGCCATCTGGGGGAGAAAAATCGGCGCAAGGCGCTTAAAGGAGCGGACTTCGTCGTCAATGCGATTCAGGTGGGGGGGTATGAACCTTCCACGGTGATTGATTTCGAGATCCCGAAGAAATACGGACTGCGTCAGACCATTGCGGACACACTCGGAATCGGAGGGATTTTCCGGGCTCTGCGCACCATTCCCGTCATGCTGGATTTTGCGCGGGACATGGAGGATGTCTGCCCCGGCGCCTGGTTTCTGAACTATACCAATCCCATGGCCATGCTCACAGGAGCCATGCTCCGCGGAAGTTCCGTCAAGACGGTCGGTCTCTGTCATTCCGTGCAGGTCTGCGCACGCACTCTGCTTGAGTCTCTCGGCCGCTACGATTGGCAGAAGGATCAGGAGAGAGACATCCGTTTCAAGATCGCCGGAATCAATCACATGGCCTGGCTCCTCGAAATCTCCGAAAACGGCCGCGACCTGTATCCCGAACTCCGTGCCCTCGCCAGAAAAGAAGTCCCGAAAATGAGAAAGGCGGAGAAGGAGAAGAGCGGAAACATCATCCGCCTGGAAATCATGAACAAATTCGGATACTATGTCACCGAATCCAGCGAGCACAACGCCGAATATATGCCCTACTGGATCAAATCGCGTTATCCGGAATTCATCAAGGAATTCAACATCCCGCTCGATGAATATCCCCGCCGCTGTGTCAATCAGATCAACGGATGGAAAAAACAGTACAAGGAAATCTGCGAGGACCCGCATCTGACTCACACCCTTTCGCACGAATACGGATCCGGAATCATGAATGCCATCGTCACCAATGAGCCTTTCCAGTTCGGCGGAAATGTCCTCAACCATGGGTTCATCACCAACCTGCCTGCCAATGCGGTGGTGGAGGTCCCCTGTTTTGCGGATGCAAACGGCGTGCAGGGAACTTATGTCGGCGATCTCCCCACGCAGTGCGCGGCGCTGAATATGACCAATATCAATGTCCAGCTGCTCACCATCGAGGCCGCTCTGACTCTCAAAAAAGAGGCCATTTATCACGCTGCATTGCTGGATCCGCATACCAGTTCGGAACTCAGTATCGACGACACTATCGCCATGTGCAATGATCTGATCAAGGCTCACGGCGACATGCTTCCGAAGTATCAGTAAGCATCACGTCGTTTCTATCGTTTTTCCCTTCGCCCTCCTTTCTCCTGCACTCCTTTGAAAACATCCCGGGGTGCAGGGGGGGGAGGGGAAGAGGAAAAACTGCTTTCCCAGCAGACAGAGATTTCCCTCAACTGCCTGCTCTGAAAAGTCCCGGAATCTTCATTCCGCTTCCCCGTAACCGTTCCGGCCGTCACAGCCGGGAGAAAAAAAGCAGCCTCCCCAGCAGCAAGACAAGCCCCCCTGTCCTCTTTCCAGCTGTGTTCTACTGTTTTCCCATCTTTTTCTGAGCCGTGTCCTGTCCGGGCGGGAAATTCCTGAGAATCCGGAGAAACCCGCTCCTCTTGGCTTCGGAAGGAGGAGACGGTGGAAATCCCGGAGGAAAAAACGGGAAATCCCGGGGGGAACAAACGGGAAACGCGAAAACGGGGAATCCCCTGGATTCGGGGGAGTAGTCTCCCCACACGGTCTTCAGAAACGGATCTTTTCCAGATGAATCAGTTGTCTGTGCTTTCTCCGCGTTCTCCGGAGAGTTCTGAAAGAGTTGTCACCTGCCGTACAGATTCGTTTTCAATCATCCTTACGGTTTTTTTCTCTTCCGGAGGCGCCGCCGTCCCTTCTTCCGGGCCCGGGCGGGCATTCCGGAACAGAAGCGCCAGATAACAGAGGAAAATCAGGGAAAGAAGCGCCAGGAAGGAAAGTTTCAGCCCTCTGGAATGCAGGATGCGATGAATTCTCCGGACCGGACTTGCCGGATTGGCATACAAGTCGTAGTTCCGCACCAGTTCCGGCAAGGGACAGCTGACGGCGGGAAGGAGTTTTTCTCCCGCGTCTTCGATGGCGGAGCGGATGATGCGCTGCGCAAGGACGGCATTTTCCCTGTCGCCAGCGTCTTCCGCCGCGGAGAGCATGATCCTGCCCGTCAGGATCCGGGTGACAGGCTCATCAAACACCGGCGGACAAAGATGCGCACCTTTTGTTTCCGAGAGGTATTTCCATGCCTGGCGCACGCGTCCGGGAGAGGCATCCTCCTGCAGCCATTCCAGAATCTCCCGGATGCTCTTCGAGTCCTGCATGACAAAGAGAAGTTTGAGCAGCAGGAAAATCACGAGCTCAATCAGGCACCAGGCAAGAATCAGGCGGAGCAGTCCCGCCTGAAAGAATCCGCCGGAGGCGATTTCCCGGAAGAGTGTCACTCCCGCTGGACAAAGCGCCCCCCACAAACAGATGCGTTCGGTATTTTTTCTGAAATCCCGGCAGGGATACAGAAGTTTCTCCTGTTTTTTCCGTTTTTCTCCGGAGGAGGACGGATCTTTTCCGGATGGAGTTGTGTTCATACGAGTGCTCTTTTCTTTTTTCTTTCTTTTCATCCATTCTTTTTTGTCTGCTTCCATCCGCATTGTCTTCTGTTTCCATTCCCCGGTTCCCCCTGTTTCCGGGAGTCAGATTCCGCCCCTGTTTTTCCCTCCCCCCCACCGTTCCGGAAGTGCGCGGACAGAAGGAATACAATAGCACACGAACAGCGGGAAACAAAGTTTTCATCGTTTTATGCGAAAGATTCCGGAGGAGAGATTGAAAAGAAGGCATTTCAGAGCTAGTGTACCAAAGGGATGAAAGCGAAGGTGGGACAAATCATGTTCAAAATTCAAAGATGCCGTCTCGGTTCAAGCATAACGAAAAGTCCGGCGCAGGAAATGCAGCGCTGGACCGTCAACAACATTGCCCGGATTCTGTTCGGGATCGCGGCGTGTGTCGTGTGGTTCGGGCTGGTCTATTTCGGCAGTTCCTTTACCGTTTTTCTCGGCACAAACATTGCCGGATTCTGGAAAAAAGGATCCATTACGGCCATGGAAGTATTCAATATGCCGATCACTGGGATGGTGAAGATTGCCGGATGCATTGCCATTTTCATTTACATCATTCATTCCACGAGGCAAGCGAAATGAGGCGGACCGGGATGACGGGCGTCTGGAAATCACATTCCTTTTCCCGTTTTTTTTCTTTTCCGGAGCTGTTCTTTCTGCTCTGCGCGGCGGTACTTCCGCCCTTTTTCCACGCCTGCTCCCCGGAGAGGGGTGGAAAAACGGAAGACCCTGAGCCGGAATCCTTCATCAGGAAAACCTATCCGAATCTGGTTCTGGAAGTGGTTTCCCCCCGTGCGGAATATTACGCGGGAGAGGAAGATCAGTCCATCACCTTCCGATTGCAGAATCAGGATCTGAAACCGGTCCGGATCCATGACTGGAAAATGAATGAGACGGACAATCTGATTCTGTACAGGGCGTTTCTGGAAGAAGGCGCTTCCGCCGAGTCTCTTCCGGATTCTGCGTGGGTACAGGTTTGGCCCGTTGTTCGTGCGGGGGAGGAGGGAGCTTCCCGGGAAAAAGGGCAAAGCAGTGCGCTTCATGCCCTGCAGCAGCGCCGGACGCCCCTGCTTCTGAATCCGGACACCGCCACACTGATCACCATTCCGATGACCTTTCTGAAGGATGTGAAGCTCTCCCATCCCGGGGAACGGCTCCGCTTCGCCCTGCGCGGCGAACTGAATCTGAATACCCTGGAGCAGAAAAGCGGAATTTTTGAAATTACTGTGAAGTAGCGGAAAACCAGGGAATGAAGCCATGCCGGAATTGATACAGAACCCCACGCCGGGGAAACACCGACTTTTTTATTGCGGAGATGTTCTGGAAGTTCATCTCAGCGCCGATACGCCTCTTCAGGGGAGGGCGTTTCTCTGCACCAACATCGGGAATGCGGCCATTCAGCGCAGTGAAATCATTGCCCGTACGGAAGAAGGGATCACCCCCGGCGGACAGGACTGGCGGAACATCCCCATGAGGAGAATCGACGAACGGTCCTTTCTGATCCGTCTTGCCCTGACCGAGGAAGGGCATTTTGAATGCAAATGCTGCTTTGTGCGGGACATGGATTCCGAACCGCAATGGGTTGCCGGGGACAATCTGCACATCAATGTATCCCCCGCTCCCTACTGTTGTTCCAATACGGTGTACTGCGCCTTTGTGAGGCAGTTCGGGATGAATCGCGACAAACTGCATTCGAGTCTTCCGGAAGGAGTCACGGAGGAGGGGATTTCCTCTCTGGACTCGCACGGATATTCGGTGATTCCGCCTTCCGGCACGTTTCGGGATCTGATCCGGGAGCTGGATCACATAGTCAACCGTCTGAAGTGCCGGATCATTCATCTGCTTCCGGTCACACCGGCGCCGACGGTGTACGGGAGAATGGGGCGTTACGGCAGTCCCTATGCCTCTCTGGACTTCACCGAAGTGGATCCCTCGCTTGCCGAATTTGACCGCAAGGCAACGCCGCTGGATCAGTTTCTCGAACTGGTGGATGCCGTCCACCGGAAGAATGCGAAGCTTTTCATTGACATAGCGATCAATCACACGGGCTGGGCCGCCAGACTGCATGAGGAACATCCCGACTGGTTTGTCCGCGAACCGGATGGATCCATTCATTCTCCCGGTGCCTGGGGAGTGGTCTGGGGGGATCTGACGGAACTGGATCATCAGAAACCCGAGCTCTGGGAATATCTGGCGCAGGTGTTCCGTGTCTGGTGTTCGCGCGGAGTGGACGGTTTCCGCTGCGATGCCGGCTATATGATTCCTGCGCCCGCATGGACCTACATCATTGCCCGGGTGCGGGAGGAATATCCGGAGACGGTTTTCCTTCTGGAAGGGCTTGGCGGCGACCCCGCCGTCACTGCAAGGCTGCTGGATTCCGCGAATATGGACTGGGCTTATTCCGAACTTTTCCAGAACTATTCCCGCATCCAGATCGAAGGCTATCTGCGTTACGCCTGGAGCCTGAGCGCGGCGGACGGACTTCTGATTCATTATGCCGAAACGCATGACAACAACCGTCTGGCGGCCGTCTCCGCGAAATACGCGAAGATGCGCACGGCGCTCTCCGCGCTTGCTTCCGTAAACGGTGCCTTCGGATTTGCCAACGGAGTGGAATGGTTCGCGCAGGAAAAGATTGATGTGCATGAGTCGAGCGCCCTGAACTGGGGAGCGGATGTGAACCAGATTGATTTCATTGCCCGTCTGAACGTTCTTCTTGCCGTGCATCCGGCGTTTCATGACGGGGCGACGCTGATGTTCCTTGATTCCGGAACTCAGAACGCGGTGCTGTTTTCCCGTTCCTCCTCGGATTCGTCCGCCCATCTTCTTGTTGCGGTGAATCTGAACTGCGGGAAGGGGACCTCCCTGGAGTGGAACGCCTCCTATGCGCCTCTGGACGCGGAGGAGCTGACGGATCTTGTGTCCGGGCGCACCTTTGAACCCCGCCGTCTTCCGGGGCATAAACGCGCACTTTCCCTTTCTCCCGGTCAGGCATGCTGTTTCACCGACAGTCCCGTATGGTTTGAAAAACTTTCCGCCCTGGAGAAGGAAGAGGAACTCCTTCCCGGACGCATCCGGGAAAAGGAGGCCTCCGCGATGGCGCTGCGAGTTCTTTCTGCCAAAAATTCCTCCCAGATTCTGGTGGATGAGAATATCCGTGACATGGCGCGTTCGCTGCAGGCGGATCCGCTGAATTTTCTGCGGGAGCTGTATGGGGACGAACCGGAGACTCCGTACGTCCACTGGCGCTGGCCGGCGGATCTTCAGAGGGAACTGATGCTTCCGCCGCGGCATTGCCTTCTGGCGACGGCGCCGTGCCGTTTCCGTTTTGCAATCTCCCGTCCGGACGGGAAGATTCTGATGCAGGCCAACGCTCTTCCGGCAGGGACGGGCGGGTATTTCGCGGTTCTGCCTCCGCTTCCGTCTCCGGAGGCGCACCGTTCTTTGAAAGCGGTGATCGCCATGTACAACGGTCCGGCGGTGGAACGCCGGGAGGCGCCTCTCCTGCTGCTGGCGCAGGATGTCTGCCGCGCCGCGCTGCGTTTCTCCCGCAATGAGATTCTTCATGGAGGAGTGAGCAGGACTTTCCTGCAGGCGAACGGGAAGGGGGCCATTCTGCACACTTCGTTGGAAAGAGGCCGTCTGAACAGCCGCTACGACGCGGTACTGCTGGCGAATCTGAATCCGGATTATCCGGAAGACCGTCATGTCATGTGGCGGCGGACGCGGATCTGGGTGGTGTATCACGCGCGTCTGCAGGAGGTGGAGACTTCGCATCTATCCAGTTTCCACGTGTCCGCAGACGGAGGGGGAGTCTGGAATTATGAAGTTCCCGTGGGAAACGGGCTTTTCATTGAACTGACCGTCAAACTTGAAATCGTCGCCGGCCGGAACTGCGTCATGATGACGGTCTACCGCCGGGAATGCCGTGCCGCGGCGCGCCGTCTCGGCGCGTGCAATCCGGTGCGTCTGATGGTTCGGACCGATCTGGAAGACCGCAATTTCCACTGCGGCACGAAAGCCGCCGCGGGTCCGGAAAAAATCTGGCCCGGACAGATCTATCCGAATGAAAAAGGCTTTGAATTCCGAGCCGGGTCCGACCGGATCTTCCGGATGCAGATTTCCAGAGGCGTCTTCCGGAGAGACGATGAATGGCAGTATATGGTGTATCAGCCCAATGAGGCTTCGCGCGGACTGGATCCGCATACCGATCTCTACAGTCCGGGCTATTTCCGTTTCGATCTCGCCGGAGACGAGGCCGCCTATATCACCGGACAGGTCCTGACTTCTCCCGCCGAAGCCGCCGTTCCTCCCGGGAAACTCCAGAAGGAACCGTTTGCCGAAATGGAGACTCCGCTCGAAAAAACGATGCTCTTCTCCATGCGTCAGTTTATTGTGAAACGGCACTCCTTGAAAACGGTCATTGCCGGCTATCCCTGGTTTCTCGACTGGGGGCGCGACACACTGATTGCCGCACGCGGCCTGATCGCCGCTCCCGAATTCCGCAGCGATGTCCGTGCCATTCTCCTCCAGTTTGCCCGTTTCGCCGAAAAAGGAACGATCCCGAACATGATCTCCGGCGACAATGCCGACAACCGTGACACTTCCGACGCCCCTCTGTGGCTTTTCACCGCCTGCTCCGATCTCTGCCGCGCGGAAGGCTCCCTGGATTTCCTGAACACCCCGGTGCGCGGGGAAAAAGAGACTCTTCTCGACATCCTCCGCGCCCTTGCCGACGGCATCATTGCCGGCACCCCGAACGGAATCCACTGTGATCCCGCAAGCGCCCTGGTCTTCAGTCCTTCTCATTTCACATGGATGGACACCAATTATCCTGCGGGCACCCCGCGGGAAGGGTATCCGATCGAAATCCAGGCTCTCTGGTTTGCGGCGCTTCGTTTTCTTGCCGAATCCGTTCCCGATGCCGGGGAACGCAGGAAATGGGCGGAAATGGCGGGGACCGTGCGCAATTCCATTCGGAGATATTTCGTGCTGCCGGGTGGAAGGATGTGGCTTTCGGACTGTCTCCATGCGTCTCAGGGAGTGCCCGCGGAAAGGGCCGTGCCGGACGATCATCTGCGGCCGAATCAGCTGCTGGCCGTCACACTGGGGGCGGTTACGGACATGAGTCTCTGCCGCGGCATTCTTCAGGCGGCCTCCCATCTTCTGATCCCCGGCGCAATCCGTTCGCTGGACGATGCCGGGGTGGAATATCCCCTTCCCATCACGGACGCGGCCGGCCGCGGCCTCAACGATCCGCTCCATCCCTACTGGGGGCATTATGAGGGAGACGAAGACACCCGTAGAAAACCCGCCTATCACAACGGCACCGCCTGGACCTGGCTCTTTCCCTCGTATGCGGAAGCTTATTTCATGACTTATCGCGAGGCGGGGAAGGCCACAGCCGTCTCCCTTCTTTCCTCCATGACCCTCCTGATGAACAATGGCTGTATCGCCCAGGTCCCGGAGATCCTGGATGGGAATCAGCCTCACACCCCCCGCGGATGTGATGCCCAGGCCTGGGGAATGACCGAATTCTACCGGGTATGGAAGATGCTTCATGAGAAGGAATGGTCTTCTGCCTCTTCCTTCCCGCCTGACAGAGGAAGTGGTGCTGAGGAGGAAAGGGAGAGCCCGTCCTCTCCCGCGGGATCGGCACAGGATAAACAGTTTCCCCTGTCCTCCATAGTGTTTCCCTCATCCGGGGACTAATTTGCCGTCCAGTAAAAAGCGCCGCTGCAGCTGCCTCCTGGAATGAGGGAGGCATAGGCCCCCTGGCGGCAGATGCTCAGGATCGTTTCAGGCGCAAGACTTTCTGCATGGGAATCGAGGAAGAGGGCATTGGTGTAGAATCCATGACGCCCCTGAATGAAATCCTGAATTTTCGTCTTATCCATCAGGGAGAGTTTTCCACCCAGGTTGGCGGGGGTTACCGCTGCAGAACTTCCTGGGAAATAATTAGATGCATTGGAACGGTCCTGCTCTCCCTGGAATGCATCATTGATTGGCCTGTATCCGCAGGTCAGGAAAATCTTTGAAGAAGGCTGCCTGATTTTTGCGGAAGAAATGAATACTTTGGTCATAATAGCGGAATAATGTCCTGATGCAGTACAGACGCCGCTGTCCGTGACGTTCGGGTAAAGCGAAGCCGGATCCAGAAAGTGCTTCCGGTTTTTCGAGTAAAGCCCGAAAGGGCAGACCCAGAACAGCTGGTTGCCATGCATTTTTTCCGTGAAATGACAGTAACGCGGAATCCAGTCTTTGATGTAGTTGGTGGGATGAACATATCCGCCGTAATCGCTGAGATACAGGGCCAGGAACCCTCCGATTCCCCTGGCTGTGGAAAGACAGTTGGCTCGTTTCGCCGTGCTTTTTGCCGCGTTCAGCGCGGGGAGCAGCAAAGAGGCCAAAATGGAGATGATCGCAATGACCACCAGAAGCTCAATCAATGTGAAAGAACGTTTCATAACACGGAACCTCTTCGTTTCTTCTCGTTGTTCTGATTTTTTTCTGTTAATTTAATAAAGATCTGTGTTTACGGGAGGGCGAACATTCCTTTTCCGGAAAGGGAAGGCGAATAACGGTGGTTGGAGGCGTCTGCGGCGGAAACTTTCTCCGTATGTCCGTCATAGAAGGTGATGTTCACGGTTTGGAGATGCCGCCCGAAATAGAAATCCTGCTGCGCTTTTTCCTCCCAGGAGGAGGTGTCGATATTCTTCGCCTGGACAACCGGCGTGGATCCGCAGCCGGGAATATAGCTGCTTTTGTCGACGGGATAGTATTGAGGATAGTTTCCGCAGATGAAATGAGCTTTGGAGGAAGGCATTCTCAGACGGGTCAGGCGCAGGCCCTGTTCAGAAGGTTTTCCCGGAGTCATTTTGATGCTCAGGACTTTGATTTGAGGCTGATCGTCGCAGTTTCCCGCAAAACTTTTTCTTCCCTGGTCCTGAGTTCGTCCTCCGGTATAGTATCCCTTCGGACATTCAAAGTAGAGTGCGGGACCTTCATTCTGGCTTCTGCTCGGGATTCCCCGTGTTCCGCCGTATCCGGTCAGTCCCGCCTGGGCGCCGAGAAGCTGATACCAGTATTGATAAGTTCCCCACCAGGTCTGCTCAGAATAGAAATAGACTCTCGGGACCACCCAGTCATTGTAGGAATTGACATAGGCATTGGAAAGGAGAAAGAGCTGTTTGTGATTCGCGGTGCAGGTGATCTGTTTTGCCGTTTCCCGGGCATTTTTCAGCGCGGGGAGCAGCAGGGAGGCCAGAATGGAGATGATCGTGATGACCACCAGAAGCTCAATCAGCGTGAAGGGAGCGTGTTCCGCTGCTCTCTTTTTTCCGTTTCCGTGGCGGCGGGAAAAGGCGGGAAAAAGCTCCTCGGACGTCAATGCCTTCCGGGCGCCGGCCGCCGGAAGGAGGAAGGTGGAAAAAGGCAGAAGACGAGGCCTTTTCAGAGGAGAATGCTTTTTTGCAGGAGAATCTGCTGAAAATCCAGTCTGTGTTTTCATATTTCGTTTTCTTTCATATTTCGTATTTTTTTTGTTTCAGAATATGGGGGTGGAGAGGAATCATATTGCGTTCCCCGCCTCTTTTCTTTTTCTGCGCATTTACGCCGGAAGCTCGGGAGGATGCCGGGAAACGTGCCGCGGAGGAAAAGGCAGGATGATCTCCGGCTTCAGGATCCTCCTCCGCCGCTCCGGTGATGGAGAAACAAGAACGCGGAGAAGCGTGCAGAAGAGCATCCCCGGGCGTTTCGGCCTTTTCATCAATCATCCGGAAAAGCCGGTCCAGTGCGGAGACGGTGTTCGGAATCCGGGAGAGGCCCGTATTCAGATATTCATCGAAATTTTTTTCGTCCCCGGGCTGGAGGACGGGATGAGTGTAAAGGACATAGGGGCGTTTTGCGGGGTGGAAGATGTTCATGTATTTGCGGTATCCGCCCATCTGGCTGGAGGCGAGGAAGAGAACGTCCGGGGAATGAGTTTCCAGGATTCTGCGGCATTGGCTGAAGCCGTCCGACATCACGCTGGAGGTGATGAGTTCAGGGCCCGACACGGCTCCGGAATCTGCGAGTGCGCGCAGCAGGCCTTTCATGCATTCCCGGTCTTCGGCGTAATGCACGTCGCCCATGAGGGCGGCGATTTTTTTCCCGCGGAAACGGCGGAAGGCATTGATGAGGGCATTGTAGAAGTCCTGTTCTGGATTTCTTTCCTCCTGCGGATGTTCCGGGCGGATGTCGTGCTTTCCCAGCACCATGTACGGGAAGCTGGAGGCGGGGGGAAGGATGGAAAGGAGTTTTTCATCCACAGTGCCGTCAAGAAGAATGCCGTCCAGAACGGGATTGTTTTTCAGGAAAGACTCCAGCGTTCCGCCGTCGAAGAAATTGAATCCGGCGATGACGCGGTAACCGCGGGAAAGCGCTCCTTTGTGAAGGACGGAAATCACCTCTCCCTTTCCCATGGGATCCTCTCCGTTGAGGAAATATCCGATCGTATAGCTCCGGTGCGGCTTCAGATTCGGATTGACGAAATATCCCCGTTTCGGCTCGGAATACAGATAACTTTTGCAGGCCAGCATGTTCAAGGCGTAGAGAACGGTGCCGCGGTCCTGACAGTACCGGGCTGCCAGTGTCCGGACGGAGTCCAGCTTCATGCCCGGCCGGTAGAGCCCGGAACGGATTTTGCAGATCACGTCATCCATCACATGAAAATACCGGGGAGGACTTTTCGATTTCAGGGAAGGACGGGAGACCATGGAAGAAAATCCTTTTTTCTTTTCTTTCTTGGAAACAAAAGTATTGTGATTTTCATTATGTCAGAACTGAATATATATCATGTCAGATATTTTGTCAACGTTTTTTTGTGTTTTTTTTCGGAAAGAATTCAGTTTTCCCGGACAGGGGAAGGAAGGAGAGGGGGAGGGAGAACTTCCGGTTTCGAGCGTTTTCTCCGGCAGATGGCAAAGATCCTGCTGTTTTTCCCCCTCCCGGAGAATCGGGAGGCAGAACTTTTCCAGGAAAAGCAGGGGAAAATGAACGGCGCGGAATTGCGAAAACGCGTCCGGCATGATACATTTCCATACAGTCTTTTTGCGTTGGGATGAAGGAAGAAAGAAGAAAGCGGAAAAAAGCATTGAAATCCCGTAGGAAACAAGCGCCTCCGGAAACAGAGGAAACGGCTGTTTTGCCGCGTGTCCGGATCGTCAGTCTCGGCTGCGCCAAGAATTTTGTGGATACCGAGGTCGCGGCCGGAGCGTTGCTCTGTGCCGGATTCGGTCTGACCGCGGACGAGGAGGAGGCGGATATTCTCTGGATCAACACCTGCGCTTTTCTCAAATCCGCACGCAAAGAGACGGAATCTGTCATCCGGAGCGCTGAAAAATGGAAAGGGAAAGATCCGTCCGGCAGTCGCCGGATTATTGTTTCGGGCTGCATTGTGGAGTGGGATGAAGACCATGCTTTCCGTTCCCGTCATCCGGCCGTGGATCTCTGGACCGGCATTGATTCGTCCGCGGAAATGGGGGAGATCGTATCCGCGCTTCTGAAAGGAGAGGTCTCCTCCTCCGTTCCCGCGGTCGGGATGGGAAACCCCTGTACACGGAAACAGTATCTCTACAGCGATGAAACTCCGCGCCTCCAGCTGACCGCACCGCATTACGCCTATGTGAAAATCGCAGACGGCTGCGACAACCGCTGCGCCTACTGTATGATTCCCGACATCCGCGGCGGACTCCGCAGCCGGACTTCGGACTCCGTGGAAAAGGAGGCGCGGAATCTGATTGCAAACGGAGTACGGGAACTGATTCTGATAGCTCAGGATACCTCGGCGTTCGGACGGGAAAAGGACGGGAGGCGGCATCTGAGCGGACTGCTCCGGAGACTGGACCGACTGGATGGAGATTTTCTTCTCCGTCTGATGTACCTTCACCCGGCCGGGGTCGATGAAGACCTTCTCTCGGCCATGGCGGAAAACAGACATCTGATTCGCTGCATTGAGATGCCGCTGCAGCATATTTCCGATCCGGTTCTTCAAGCGATGCGCCGTCGGATATCGGAGCAGGAAACCCGTGCGCTGGTGCACCGGATGACGCGTGAACTTGGCTTTTCCCTGCGCAGCACTTTTCTGACCGGCTTTCCTGGAGAAACAGAGCAGGATCATGAAAAACTGCTGGATTTTGTAAGGGAGGTTCATTTTGAACGTCTGGGCGTGTTCGCCTATTCTCGTGAGCCGGGGACGCCTGCGGCCTCTCTTCCGGACCAGGTTCCGACGCGGATCGCGGAAAGACGCCGCGGCGAAATCATGCGCCTCCAGGCGGACTATTCCCTTGCGGCGAACCGTGCGCTGATCGGGAGGGAAATAGAGGTGATTCTGGACGAAAAACTGACCGCTTCGACCGGGCGGGGCAGAACGCTTTCAGACGCGCCGGACATAGACAACACCGTGAGTATTTCCTCCCTTTCCAGCGCCTCCGTTCCGGGGGATCTTCTGAGAGTGAAGGTGAAACACGCCGCGGAATACGAACTATCAGGGATTGCCCTCCGCGAGGGCGGCAGCCCGGAATTGATGAACAACAGCTGCAGCCGAAACATTCGGCCAGGCAAGCACAACAACCCGGCGGAACCCGCCGGACTTCCTCCGCAAAGGGGAAGAAAAGCCCAAGGAAAGAAAACATGAAAAATCTGCCGAACAGAATCACGGTGAGCCGGGTGCTCCTGGTCTTTCTTTTTGTGTTGTTCGCCAATGTGGACGATCAGAACAAGATCAATCTGTTTCCTGTGTCGGAACAGATGACGCAGATCTGCCATGTGATCGCCTATCTGGTGGCGATCCTGGCGGGCTTCACCGATCTGCTGGACGGTTATCTGGCCAGACGTTTCCATCTGGAAAGCGATTTCGGACGTCTGATGGATCCTCTGGCGGACAAGATTTTCATTCTGGCGACATTTGTCATGATGGCGGATTACCGCCTGATGCCCGCCTGGATCGTGATCGTGATTCTGGCGCGCGAGTTCATGGTGACGGGCCTTCGGATGCTGGCGACCAGCAAAGGAGTGGTGATTCCTGCGGACAAGTGGGGGAAACTCAAAACCTTTCTTCAGATGTTCGCCCTGCTGATCGGGGGAGCGGCGTGGATCGGACTCTTCGATTTGAAAATTCCGGTGATCTGGTGGATGTGGTATGCGCTTCTTCTGATCGTGACGGCGGTGACGATTCTCTCCGGAGCCGGATATTTCTGCAAACATAAGCATCTGTATGCGGATGCCGCCTGACGTCTTGTCCGTCACGCCGCCGCCGCCGACAGTGCTGCGATTGTATTGTTGTTGAGAATATGAGTGTTGATAGTGAAACGGAAAAGAAGACGCCGCCGCGGCAGGAAGGAGCCTATCTTGTCGGGATCCGGGAAGTTCCGGAGGAATCGGGAGAGGCCCGGGAACATCTGGCGGAGCTGAAGGAACTGGTGGCGACTCTGGGAGTGCCGGTTGTCGGAGACATGACTGTGACTCTGCGGGAGTTTCACCCTCGTTTCTTTGTCGGTACAGGGAAGGCGGAGGAGATCCGCGCTGCCGCTTTGGAAACTCATGCGGAGCTGATTGTGTTTGACAGTTCGCTCGGGCCTTCCCAGCAGCGGAATCTGGAACGTCTCTGCGGGATCAAGGTGATCGACCGTCAGGAAGTGATACTGGACATTTTTGCCGAACGGGCCTGGACGCGTGAGGCGGTGCTTCAGGTGGAGCTGGCCCGCTGCCGCTATTTTCTTCCGCGTCTGACAGGCGCCTGGACTCATCTTTCCCGTCAGCGGGGCGGCGGCACCGGAGCCCGCGGAGACGGGGAAAAACAAATCGAATACGACCGCCGACAGCTCAAACAGAGAATCTCGGAACTGGAAGACGAACTGTCCCGGGTCCGGAAACAGCGCGGAGTCCAGCGGAAGAGCCGGGTCCGCCATTCGATCCGTCAGTGCGCGATTGTGGGATATACGAATGCGGGGAAGTCCTCGCTCCTGAACGCTCTGACAGGGGCGGACGTGCTCGCGGCGGACAAGCTGTTTGCAACGCTGGATCCGACCACGCGCCGGATCCGTCTTCCGGGGAATGCGGAACTGCTTCTGACGGATACCGTCGGCTTTGTCCGGAAACTGCCCCATGCGCTGGTGGAAGCGTTCAAATCGACTCTGGAGGAAGCTCTCCTTGCGGATTTTCTCCTTCTGGTTCTGGATGCCTCGAGCCCGCGGGTTCAGACGCACTGGGAGACGACTCTTTCCGTCCTGGCGGAGCTCGGAGCGGAAAACAAACCCATGCTGACGGTCTTCAATAAATGCGATCTTCTGGCGGAGGATCCCGTAACGAAGCTCAAACTCCGCTCAATTGCTCCTTCCGCGCTGTTTGTGTCCTGCCGGACCGGGGAGGGTCTTCCGCTGCTGAAGGAACATCTTGCTCTGCAGGCGGGATCGGGAGAACGGATGATGCGCCTTGCCATTCCTCCTTCCCGGCAGGAACTGATTGCGAAACTGCACCGGACCTGCGGGATCCTGGAATCGGAATACGCGGAAGACGGCACATTTCTTGCGCTTGCCAGAATTCCCGCTTCGCAATCCGCCGTCTTTGCAGTATATTGTCAGCAGGAATAAGGAAAAAGAACAGAAACCACCAAGCAGGAGTTTTTCAACATGAAAGGAAGAGCTTTTCCAATTGCGGTTCTTCTATGGGCGTTGCTCTTCTGCGCCGCCGCCCCCGCATTTTCCCAGGATTCTCCCCCCGGTCCGGAGAAGTCCGGGGTCCTGGCAGAAGACAACTGGGAGCTCTGGCGCAGGGGCTTCGAAGCCTATGAGGCCGGAGAAACCGCCTACATCGAAAAGAAATATGAACAGGCGATGGAACAATTCCAGAAGTCTCTGCAGCTTTTCCAGGCGATCCGTAAAAAAAGTCCGAACTGGAACCGGAGCGTGATTGAATACCGCATTGCCCTTTCCGGCCGCAAATATAAAAACGCCGCCCGGAAGCTGCAGGAACAGGCTGAAGCCGCGAAGAAAAAAGTCCGGGAACGGGAAAAGGAGCGGGAGTCCGGCACTTCTGCCGCCGTCACGGGAACACAGGACCCGTCTTCCGCCGCGGAGATCCGCCGTCTGAAGGAAGAAGCCGAACGCGGGCGCCGCGCCTCGGAACAGATCCGTTCGCTTCTTGCGGAAAAAGAGTCTGCCGAGCAGAAATACCATACTCTTCAGATTCAGTACAACGATCTGAAGAAACGTCTTGATTCCGGTGCTTCGGATTCCGATCTGAAAAACGCCCTGAATGCGGAAAAAGTCCGGAACGATGCCTTGGCGAAGGCCCTTTCCGAACTCCGGGGCGAACTTTCCGGAATGGAAAAAACTCTGGAGGAATACCGGGCGAACCAGCTTCGTCTTGAGGCCGCTGAAAAGAATGCCCGTCAGGTTCGGGAAGCGGCGGAAAAGAACAATCAGGCCGCTCTGGAGCTGGCGGATTCCTTCCGGAACTTCCAGAAGGAATCTGCGGAAAAGGTGCAGAGTCTGGAAACGGCCAGGGCTTCCGCGGAAAAAAGTCTTGCGGAAAAATCCAGGGCGTATGATGAACTTCAGGAGGAGCTCCGGAAACTCCGTGCGGGAATGACCCTCTCCGATGCCACGCGGAAAATCGAGGAGGAGGCGGCCGCTCTGAAGAATGAGAACGAGTCCCTGAAAAACCGTTTTGACAAACTGTCCGGCGAATACGCCGCTGCGTTGAAACGTCTGGAAACGGAGGCCGCGGCTTCCGCCCGGACAAAGGACTTCATGAAAACGCTGGATGACCGCAACAAGGCCCTCGCTTCCGAACTCGAAACCAACAAAAAACTTCTCGAAGAAAATACCGCCAAAGCCCTTGCCGATGCCAAAGCCCTTGCCGACGCCCGGAAACAAATCGCCGACCAGGAAAAGGAACTGAAGGCTTTCGCCGAAAAAATCAACCGGACTCCCGTCGATGCCGCGGCCGAACAGGCAAAAAGCAGTGAAACAATCCGAAACCTGGAAACACAGCTGAAAACGGCTCTCGACGCCAGAACTTCCGCGGAAAAGCGCCTTGCCGAAACCGAAGCGGCATCCGCCCGTGCAAGAAAGGATGGAGAGGCGGCGGCGGAACTCCTGAAAAAACAGCTTGAGGAGCTCAAAGCCTCCACCGGGAAGGCTCTGGAAGAGGAAAAGAAAACAGCAGCGTCTCTGACCAAGGAGCTGGACGCTGTGAAGGCGAAAAATTCCGAACTGGAGAAGAATGCCCTTTCCGCCGCCGAGAAAGCGGGGAAGGACACTGCGAAGATAGCGGAACTGGAAAAGGAACTCAAAACGCTTCGCGACACGGCATCGAAGGCGGAGAAAGAGAGCGCGTCGCTGACGTCTCTGACCAAGGAGCTGGACGCTGTGAAGGCGAAAAATTCCGAACTGGAAAAACAGGTTCAGGAAAAGAGTGCAAATACCGCAAAGCTTGAGCAGTCCTTGAAAGAGGTTTCCGCTCAGGCGACAGTCAATCTGAAAACCGCTCAGGATGCGGCTGCGGCTCTCCGGAAGGATCTGGATGGCCGGACTTCGGAACTGGAAAAGGCGGAAACTCTCCTGAAGGAGAAAACCGGAACTCTTTCCCGTGTGGAAGGGGAACTGAAAACGCTGCGGGAAGAGTTGTCCTCTGTGAAAAGAGAGGGCTCAGCTGCACTGAATCGTCTGGAGGCGGAAAAGAAGGCATTGAGCGTGGAGTTGGAAAAGGTCCGGTCCGCATCCGCCACCAGCTCCGGAAGCGTCTCCGGTGCAGAGCTTGAAAAGATGACGGGGGAGCTGACGGAATTGCGTGAAACCCGCGCTCAGCTTGACAGTGCGGTCAAAAAGCTGACCGCCTCCAGAAATTCCCTGACCGAATCCAATGCCGCACTGAACACGGAAGTGGCCTCTCTCAAAAAAGAACTTCAGAAAATGAAGGACGCCGCTTCAAACAATACGGCGCTCCTGGCACTCCAGGCGCAGACGGAACGTCTCCGGGAGTCGGAAGCGAGTTTCCGCAAACTGTATGAAAAGACGAGTGCCGAAGCCGCCGCCGAGCGGGAACGCAGAGAGGCTCTCGACAAACAGGTCGTGACGCTCCGTCAGGAACTTGATGTTGCAGGGAAACGCGCGGCAAAACTGGATTCCGACCTCAGGAAATGGATGAGCGGATCCGGTGAAATCACGGAGGAAAGAATTCTCCGGAAGGACGAAGTCATTACTGAACTTCTTCAGGAACAGGAAAAAAGCAAAGAGGAAATCCGTCTTCTGAAGGAGCAGATCAGCGAAAACAATGCGCAGATGGCTCGTTACAGAAAGAAAATTGAGGATGTGACCGCCGCCGCCAATGCGGCCGCTTCGGAAGCGGGGAAACTGCGTGCCGCATGGAAACTCCGGACTGCGGGAGACTTCCAAGGCGCCGAAAACCTCATGAAGGCTACGGAGGAGTCGAAAAAAACGGCGGAGGCGGTGGAGAAGAAGACTTCTCTTCCTCCTTCTTCAGCTGCAAAAGCTGCCATCCAGCAGCAAGAGGCTGAGGCTCCATCGGCTGCCGGGACACCTTCTCCTTCCGCGCCGAAAGGGGATCCCGCAAAATATGAGGCGGCAATGAAATCGGCTCGCGAGTCCGAAGCGCAGGGAGACCGGATCAAGGCCCTCTGGCACTACTGGGTTGCTGCGGATGCCGGAGTGAACCGTTTTGAACCGTATCTGGAACTGGCCCGTCTCCAGCTTCTGAACGGGGACCGCGACGATGCGGAAAAGTCTTATGAGACCGCTCTGAAACTCGGCGCAAAACGGAGCGGAGCCATCGAAAAAGAATTGAAGAAGTAAATTGTTTTTGAAAAGCGTTTCAAGCCAATCGGAACACAGAATTCACGGAGAAGAATCAGATGTTTGGAAATCTGGGAGAACTGGCGGGGTTGATGAAGAATTTTCAGAATCTTCAGGCCAGAATGAAGGAAATGAAAGAAGAACTCTCGCAGCTGGAACTGACGGGGAGAAGCTGTAATGGAGAGCTGGAAATCACTCTCTCCGGCGATATGAATCCGAAAAAGGTGACCGTCTCCCCCACGCTGCTTTCCCGGAATGATCCCGCCGCAGTGGAAGAGGCTGTGTATGAGGCGCTTTCCTCCGCCCTTTCCCAGGTCAAAGCGGAAGCGGCAGGGCGTCTTTCCGAAGCGACGGGGGGGTTGAAAATCCCCGGATTTCCCGCCTGAGAGCTTCTGTTTCTTCCCCCCGCCTCCGACGCCGCTGTCGGCGGGGAAGAAACGGGAATCGCCAGAAGATGAAAACGGAAGAAAAAAACGCGAGGAGTCGCACTCTCCCATGCAGAATGCCTATCCCGAAGCCTTGAGTGAACTCATGGAGCTCCTGAAAAGTCTGCCCGGCGTGGGGAAACGCAGTTCCGAACGCATGGCGCTTGCCGTTTTCCAGTGGGATGCGGATAAAATCGCAGCCCTGGCGGAAAATCTGCGGACGTTGAAGGAACGTGTGAAGACCTGTACGCGCTGCGGGAATCTGGCGGGGGAGAATGCGGAAGGCCTTTGTGCGGTCTGTTCGTCTCCGCTCCGCGATGCGTCATCCGTCTGCGTGGTGGAGGAGGCGACTCAGATCCGGGTGATAGAGGCAAGCGGGGTTTTCAAAGGGCATTATCATGTCCTCGGCGGCCGCATTGCCCCCCTGGAGGGGAAAGGCGTGGAATCCATTGCGCTGGAGTCTCTGGAGCGGAGAGTGGAAAGCGGAGACATCAGAGAACTCATTCTTGCGCTCAGTTCGGATGTCGAAGGGCAGGCGACGGCCCTTTACATCGCCCGGCGTTTCAGCGGGAGGAATCTGAAGATCAGCTGTCTGGCACGGGGACTGCCCGCCGGAGCGGATCTGAGTTACGCCGATCCCGCCACCATTGCCGCCGCCATGAACGGGCGGACCGGACTCGAATAAGCCGGTCCGGAATCCGAAGCGCACGGGACAAATCCATTGACAGGATCTTTCCACTCTTTCCGGATTTTCATTGTTTTCATCTGTTCAGAGATTGGGGAAGACCGGGAAAGCAACACAAGAAGAAAAGGAAACAACTCAGGAGGGAACAGTCCATGCCGGACACCGTTCGGATCGCGCTGCTGCAGGATTGTGCGCGGGAATCGCGGGAAGAAGCCATCCGCATCACAGACGAAAACATCCGGAAAGCCGCGGAAAACGGGGCGAAAATCATCTGCACGCAGGAGCTTTTCCAGACAGAATACTTCTGCCGTGTTCAGGATCCCGCGCTGTTTGACCTGGCCGAACCGGTCCCGGGAGAAACGACGGAACATTTTCAGCGCACGGCAGAGAAATACGGCGTCGTTCTCATTCTTTCGCTTTTTGAAAGACGCGCTCCGGGACTCTTCCACAACAGCGCCGCCGTGATCGATGCGGACGGCGCCTTCCTCGGAAAATACCGGAAGATGCATATCCCGCAGGATCCCGGATTCGAGGAGAAGTTCTATTTCGCTCCCGGAGACACGGGATTCCGCGCATGGGATACGAAATACGGAAAAATCGGAGTCATCATCTGCTGGGACCAATGGTATCCGGAGTCGGCGCGCCTGACGGCTCTGCAGGGAGCGTGGATTCTGTTCTGTCCGACCGCGATCGGAGGGATTGCCTCGGAAAGTCCCGCTCTGGCTGAGCTTCAGCGTTCCGCCTGGCTGAATGTCCAGCGGGGTCATGCGGTGGCGAACGGATGCTATTATGCGGCCGTCAACCGTGTGGGGGAGGAGCACGGGACCCGTTTCTGGGGATCCTCCTTCGTTGCGGATTTCTACGGGAACCACCTGGTGCTCGGATCCCGGGACTCCTGCGGAATCCTCTATGCAGACTGCGACCCGAAAGCCATGGAGGAACACCGGAGAATGTGGCCCTTCTTCCGCGACCGCAGAACGGATGCCTACACCCCTATCCTGAGGCGCTTCGATGATGAATGAACACACTCCGAATTTCTCTTCCGGATGGCGGATGCCCGCCGAATGGGAGACGCAGAGCGCAGTGCTTCTCTCCTATCCCCAGAATCCCCTCACCTGGCCCGGATGCCGGAAGGAAATGGAAGAGGCCTACGCCGCATTTGCCGCCGCCGTGACAAAATATGAGGATCTGAAAGTCAACTGCCTCCCCGTCTCCGCGCAGGAACGGGCTCTGGAACTTTTCCGGAACGCCGGGGCGGACTGTTCCAGAATCGAATTCCTGCCCGTGGAGACCAATGACGCCTGGTGTCGCGATCACGGACCTGTCTTTGTGCGGAACCTCCGGACAGGAGAGCGCGCGGCGCTGGATTTCCAGTACAACGCCTGGGGCGGGAAGTTTCCCCCCTGGGATCTGGACAATGCCGCCGCGCGGAAGATGTCGGAATTTCTGGGAATCCCCTGCCTTCCCGTGCCGCTGGTGCTGGAGGGAGGAGCTCTTGAAGTCAACGGAGCGGGAGCCCTCCTGAGCACGGAATCCGTTGTTTTGAACCCGAACCGGAATCCCGGACTGACGAAAGAACGGGCGGAAGAGATCTTCCGGGATGTCCTCGGCACGGAATGCGTGCTCTGGCTGAAGTCCGGACTCGAGGGCGACGACACGGACGGGCACATTGATACACTGGTCCGTTTTTTCCGGAAAGACGCCGTCCTTGCAGCCGTGGATGAAAAACCCTCCTCCATCAATCATGACGCCCTGAAACGGAATTTCGATGCCTTGAAACGGATGAGACTTCCGGACGGTTCCCCTCTGGAAGTGCTCGCGCTGCCGTCACCGGATCCGATCCGTCCGGAAGGCTGGAGAGAGGAGGTTCTGCCGGCGACGTATGCGAATTTCCTCATCATCAACGGAGCGGTTCTTGTCCCGACCTACCGTCAGGATAAAAACGATGCAAAGGCGCTTGAAATCATCGGAAGCGCCTTTCCCGGGCGTGACATCGTCCCGCTCGACTGTGTGGATATCCTGCTGGAAGGGGGTGCTCTTCACTGCCTGAGCCAGCAGATGATTCCCTGAAGAAACGCCGTGGAGCAGGGGGAAGACGAGATCCCGGCATGACGGCTTCTTCTCCCCCCCGCACCACACGGCCGCTGTCTGAGCGTGCAGCGGCTCCTTTGATACCCCATTTGCTTCATTTTTCTTCTCCGGATCGAACTTTTTTTGTGGAGAAAACGCCGGAAAACAGAAAAAAGACATTGAAAAATGATTTCTGTGCCGTAAGGTAAAAACGTTCATTCAAAACGAATTCGTCCTCCGAGGGCGGCTCCCCCGCCCCGTCCGTTTTTGTGATGCAACCAAATCAATCAGAAGGATTTTGAGATCATGCTGGTCAACACGCCTCCCATGGGATGGAACACTTGGAACACCTTCGGTTCCGAGATTTCGGAAAAACTGATTTGCGAAAGCGCGGATCAGTTTGTGAAACTCGGGCTCGACAAAGCAGGATACCGTTATCTTGTGATCGATGACTGCTGGTCGGAAAAAGAAAGAGATTCCGTGACCCATAAACTCCTCGCCTCCCGGGAAAAGTTCCCGAACGGGATGAAAGCCGTTGCCGACTACGTACATTCGCGGGGACTGAAATTCGGAATGTATTCCTGTGCCGGAGTCCGGACCTGCGCCGACTATCCCGGCAGTTTCGATCACGAATTTCTGGATGCGGAAACCTTTGCGGAATTCGGCGTCGATTTCCTGAAATACGACTTCTGCTTCTCTCCCGGAACAACTTCCGGTCCGCTGCTCTATCGCCGCATGGGCAACGCCCTGCGCGCCTGCGGACGCGACATCCTCTTCTCCGCATGCAACTGGGGAAGCGATGACGTCTGGAGCTGGATCCGCTCCTCCGGCGCACACATGTACCGTTCCACGGGCGACATCATTGACAACTTCGTGTCCTTTACCGACATCGCGAAAAGCCAGATCGCAAAATTCTGCTATTCCGGGCCCCAGTGTTTCAACGACATGGACATGCTGACCGTGGGCATGTTCGGGAAAGGCAATGTCGGCAGTTCCGGCTGCGATTTCAATCAGTACCGCACCCAGTTCTCGCTCTGGTGCGTGATGGGCGCTCCCCTCATGCTTGGCTGCGATCTCAGAAAGATGACTCCCGAGGTGCTGGATCTGGTGGTGAATCCGGAACTGATTGCCATGGATCAGGATCCGGAATGCCGTCCGGCGTTTGTGGTCGGAGGAAGTGTGGAAGGGTCCGGGCCCCTGGTGCTGGCGCGCATGCTCGCCGGAGGAGACCTCGCTCTCGGTTACTTCAATATGACGGACAGGAAACTCCGTGCTTCCTTCCTCTTTGAAAAAGCCGGATTCCCCTTCGCCGCCGGATACGATCTGCAGTTCAAAGATGTCTTCACAGGAGATTCTGCCGTGTACAGGGAACTGCGCATCGAAACCCTGGAGCCGTACGCCTGCAAGATCTTCCGGGCGACTCCGGTGAAACGCGTATGAGTTTCTGCGCTCGCTGCCGCGCTCCGCTTTCACAGGACGAAATTGCATTGACACGCAAAATCGTCCATCGCGGAGCGACGGAGTTTTTCTGTCTCTCCTGCCTCTCCGCGCACTTTGACATCCCCGTGCCGAAGCTCCGGGAGATGATTGAGCATTTCCGGGAGGCCGGATGTCTCCTCTTTGCGCCGAAGGACTGAGAGATTCCCTTTCCCTTATCACGTGTTTTTTTCTCTCCGCAGCTCCTTCCGTCTTTTTTTCTTCCATGCTTGCAGAGAAGGGGAAAAAAGAGGAGAATCCCTTCGGTGATGATAAGAGAGAAAACCGGATCTTCTCCGGAGAAAAGCGGAAACAAATAATCAGGGAAAAGGATCAGCCTGAAAAGAAAAAAGAGGGAAGAACCCGAACAGAACAGGAGAACACAGCCTTATGACACAGCATCTGACAAGCACATTTCCCATCGACGGCGAACTGATCAATCATGCGCGGGCCCTGGAATGCGGACCGGACTTTTTCCGGATTGAAGTGCGCGGGAAAACGCTCCCGGGGCGGACCGTCCGCATCAACGGAGTGCCCGCGCATTCGGAGGAGGATGCTTCGTTCCGTGGCGAAGCGGAGCTCCGCGGACGCTTCCCCGAACTGCTCCTGGAGGATGGAACCGAGACATTGCGGATCCGGCCCGTCTGTGATTACGACCGGGGAAAACGCTACAACTTCTTCATCGACGACAATTCCTTTTTCCTGACCGAAATCGTCCGGAAACGTCATCATTCCATTTTCGACAGTTTTTATCTGGATTTTCTCCGGCGCATGCACCTCCGCTACGGCATGAAGGTCACGCTGAACACCTTTTTCCGGAACGACCACGAACCTTTCCTCCTGACGGAAATGTCCGATTCCTACCGGAGTGAATGGGAAGACAATTCCTCCTGGCTGCGTCTCGCCCCCCATGCCTATTCCGAATTCCCGGGCAATCCCTACTGCGAGGCCTTCCCGGAAAAACTCCCGGAACATTTCCGTGCCGTGACGGAACAGATCCGGCGTTTTGCCGGCGAAAAAACCGTTGTCGCACCTGTGATCATGCATTTCTACCGCGTCACCAATGAAGAGAGCATGCGTTTTCTGAGAGAGGAAGGAATGAAGGTTTTTACCGTTCATGAGCGTTTCTGGAAGCAGCTGCGGGAAACGTACGGACGCGAATTCTTCGGGGTCTATGATTTCAGACACGATCAGCTTCAGATTCCTGTTGAATTCTTCTGCAATCTGCTCAGCACGGAGCAGATTCTGCGTCATCTGGAATCCTGTTACGCAATTCCGGGGAAGGACTTCATCAATTTCGGATCCCATGAACAATATTCCTATCCCTTCTATTCCAATTATATCCCGGAACATTTCGAACGGATTGAGGCGGCGCTGAAAAGCCTTTCGGAACACGGGTATGAGGCGGACTATTTCAATCTGCGCGAACCGTAATCGCATTGATTCCACGCCCGGGAAGGGAAAGAGAGTCGTGGAGGCGGGAAGGAAGAGATGGGGGAAGAGATTGGGGAAGACGTGTGGGAAAAGCGGAGAAATCCTTCTGCCGCTCCTCCGGCTTTCCTTCTCCCTCCGGATGGAAGACCGCCCCGGATTTACTCCACGACCTCATAAATCTGCTGGAGCACAGTCGTGTAGACGGGGACGGCTTTCCGGAATCCGAAGCGCTCCAGGGTTTCGTTCAGATCCTGTTCTCCGCTGCAGATGAGATAGATCGTTCCGATGCGTGGAAGGAAGGGAATTTTTTCCCGGTTTGGGAGATCGAAGAGGATAGATTCCGAGGAGAGTCCTTCCTCAAACATGGCATAGAATTTTGTGGCATGCGGATCCGCCTGGAAGCTGACAAAAGCGAGGAAGCGACGCCCCTCCCGGGCCTGTTTCCCGAGCCATGCAGCGGTTTCATCGGGACGGAAATCCTCCATACGCGCATAGTGCGGGTAATAGAGGTCGTCCTGTCTGGGATCCCCGAACACCGCATTGCTGACCGCCGCGGATCCGTGAATGGAAAGAAACATCCATGCGATGGTCAGTGCGGCGGGCAGCAGGCAGGTGAGCATGACTGCCCTGTAGCTGTAGAGCCCAATACTGTAACGGCGTTTTTCTTCCTCTTTTCCCCCCTCCGCCTGAGGACGACGGTTTTTCCCCTGAGCTTTTTCCCTCCTCCGGAAGAGAATTCCCCTGCAGAAAAAGGAGAGTCCGAAAGCCGTCCAGAAGAGCCAGAGCGGGAAAAGCGGGAAAAACACCCTCGGAAACACAGGGACTTTGAAAACAAAAAAAGCGGGCAGAGGCAGCAGAAACACCAGTCCGGCGGAAAGGATGCGCAGCCGGAGGACAGGATGCTTTCTCCAGGCCGTCACGAATCCCGCCGCCGCAAACGGAAGCGCCGGAAGAACACAGAGCGCGAAAGACAGATACAGATTCCAGATTGCATTTTCCGCTGAAAACCATCCCTCACCCAACCCTGCGCAGTGCAGAAACTTCGGAAGAATCGGCAGATAAAAGGCCGCGAGGGAAAGCGGTGGCGTGACAAGGAGAACGGCCCATTTCCAGACTTCATATCCACGGTCCTTCCGGACTGCGAGGCGGGAGGAAAACATCAGGGCGGTTCCCGTCAGAGCGGCAAGACAGGTCGGAGCCGTTCCCACGGCGAGGAGGGAAGAAAGGAAATACAGCAGCAGCGCCGGGAGAGAATTTCTGCGCATCCATTTTTCCGCGGCAAGGAAGGCCAGGATGGTGAGGAGGAATCCGGTCATGTACCCGCGCAGCGCCGTTCCGAAAACGGCGAAGGAAGCCGAGACGCAGAAGGGGGAAAGGGTCAGGAGCATGCTCACAGTTCCGAACTTGCGCCGGAGAAGCCGGATCAGCAGGAAGATGGAAAGCAGCGCCGCCGCCGCCGTCGGGATACGGTAGAGGAAGAGCGGCTGGATTTCCGATCCCCATTCCAGGAAGCGCAGCCAGAAGGAAAGGATCAGGGAGAAGACAATGTGGTTGTTGGGGATGTCGTAGGCCTGGTAAATGGCCACGGGACCACCGGAGGGGGAAAAATATTTGACGAGGGAAACGGTCAGGACTTCATCAAACCAGAAGGGCCGGAAAAGACTCGTAAAGAGTGTGAAGGCGGCGAAAGCCGTCACCGCGAGAGGAGCATATTTCTGCAGACGAAGACGCCTGGGGTCATTCTTCCTGAGTTTTTTCATGATTCCCTGAAAAGATAGGTGTTGACGGTGATTTCTCTTGTCTCATGCGCCCGGGACCGCAAGCTGCTGATCTTTCGGCACCCACAGGATATTGGTCGGGACTCCCGTGGGAAAGATGTGCACATTTTCATAACGGCGGTTGATGACCATCAGGTTGTAGGGCGAGAAAAGGAAGATATAAGGCTCTTCCTCGTGAATGAGCCGGTGGAAAGCGTGGTAGAGCCGTTCCCGTTCCGCGGGATCGAAACAGACCCGGATTTGTTCAATGAGACTGTCCGCTTCCGCATTGACGAATCCAATGTGATTGCTGGATCCTTCCATGTCCGCATAGGAGGAATGCCAGAGCTGGTAGGGATCCGGTGTGAGGGTGCCGGTCCAGCCGAGCGCGCAGGCTTCATAGTTCTTCTTTTCCAGGCGCTGAACCACCACCGCCCATTCCAGACCCAGAAGTTCCATGTTGACTCCCGCCTTGGCCATGTCTTCCTTGATGAGCGGAAGCATTTTCTGGTAGATGGTGGAGGTGTTGGGATACATCAGACGGAAGGTGAAGGGGATGCCGTCCTTGTCCAGGATGCCGTCGCCGTCGCTGTCCTTCCAGCCTGCTTCGGCGAGGAGCCGTTTTGCGGTTTCGACGGAAAATTCATAGGGGAGAATGTCCGGATTGTTTGCCGGATTGTCCAGCGGGAAAGGCCCGGAGACGGGACGGGCAAGATTGAAATACACATCGCGTATGATTCGTTCCCGGTCCACAAGATGGCTCAGGGCAATCCGGACGCGGCGGTCCCGGAACAGAGGATTTTTCTGATTCATCCCGATGTAGTTGTAGGAGAAGGAGGGATATTTGATTTTCCGGAGGATGCCGTCTGTTTCATCGAAGGCTTTTCCGGAAGTGCGGTGAACCCACTGGTCGGGTGTGAGACTGTCTTCGTCGATATCCTCCGAGATCAGTGCCTGGAGTCGTGTGTTCGGGTGCTGGATCAGCTCGAAAACAAGGGTTTCGACCGGAGGCATGATCCCGAGCGCCGCACCGTAATATTTTTCAAAACGCTTCAGCAGGATGCGCCGTCCCTTGTCCCAGCGGACGAAGCGGTAGGGGCCGCAGCCGACAATGATCCGGTTGCGTTCATGATCATCATTGAAACGCCGTCCGTCGAAAGGCCCCTCATACGCATGATAGAGGTGCCGGGGCAGCGGGGACAGCGACAGCGTGATCTCCATCGAAAGAAAATATTTCTCCTTCCACACCACTTCAAATTCATAATCGTTCAGAACGCGGACTTCCTTGATCCCCTGAAGATATCCGCGCATGGGAGCGGCATCGACCGTCTCATCCTGAATGACGTTCACATAAAACTGGAAATCCTGCGCCGTGACTTCCACATTTCTCCATTCCCTTCCCGTCACCGGATCCGTGAAATCATGCCAGAGAATTCCCTTGCGCAGTTTGATCCTGTAGGTCATCTTGTCTTCCGAAAGGGTCCACGATTCCGCGAGAAGGGGCTGAAACTCATTGATATTCTCATAATTGCGTTCCGCAAGAGTATCCATGGTTTTGCTCCAGAGCATCGCAACGGTGGCGTCTCCGTTGACAAGGGCATTCATATTTTTCGTATCGCTTTCGATGGCGCTGATGAGACGTCCTCCCTGCTGCGCGTCCGGATCGAAAAATTCCGCATTCGCCGCCCTGGAAACCGGACTCCCGGACATCCCCCCCCCGGTGGATTTCGACTCCTCCGCCGCGGAAGTTCCCAAACGCATCGTCCCTGTTCCCGAATGCTGACCGAGTTCGCGCAGAGAATGCTTGATTTCCTCCAGATTGAAGCGGACGCGGTCCACCGCGTTGATCCCGAGAATGCCGAAGCTGACCACCGCCGCCAGAAGCAGAGTGGCTATGACATTAAAATAGGCGTTTTGATTCATGTCTGTCACTTCCCGTTTTCACATTCATACATCATGTTGCAGTGCAGGAGGCAGAAAAGCGCACATCCATCCCCTTTTCCTTTGCAGAGTCGCTCTAGAGTTTCTCTTCAGAATTTCCGGGCCTGAATGCGCAATCCTGTTGTATATTGTCGGTTCTGCAATTCCCAGCAATGTAACCCGATTCGGAGGAAATGCAAAAGGGGGGCTTGTATTTTTTGCGGATTCGGGATACAGTCTCCTGATCATTCCCGCTTTTTCTTTTCCCGAATGCTGTTTGTTCCCCGCCTGTCTTCAGCTAGTCTGCGGAAGGGTGGATGTGGAGACGGGGAGAAAAAGAAGAAGAGGGAAAAGATGGGCAAGGGATGTTTCTTCCGGAGAAGAGGAAGAAAAGAAAAAGAAGGCGGCGTTCCGGACTGGAGCGGAAAAACCTGTTCCCGTTGTTCCGGGGGGGGGGGAGGTCTGCCGGGATGGAGAAAAGAAAGAGAAGAGACGCCAATACAATACGGGAGAGTGGGAAAATGAGATCTTCTTTTGTGGATTTGCAGGTGAACGGATTTCTCGGGATTGATTTTTCGCGTACGGATCTCACAGTCGGGAAAGTCCTTTCCGTTGCGGACGAACTGGAAAAACGCGGGACAGGAGCCTTCCTTGCCACGGTGATTACCAGTTCAATGGAAATCTACAGACATGTCCTTCCTGTTCTGGCGGAGGCATCGGAGGAGCCGGCACTCCGCGGACGTCTTCTGGGAATTCATCTGGAGGGTCCGTTTATTTCCCCGGAACCGGGAGCACTGGGGGCGCATCCGCTTCAGGCTGTGCGGGAACCTTCCCCGGCTTTGTTCGACGAACTGTATGGACTGGCGCGGGGAAAGGTCAGACTTCTGACGGTAGCGCCGGAACGGCCCGGGGCCGAAACGCTGATTGCTCATGCGAGGGAGACAGGTGTTACGGTGTCCGTGGGGCATTCGCTTGCGGAAGACGAGGATGTCGCACGCGCGATTGCCGTCGGAGCCACTCTTTCCACTCATCTCGGGAACGGGATTCCGAATCTGCTGAACCGTCACGGGAATCCGGTTTATGCGCAGCTGGCTTCCTCTCTGCGCCCGATGCTGATCAGCGACGGGCATCATGTGCCGCGTTCCTTCCTCAAAATCGTTCTCGGGCTGAAGGGAATTTCCCGCACTGTCATTACGAGCGACAGTGCCCCGGTCGCCGGACTCCCGGAAGGAGAATATGAAATCTTCGGCACCCGCGTCCGCGTCTGTCCGGACGGGGCGATCCGGAATCTGAATGCCCCCACCCTTGCCGGAAGTTCCGCCGTCATGCTGGATTGTCTGAATTTCCTGGCAGGGCTGTTCCCCTCTTTCTCCGAAGAAGACTTCTGGCGGCTCGGGCGGGACAATCCTCTTGAAGCGGTCGGAATGAGTTCCATTGCCGTCAGCCTTCCCCGGAACGTCGGCTTTGAGAACGGGCGCTTTCTTGCCGCAGGATGTCTGAAGGCCGGGTGATTTTCCAGCGGATTTTCTGGGAAAATCTTCTCCGGATCATCTTTTTCTCCTGTGTCCTTTTTCTGATTTCCGGCTCCATGTCTCTGAGAAGACGGCGGAGAGTCCTGTTCCGCTTCTTCCTCCGTTTTCCCGTTCCTGTTTTCCTGCCTGTCATATCACGGGCGTTTCAGTCTTTTTCACGGAGAAAAAGACTCTGTGAGGGGTGCGCTCCGGCGCGGCGGCTTCTTGCGGCCGCCGCTTCCTTCTTTCCCCTCAAAAACGGAGACGGAAGGAAGAGAAGAAACGGAAGAATCAGGCTCTGGCCGTATGGATCCTCCGGAATTCCGCCGGTGCTAGCTCAACGGGATCGGAAACGCCGAAATGATGGAGCCTGAAACTGTGCGGGTGATCGAAATCGACGTTCAGAAGACAGATGGTGCCGTCTTCCGGGAAATAGGAGAAGGCGACATAATCGCATTCTTCGTCCGGGCATTCCAGATTGTTTCCGGTGATGTAGACCCGTCCGCGGGCGTGATCTGCGATATGGCGGTAGACCGTGCCGATCAGTCCGGCGGAACCGATGGTTCCTCCCGGCCCGTCGTCATTGTCGAATGCGCCGGGATAGGCCCATGCGTTCAGGAAGAAGACGTTTCCTTTGCCGAAGGAATGACGCAGGATGACAGGATGGGCGTTTTCATCGTTGATGACAAGGATTTCTGCGTCCGGATCGACGATTTCAATATCCCCGAGCGGCGTTGCCGTGATCCCGAACCTCCTCGGCAGACGGAATCCGAGCGTATCCGATCCCGCCGGCGCGGTAGCCCAGTAGAATCGTTCCCCGCGTCCTCTGACCTTCACTCCGCAGAGTTCGCTGAAATCTCCGCCGTTGACCAGTTCCGAGACCTTGTAATTGAAATTCCTGGTTTCGTTTTTGCAGAGGTGGGCGATGCCGAGGAAGAGCGTCCCTCCCGCGGCGACATATTCCTTCAGGATTTCATACTGTTTCTCTGAAGAAGTGTTCCACCCGGTGAAGAGAAGCGCCTTGTAATTTTTCTTCAGAAACTCCGCGCTGAGATTGTCTTTTGCGAAGGAGACCACGTCCACCTGTCCGTAAGGCGTTCCGGAAAGGAAATGGTTCCGGTAGGGGGCGAAGAGTTCCTTGAGGGGGAAGAAGACCTTTTTTGCAATGTCCCAGCTCCGTTCCGGCATGCCTTCCATCCAGGCCGGGTTCTCATCTGCGAGCGGATAGAGTCCGGCGATGGCGTAATTGTGATTGTAACGCGCAGTGCAGAGATCGCAGTTTCCCTTGACCAGTGCGATGCTGCTTTCCGGCTGTCCCTCCGGCGTGCCGTTGGCTTTGACGAAATCCCAGAAATCGGAAATGGTTTCTCTGTAACGGCGGCAGGTGGGCGAATCGTAATTCAGATACGGATAATAGCTGCGAGCCTCCTTCAGCGGTTCGCGGAAGACTTCAGGGGTTTTCTCCAGCATTTCCGCAAGAGTGCCGTTGTTGCCGTCCACGGGGAAGAGGTCGTGACGCTGCGGGACCTCGAACTTGGGGGAATCCGGAGACAGCGTATGCTCCACAAACCAGTTCCCGCTTTCATTGATGATCATTTTGCTTCCCGCCATGTATTTGAGATACATCGCAGCAGAGAGCAGGTCATAGCGCCGCGGATGGCTGTTCGGGAGCCAGGCATAATGCTCATGCGCCAGATGGGAACCCCAGAGCGGAAGATCATACTGGCGGTAGAGCCCACGGGAAAATCCGGATGAAAAATTCAGATGCGGAAACGCAAAGTCCTCAATGACGGGCACTTCCGCACCACCGAAAATTTCGTAGTCCAATGAGAAGTTGGAACTGGTCGCCATCACCAGTCCCCAGCCCTGGGCATGACGTTCGTCCACATGCGCTTTCACCCGTTCGATCAGCCGGTCCGCAAGCGCTCCGAGCGAGACGGCTTTTCCTTCTTTCAAAAGGGCTTCCGCATCCTGGAATCCGATGTTGTAACGTTCCCCGAAGTCATAGCCCAGATAGAATTCCCCTCCGGTTTCCTTCAGCTGGCGGACCCATTCATCCTTGCCGCTGGTGTAGATGAAGGCGGTGTAGAGCCCCCGTTTCCGGGCCTCTCGGAGAAAACGGACCAGTCCCGCACCGAAGCGGTCCTCGTATTTCCGGAAGACTTCCATGTCTTTGTGATTCAGATAACGGAACTGTTCCCAGTCCGGGTCGGGCAGCTGCACGCCGATTTCGTCCAGCGCATAGAACCATTCCGCCCTCATCCTGGGAGAGAGTCCCCGCGCATAGCCCCAGACCTGGGCCAGATTGCCCTGATTGTCTTCCAGAATCCTGTCGATCATTTCCATGGGGGAAAAGGTCTGCGCCGTCCAGGTATAGTGGCCGGGCATCGTGCAGATCAGATAGTCCGCTGAAGTGTTGTACACGCCTGATCCGATAAAAATCCCGCATTCCGGAAGTTTGATCTTCTGCATAGGTCCTCTCTGTATTCTCTGTTCCTGTTTCTGTATTTTCAGTCCGTAAAAAAAGCGGATGGGGGAATCTTCTTCCTTCCTCTTTTTTTGCAGATGACAGCGAGGTACCTTAGCCGTCGGAAACGTTCCCTGCAAGCGGGAAGGAAAAGGGAAAACGTTTTTTCTTTTCCCTTTTTTCTCAGGAGTGTTTCAGAATCTCAGTTTTGAGCCGCTCGAAGGCCTCCGACTCAGGCAGGACGGCAATGGTTTTCCCATAACGGAACAACATGAGTTTTCCCCCCTCTCCACCGCCGGCGATGCCGATTTCCGCATCGGCCGCTTCTCCCGGCCCGTTCACGACACAGCCCATGACGGCGATTTTGCGGACGCCGATCCGTCTGCCCTCTGCCTTGACGGACTCGACGAAGCGCTCCACCTGATCCACCAGGGAAAACATGTCATACGCGGTGCGTCCACAGGTGGGGCAGGAAACGATTTCCGGAGCGCTCCGGCGCAGTCCCGCGGCCTCGAGAATGGCGATCCCGGTCCGGACTTCCTCGACAGGATCCGCGGTCAGGCTCACCCGGAGCGTGTCCCCGATTCCCTCCATCAGCAGCGTTCCGATTCCGACGGCCGACTTCACGGTTCCCCGGAACACCGTTCCCGCCTCCGTGACTCCGATGTGAAGCGGATAGTCCGAGCGGGCGGCGAAACGGCGGTAGGCCTGCACCGTGACCGGCACCGAACTGGATTTCAAAGACACTTTGATCCTGTCGAAGGAGAACTCCTCGAGCATCTTCACCTGTTCCATGGCGGCTCTGACGAGTGCCTCGGCCAGAGCCTCCTCTCTGGACAGTCCTTTTGCAAGCTCTTTCTCCAGCAGTCCCTTCGGCAGGCTCCCCGCATTGGCTCCGACCCGGATGGGAATGCATGCTTCTCCTGCGGCCTCCACCACGGCACGGACCCGGTCCGGAGCCCCGATGTTGCCGGGATTGATCCGGATGGCGGAAACTCCCGCCCGGATTGCGGCCAGTGCAAGACGGTAGTCGAAATGAATGTCCGCAACCAGCGGGAGCGGGCTGGAAGGGAGAATGCTTTCAAGCGCCTCGGCGGCTTCAAAGTCGGGGACTGCGAGCCGGGCGATGTCGCAGCCTGCCTCCGCGAGGGCGCGGAGCTGAGCAAGCGTGGCCTCCGGAGACCGGGTGTCGGTATTGGTCATGGACTGCACGGAAACCGGAGCCCCGCCCCCCACGGCGACGGACCCGATGCGGATCTGCCAGGTGTTCTTCCGCCTTTCCATTTGCGTCACAGCCCGAACATCTTCTTCACGTCGAACACCGACACGAAGAGCATGAACATCACCAGGAACGCCACGAACACCACCGTCACCGGCTGAAGCCATTTTGCCGGAAGCGGTCTTCTGAACACCAGTTCATACAAAGCCAGCACAATGTGTCCGCCGTCGAGCACCGGGATCGGCATCAGGTTCAGCAGACCCAGGTTGTACGTGATCAGCACCACCAGATTGATCCCCAGCAGCAGGGAGCCGCGGTGGACCGAGACAAACAAATAGCGCCCGATCCCGATCGGACCGCTGAAATGGGAGGGTTTCAGAGTCGTATGCTTTTCTTCAAACCCGAGTTTGTTCCGGATTCCCGTAAGAACGCCGCGCAGGGACTTGTACGTCAGCACCAGCACGTTTTCAAACTGCTGAATCGGATTCGGGTAGGTGCGGATCATGTAGCCGACTCCGATCCGGCCGAAGACAAGTTTTTCCGGACGGAGTGTCAGATCCAGAGTTTCCTCTCCTCTCTGCACCGTCAGGATGACTGGAGCGTCCTTGGTTTCCGCGATGTGTTTGTTGAGGGGGAAGGAACTGTCCAGCATCTTTCCGTCCGCCTTCAGGATGAGATCGCCTTTTTTCAGGATGTTTTCGGCCGGCATGCCGGGATTCACGGATTCCACTTCCGGAACTCCTTTCTCGTAGGAGAGCAGAATGCCCAGCATATAGGCGGGTTCGGGCATTTTCGGATCGGGAACGGGAATGACCTTGATTTCCTTTTCCTCCGTACCGTTTCTCAGAATGCTCAGAGACAGCTCCTTTCCGCAGGAGTAGAGAACGAGGCTTTCAAGCTCGTCGGCTCCGTAGATTTCCCTGCCGTTCACTTTGACGACCCGGTCCCCGGCAAGAAGACCCGCTTCCGCCGCGGGCGACCCCTTCTCCGGAAAGACGATCACGGGAATTTCCGGGCGGAAAAACGGATAGGCGAGTCCTTCTTCAGGTGCCACTTTCTGGTTGATGACGGTCTGATAGACAATCTGCATGGGTTTGCCGTCGCGTAGAATGTCCAGCCGTGTATCCCCCACGTCCAGCATGATGTCCCGCACGAAGCCGGACCATGTGTTCTCAAATTTCTTCCCGTTGAGTTTGACAATCACGTCTCCCTTCCGCAGCCCCGCCCGGTATTCCGGACTGTCCTCTTCCACCGACAGCACCTTGAATTCCTTCATCTTCGGCGTATCCTGCGGAAGACCGTAAATCCAGATGAAACACCCGAGAAACAGTCCGAAGAGAATATTGAACAGCGGTCCTGCGAAGGCGCTCACTATGCGTGCCCAGGGACTCGCCTTCGGCAGGGGATTTCCGTTTTCGTCCTTGGGATCCCCCGTCGCATCAATCTGCGGCAGATCCACGTATCCCCCGAACGGAATGCATCCGATCCGGTATTCCACCCCGCCGATCTTTTTCCCCCAGATCTTTTTGAACCCGATGGAAAACGCCACCACATGCAGCCCGCATGCCTTCGCCGCCAGAAAATGCCCCAGTTCATGAATGAAGACGCAGAGTCCGAAAAACACCACCATGAAAAGCGCCGATCCGATCACGGACAACGCAGGCATGATCCCCAGATAAAAAATTTCATTCCACATTCCGTTTTCTCCTGTTGTTTTTTCCCCGTAGTGCGGTCACAGTGCCACCAATGTCAGGACCGCTGCCGCCGCCTTCGCCGGAGTCCGGACCGCTTTTCCCCGGACTGGCCGATCCGGTCTGCCGGACCGGTGACTTCCAGGAGCGGATCCCGGCTGTATTGGACAGAAAAATGAGTCCGTTTGTTTCTTTCCTGTGATTTTCTTGATTTTCCTTCCCCGCCAGGGCGCTTTTCTGATGCGGCCTCGAATTTGTTGTTTCCGTCATTTCCCTGCTCCGCCGTCTGCTCTGTCCCTGTTTCCGGCTCCGCCGCAGGAGGAGAAGAAAAGGGGGACGGACGGAACTGGGAGCGAACGGGCAAACGATCGCGCCCAGGCGTCGGCTGATAGAATAGCATCAAGTTGCGAGTCTTCAAGGAGAATGTGCTGTTCCATGGTTTTTTCTATGATTTTCCAGATGTCCGTCAGGCGGATTTCCCTTCTGCGGAAACGCTCGACCGCGATTTCGTTGGCTGCGTTCAGGACGGCGGGCATGGTGCCGCCCGCATCCATGGCATGAACGGCAAAATCAAGAGAGGGAAAACGGACCCGGTCGGGAGAGGCGAACTCCAGATTCCGGATTTCAGAAAGCTTCAGATGCGGAAGATCCGTCTGTCTGCGTTCGGGATAGGTCATGGCGTACTGGATGGGGAACCGCATGTCGGGCATGCTCAGATGGGCGATTACGGCGCCGTCGCGGAACTCGACCATGGAGTGGACCAGGGACTGCGGATGAATCAGAACGTCGATCCTTTCCGCCGGAATCCCGAACAGATGACGCGCTTCGATCATTTCCAGAGCCTTGTTCATCAATGTCGCGGAATCAATCGAGACTTTCGGCCCCATCGACCAGGTCGGATGCCGGAGTGCTTCTTCCGGAGTGACTTGTGTCAGACGTTCGGTACTCCAGGTCCGGAACGGCCCTCCGCTCGCCGTCAGAATCAGTTTCTCCACCTCTTCGTGGCGTCCCGCCTGAAGGCACTGGAAGAGGGCGCTGTGTTCGCTGTCCAGAGGAAGGATCCGCCCCCCGTTCCCTGCTGCCGTCTCCGTCACAAGCCGGCCCGCCATGACCATGACTTCCTTGCTCGCAAGCGCCACGGTGCATCCCAGTTTCAAGGCTTCAAGGCAGGGAGCCAATCCACCCGTCCCCACAATCGCGCAGAAAATCAGATCGGGCTTTTCTTCCCGGATGATCCGGAGCAGTCCTTCCTCTCCGCTGAGTGCCCTGCATCCTTCCGGAAGCTGCCGCCGGAGTTCTTCCTCCCTTGAAGAATCGCTGACGGAGGCCGCACGGCAGTTCAGCAGCACAGCCTGTTCCGCCACCCTGGATGCACTCGTATTGGCGGCCAGTGCCAGAACTTCCACCTCGTCTTTCAACGCCAGAGCGGTGCGGACCACATTCTCCCCCACCGAGCCGGTGGAGCCCAGAATCGCAATGCGTTTCTTCCTTATGCGGCTGTCGCTTTTTTTCTTGTCAGACACGGCTGCTGGTCCTTTCTTCTTCTTTTTCTGTCGCTGTCGCTGCTGCTGAGCAGGGGAGTGCTTCCCCCTCCGCCGCGGCGGGGATCCGGTTCCAGAAGACGAGTCTTCCCGTTTCCTGTTCCGGGAACAGCTTCAGCATGGATATGGAGGCATTTCCCATCCGGGGAGGAGGAAGGCTGTCCTTCCGGTCGGCTCCAGTTTTCTCCTGTGTTTGATCTCCTTCGCTTTTCCCGTCTTTTCCAAGACAGCGGTCCGCAAAATCCTCCAGAAACATTCCGTGGGAGATCAGGAGCAGCCGTTTCATTCCCAGATTCTCCCGCATCAGGAGAAGGTCTTTCCGGAGCGATTCGGCGCGTTCTTCCGGGGAAAGATTCCAGTCCGCGCTTTCTTCCCGGGCGTCTTCCTCCCGGAGCGGAGGAGGAAAAGAAGAAGGTGGAGAAGAAAAAGGAAAAATGGAATCCGCCGTTGCCGTGTTCCCGTTCTTTCCCGCCATGCCGGAGCGTCTCTCCCGGATGCGCCGGAACGAAAAGGGAGCCAGCGCGCCGGAACGCCGGGGAAAAAGCGGAAGATATCCGCCGTACGGCATATTTTCGATCAGACGGGAATCGCAGCAGGCCTCCGTGCAGGACAGTCCCCCCTCCCGTGCGGAGAAGAAAGTCTCTTCCGCGCGCTTGAGCGGACTGACCAGCACAAGATCAAAGCAGAAGCCCTTCAGAAAGGCTCCCGCCGCCTGGGCCTGACGTTTTCCGGATCCGGAAAGACCGGTGTCCAGACCGGTTTCTTCACCGCTCTGCGCACGGCTTTCTCCATGCCGGAGAAGCCAGACTTCAATTCCGGGTTTTCCCGAAGGGGTTCTTTCAGTCATCCGGAGACTCCAGCATCAGGGTGACGGGACCGTCATTTTCCAGTTTCACAAGCATATCGGCGGCAAAGCGCCCCGTTTCGACTTGTCTGACTCCCTGCAAACGCAAAAGTTCCACGAATTTTTCATAGAGGCGGTCAGCAAGTTCCGGTTCGGCTGCGTCCGAGAATCCGGGTCTGCGGCCTTTCCGGCAGTCTCCGTAGAGCGTGAACTGCGAGACCACCAGCGCTCCGCCCCCGATATCCAGGAGGGACAGATTCATTTTATCGTTTTCATCCCGGAAAATGCGCAGATGCGCGATTTTTTCCGCCAGGTATGCCGCATCCTCTTCCGTGTCTCCATGAGTGACGCCGATGAAAACAAGCAGTCCGTTCCCGATTTCTCCGATGACTTCCCCGTCCACGCTCACGGAGGCTTTTTTCACTCTCTGCACCAGTGCTTTCATGATCCGCCCGTCCTTCTTTTCCGAGACCTTCCTTCAGTCCTTGATCAGTTTCAGGAATTCCGCCCGGGTGGAGGCCTCCTTGCGGAAGCTCCCGAGCATGGTGGAAGTCACCATTTTTGAATTCTGTTTCTGGACTCCGCGCATCAGCATGCAGAGATGAGTCGCCTCAATGACCACCCCGACTCCCAGCGGAGACACCGCCGTGTCGATCACCCGCGCCACCTGCGCGCAAAGCCGTTCCTGCAGCTGGAGACGCCGCGCAAACACGTCCACAAGTCTCGCCAGCTTGCTCACGCCCAGGACCTTCCCCCTCGGAATATAGCCGATGTGGCATTTCCCGAAGAACGGCAGAAGATGGTGTTCGCACATGCTGTAGAATTCAATGTCGCGGACAATGACCATGTCATCGCATTCCTCTGTGAAGATGGCTCCGTTGATGACGCTGGCAATATCCTGCTTGTAGCCGCGCGTCAGGTATTCCAGACTTCTCCTGACGCGTTTCGGTGTATCTTTCAACCCCTCTCTGTCCGGATCTTCTCCCAGCTGCGTGAGGAGACTTCTGATTTCTTCTTCCATGACGGAATCCTTATCTGTCAAATTTGTCAAATTCTTCTTTCCTTCTTGAATCATAGGTTCGGGAATATACACCTTCTTTTCCTTTTTTACAGCCTTGCCGCATGATTGCGTTCAGTGAACGCCGCCAGTTCCCGCGGTTTCCCGGGGATGCTTTTTCGTATAGAGCGTGAAAAGGAAAAGATAGACGCAGAGCAGAAAACCCAGTGCCAGCATCAGGAAACGGCTGAACATCTCCAGCCCCGCCATATTCAGAATTGTGTTGGTGAGAACCGCAAAGCCCATGAAGCCGAAACTCTTGTGGATGTGCTGGGCGTAACCGCCGTCATATACAATCGTGTGCATCCGGACTCCGACGGGAAAGCCGAACATCCCGCCGAATGCCACCAGCATCGAAATCCAGAGCACGTGCCAGTCGATTCCTCCCGAATGGAAAAGATAGGTGAGTCCTCCCGTCCCTGTTGTCACGAGCAGAAGAAAGCGCACAATCCGGCTCGTGTAATATTCCGGCATGCGGAACCCGGAGGTCAGAAGCGGACGGACCAGAATTCCTCCTCCGACTCCGAGCATGGAAGAGACCAGTCCCGTCAGAAGTCCTGTCCCGAAGGCGATCCCGCTTTTTCTGGGGCCGATTTCCGGCAGAGCGTCTCCGTAACAGGCGGTCTTGCTGCAGAGGGTCTGGAAGATCAGAAAGAGAATCAGGGCAATGATGAGCCACTGGATGGTCTCCGCTCCCCAGAGCCCGATCAGCACCGTATTGACGCTTTTCCCCGCCAGCGATGTCAGAAACGCTCCCGCGGCAATCGGAAGCGCCAGAGTCCTGCCCGGTTCGCCGCGTTTCCAGCCGATTTCAGGATACTGGCGGTATACGGTCAGTATGGTCGGAGGAAGCATCTGAAGAAGACCGATCCCGATTGCGGAAAATGTGTCGAATCCGAGAATCAGCATCGTCGGCACCACGATCCAGCCGCAGCCCACCCCCCAGTAGCCTCCTGACATCATTCCGGCAAAGCCCATCAGCGGGGCAATGAGATAAAGTGCATAATCCATTTTTCAGTTCCAGTTTCAGTTTCGGATTCAGTTCCGGATTGTTTCCCCGTTTTCCGTCTTCCTATTTTTTGTTTTTCGCTTCTTTACTTTTCCTGTTTCGGCTTCCGATCGTCGGGAAGGAGGGAAAAAAGACTTTCTTGTGTTTTTCCTCAACGGAGCACGCCGGAAACGTGACACCGATGCTTGGCGATTCTGCTATGTTCTCCGGCATCGGTGGGGAAGGGGGGCCATCCGTGCGCCGTCTTCTTCTGCTGACATAAAGCTTATTAATATGCTTCGCATTCCGGAAAATACAAGCCCGGCTGCTGGGGGAAGCGCTGAGAATGGAAGAGAGAATCTTCCTTCTCCCGCGCTTTCTCCCGCGCTTTCTCCTGCGCTTTCTTCTGCGCTTTCTTCTGCGCTTTCTTCTGCGCTTTCTTCTGCGCGTTCTTCCGCAAAGCCGGGGGAGTCTTCCTGCTGTGAATGTAGTGCTGGATTGTAAAAGTGTAGTATTATTTTTTTTGTTGATTTTTGCTTTTCCGCTGAAGATGGAGCTTGTATTTTGAAAGACGGGGGAATATTCTACCTTCTGAGTTCTGAACACCTGTTTCAGTCGATGACAACAGAAAAAAAACAACAAAAGAAAGACGAATGGTAATGAAGTTTTCGCTGATGCTGCTTCTGGCCGCGTTATGCGGCATTCCGTCTGTTCGTGCGGCAGATGCTCCGGGCCGTCAAACTTATCCATTGTCACCGGAAGCGGTCAAGTCCAATGCCGCGAAGGTGGCGGAAGACCTGGCGAAGGCGCCGGAAGAATGGAAAAAGGCACCTGTTCTTTACTACGCTGTTGCACCGATGAGCGATATCAAACGTCTGCCGGATCTCTATCCTGTGGATGGAAAACTGGCGGCTCCGCTGGACATCATGGCGGCCAGAGGTGAATTTGAACCCGCCTCCTTTGTGGTGTATCCGAAAAAGAATGTGAACCGCTTTGAACTGAAGGTGTCCGACCTCAGGGACGGGAAGGGCAATGTGATTCCCGCATCGGCGCTGGATCTGAAACTGGTGAAGATCTGGTATCAGTGCGGTTCCGGCTGGTTCGGCTATATGGCCGATCCGCTGCGCCGCGTGCTGACTCCCGAACTCCTGGTCAATGACGAAAACCTGATCTTCGCCGATCCCTCCACCAAAGACAACTACGCCCGCTATTCCAATGCCGATGGTTCCACCCATTACGAATGGATCAGCGCCGATTTTATGGTGACCGACTATAAATTCACCAATATGGTCCGCATCGCCCTGCTGAAGGATGCCGACGTCCTCCAGCCTGTGGTGCTGAACCGGGACGAATTCAAACAGTTCATGCTGACCGTCCATGTCCCTTCGGAAGCGAAACCCGGCGTTTACAGCGGATCCATCACCATGACGGCCGACGGCAGCAAAGTCGGCACCATTCCCGTGAAACTGGGCGTTCTTCCCTTTGAACTTCCGCGTCCCGCCACGAACTACGACATTTCAAAACCCTTCTTCCTTTCTCTTTACGGCACGGGCGGCGCACAGGACAATCCCCGCATTCTGAAAAATCTTGTCGACCACAATGCCACGCACCTTTTCGGGTTCCCGAAACTCGATCCGAATAACGAGGCCCAGTTTGCAAAGGAAGTGGAACTGGCGAAAAAAGTCGGGGTTTTCCTGCGTCCGCTGTTTGCCAACGGTCCCGGGGTGCACCTTTCGATCTACGGGAAGCCGACTCCGGAGTCGCTGGCCAAACTCGATCAGCTCCAGTCGCAGCTGGACGCCGCGGCGGCGCTCTGCAAAAAATATCTCGGCCACACCGATTTCTACTGCTACGGCGCGGACGAGGGAGGATATTCGACCATCAAGGCCGAACGTCCCGCCTGGCGTGCCGCACATGCCGCCGGAGCCCGGGTCATGGTTTCCGCGCATGACCACAAGAAAATGCTGTATCCACTGGACTTCATGGTGCTTCCGCGCATGCCTTCGGAAGAACGTGCAGAAAGGGTCCGGCTCTTCCATGAGGCTCATCCGGAAGGCCTGACGGGCTGGTACGCTGACCCCCATTCCGGACCGGAGAATCCCGATTATTTCCGCCGGATCCACGGACTGATGGCCTACAAGGCGAATTACGACCTTTCCTCGAATTACACCTGGTACCGCAACGACTGGAATGATTTCGCCATCGCCTATGAATCCAACTACCGCGGAATCATCATGGTCTATGCGATTTCGGACCGGATTCTCGACACGCTCGCCTGGGAAGGCGTCCGCGAGGGCCTGGACGACATCCGTTATGCCACCAAGCTCAAACAGCTTGCTTTTGAAGCGGAAAAATCCTCCGATGCCGATGTTCTCCACCTCGGGCGCAAGGCTCTTGCCTTCCTTGCCTACTGGGATACGCGCGAAAATCCGGATACCTTCCGCGCGGAATGCATCAATCACATCATGCAGCTTGAAAGAGCCTTGAACAAGGAGCAGAAATCATGAGACACGCTTTCCCGATATCTTCCTTATCCTATCCGCTGATTTTTGGAGCGGCTGCACTTTTCACCCTCTCTCCGCTTCTGACGGCCCAGCAGCCCAAAGCTGCCGCACCCGAGCTGAAGAAAGCCCAGTTCATAGATGCGAAACTCCTGACGGAGAAACTCAATGCCGTTCAGGTCCGTGCCGCCGCCGATCTTCCCGGAGCCGTCGCGGACTGGAAAGACCTTCTCAAGAACGAATCTCTGAACGCCGCTCAGATCTTCAATGCGTGCAACCGCATGATGGAGCTTGTGTTTCGTTCCGGGGATGCGGCTCTGACCGCCGATGTCGCCGCGACTGTCCGGGCGACGGGAAATCCCGCGTCCCTCGGCCGTCTTGCGCTCAAATATGCTTCCGTGAAGAAGAATCCCTATGGGAAAGAGGCTCTGGAAGCGCTTTCCCTTCTGGAATCACTTCCGCCTTCGACGCAGCGGACGGAGGCGATCAAGAATCTGATCAACGGCCTCTCTTCCATCAGCGGCGATTATTTCAAAGCTGCCTCTGAGCTCTACGGACGCGCGGGCAGGGACAACTTTACGAATTTCCAGGTCACTGATTCGCTCAGCAATCTTGCCATCGGCGCGGTGAAAGCAGCGGGCGACTCCGCATCAGGAGAGAAGTTCTTCAAGGAACTCGTCGCTGTGACGGCTTCCATGAAGGACGCGTGGGAAAAAGAACAGAAAAAAGAGAAACCGGACCGGAGATTTGAACGGGAATATCAGACGGCATGCACCCGGATGGTCCGTGTCCTGAACGAATATCTGAATTTGAGTGAGGATCTTGCCGTCAAATCCCTTTCGGAGGCATCCCGGGTTCTTCCTTCGGATCAGGTTGCGCAGTTTGAACTCGGTTCTCTCGGTGCTGCTGCATTGAAGAGAGGCGACATGCGGTCTTTTGAAGCGATTCGCAAAAAAGTTCTTGCCATGCCGTACGGTCCGCTTCGTTCGAGCATTGTTCCACTGCTGGCCAAGAATGCGGGGAATGCAACGGCATCCGAGCTTTTCCGTGCCGAGCTGGCAAACCCAAAGATTACGCCGGCAGAGAAATTCCGGGTTCTGGGGGATCTCCGGAAGCGCAGCGGGAATGTGGAATGGTTTCAGCGCGGCTTTTGTGATCAGGAGGCCTACGGGAACTGGCGCAAACTGACCGATGAGATGATCCGTCTGAACGATTCCATCGAAAAAGGCAAACAGCCGGCGCGCTTTGACTTTTACCGTCAGAATGCCTGGACTGCCTTCGGATACGGTGATTTCGCCTTTGCCGTGGATCAGATCGGGAAGGCTGTGGAACTGAACCGGTCCGGCAGCATGGACTCCGCGGTGATGATCTATCTGTGGAAGAAGGACACACCGAAGGTGTCCGCCCTGATTGCGGAGGAACTGGCAAAGAAACCTTCCCCGAAGGCGGAGGATCTTCTTTACTGGCGGGCGGTGGATTTCTTCAACAAGGGGAATGCTGTAGAGAAATTTGACGATGCGTTTGCTGCGGACAAACTCAGTTCCGAATCCAAGCTGCGTCTGCTCCGCCGTGTTTCTGAATTGTTCTACAGAGCAAAACGTTACGATGTCTGCCGGAGCATTTACAACAACATTCTGGACAAGCGTTTCATTTCTCTTTCCCCGAAGAGTTATACGGTGCAGTATTTGTTCAATCCGCCCCGTACTGCGGACGGATTTTCCAGGACTCCGATGTACAATGACTGGAAGTCCATGGAAACGCGTTTTGTCCCGTACGGCGACAACGTGAACATCAGCACGGATACGGATGTGAAGCGCCTCCTGAAGGATGCGAAACAGCCTCAGACGGATCCGGAATGGAAGACGGGGATCCGCATTGTCTATGACATGGAAGGCGTGCACATTTATGTCCGCTGCAATGATCCGAAGGTGGAGGAGGTCCTGACGGGGAAACGTTCCGGCGGATCTCTGGAATGCACATTCCGTCCTGCGGAGGAAGCGCCGTACAATATGTGGTTTTTCTCGAATCTGCCGGATGCGAAGGATGAAGTCAATATTGATTTTGCCTCGCCTTCTCCGCGTTACCGTTTGACGGAGGACTTTTTCCGGAGCGATGCGTGTACAACGCCCGAGGGAATTGTGGCGCATACATTCATCCCGTGGATTGCGTTTTATGACACTCTGCCGCTGGATGGAAAGGTCTGGTACCTTGGGCTTCAGCGTTGGTCGCCCGGGGGAGGACAGACGATTTCGGGGCAGGTGCACGAACTCGCGCGCATGCTTCAGCTTCATTTCAACTTCACACCGGAACAGGAAAAGGCGATCAAGCGCAATCTTTGCGCTTCGGCGTATTACCGTTTCAAAAACAGCAAAACTCTTCCGGTCTGGCGGGATGATCCGGAGCTGGGTGATCCTGCCTTCTACGAGGAGGAACTTGCCGCCTGGGTCAAGGAATTGGACGAGGCCGGTGAGAAAATCGCTTCTCAGGATGCGGATATCGACATGCTTTTTGATAAGTACGTTCCGCAGTGGGCTGAATTTGAATATATCCTGGCGGAGAAACGGCGTGATTATCTGAAAAAGAAATTCTTTGAATAAGTCATTCTTTTTTGGATCTTTGTTTTAGATCATGGTCCGGCCCTGAGCTGCGGAAACGTGCGGGGGCCGGATTCTTTTTTTTCATTCTGAAGAATGGCAGAGAAATGTGAATCAAGAAACTACGGAAAAATGCGGCTAGCATTTTTCTCGAGGTCAAGGTCCGTGACCTTGTCGCACTCCAGCGGCGAGATGCTGGCCGCCGGAGGCAGAAATAAAATAATAAAATAATAAAATAATAAAAAAAACATGAGGGCTACTCGCCCTCATACTCCCCGGCAGGGCTGCATTCCCTGCACCCGGCAGGCAAGCCTGCCGTATTTTTTTATTTTCACTTTATTTTATTTTTTTCCTTAAAAGCATGAGGGCTACTCGCCCTCATACTCCCCGGCAGGGCTGCATTCCCTGCACCCGGCAGGCACAGCCTGCCGTATTTTTATATTCTGTTTCGTGATTCAGAAGAGTTCGGGCAGATACTCGCGTACCAGATTGAACATTTCCACTTCACTGATGGAAGTGGTTCTTCCGTTTTTGTATTCACGGTCGATCCAGGCCTTGATTTCCATAATGCCGGGGTTGTCCTTGCGGATATCGATTCCGCCGGGGAGATTTGCATGAATCCAGTAGGCGATTCCTGCGAGACCGGAAGTGTTGGATATGGCTACTTTGCAGGGACGTTTCAGGAACTTATCCGTGTCGAAGATATTGTAGATTTCCTCATTTTTAGTGAGTCCGTCTGCATGGACTCCGGCACGAGTAGTGTTGAAATCTGCACCAACGAAAGGATAGTTGTGAGGGATGTTGTAACGGATTTTGTCACGGAAGAATTCCGCCATGTCAGTAATGACAGTAGTGTCGATTCCGTCATGAATTCCAGTCAGGCCCATCCACTCGAAAACAAGCCCTTCGACGGGGGGATTTCCGGTCCGTTCCCCGAATCCGAGGAAAGTTCCGTTTGCTGCGGAACATCCATAGATCCAGGCGGCGACGGCATTTGCCAGGACTTTGTGGAAATCGTTGTGTCCATGCCATTCGAGCATATCGGAAGTGGTATCGGTGTTGTCGAGGATAGCCTTGAGCATGGCGGGGATGCCGCGGGGGAGCTCCGCCGTGGCATAGGGCAGTCCGTATCCCATGGTATCGCAGAGGCGGATTTTGACTTTTTTTCCGGTTCCTCTGCAGAGTTCGTTCAGCTCATTGATCATGGGGATGACGAATCCGTAGATATCCGCGCGCGTCACGTCTTCAAGATGACAGCGCGGAGCAATGCCGTTTTCCAGGGCGGCGGAGACAATATCCTTGTAGGAATCAAGCGCCTGACGTCTGTTCTTTTTCAACTTCAGGAAAATATGGTAGTCCGAACAAGAGGTGAGGATTCCTGTTTCCGAAAGTCCGATGGCTTTGACCAGTTCAAAATCACTCTTCACCGCCCGGATCCATGCCGTGATCTGAGGAAATTCAAACCCGAGTTCCTGACAAGCCTCCACTGCGGCGCGGTCGACGGGGCTGTAGAGGAAGAATTCACTCTGACGGATCAAACCGCGTTTGCCGCCGATGCGGTGCATGAACTTGAAAATTTCAACAATGTCGGAGACTGTATAAGGAGGACGGGACTGCTGGCCGTCACGGAAAGTGGTATCCGTGATCCAGATGTCCTTTGGCAGACGGGGCGCGACATTTTCTCCGCCGAGTTTGAATGCCGGGATTTTGTCATACGCAAAAGTATCCCGCATCAGATTCGGCTCATCTATGTTCTGCAATTCATATTTTTTCATGTTGTCATCCTCGTTCTAGATCAAAACTGCGAAATGTTCCGGCAAACTTTTAATATAGCTGTCTTGGGATGAATCGTCAAGCAGTTTTTGAAAATCTGTTTCAATTTCTGTTTTTGAGTGGAGTTTGTGCGGACTGGACCTGCTTGAAGATCTGGGAAACAAAAAGGTGAAATGCCAAAAAAGATGCGGAAGCGGAAGAAGGATGCTGGGAAACATCACCAGAGCATGGCTTGCATTTCCTTTGTCTGCCTGCAAACAGTTCTTCCTTTGGAAGGAATATTCTGCTTCCCGAAACAACGGAACGCTCAAAATGGAAAATTGCTTTTTTGTATTGATCCAATTATATTATTTTTTGATTACTGATTGTTTTCAATGCAGAAGATGGGGAAAGAGGTCTTATCGCCTGTATTTCGTTCTACAGTACAAGAATCCGGCAGTTAAAAACAGAGGACTGCCTGATCCGAATCAAAAACTATGACGACAGTATGACGATATTCGGGAACCTTTATTGTACTTCTCCAGAGTTCAGTTCCTGCGAATCGGTCAGGGAGAGGGGAAAAGAATTTGAACCCGGAAAGCTGGAAGCTGTGGCCAGAGAATTTTTTGGAGAGAGTGGTGAGAAGGGAATGCAAATAAAACTGTATACCCGGAAAAGAAAGAGGAAGGACCATTGATTTAGCCGGTGTGATGAGACACAGAGAAAAACTTTTTCACACCAGTCGACTTGAATCTGGATAAAGAAACAGCAGTTGGATTTGCCGCATTGGTCTCAGTGAAAGAGTATGGTGAAAGAGTTTTGAATCAGAGGCCTTGGAAGCTTGTAGACCGATGCGATGCTTTTATTATTACTGAGGGGACACTTTTTAAAGATCTTTGGAATTCAGAGACACTAGATCGTGTCGTCAATAGTTAAAAGACCCAAGCTGCAATACACCTGATTTGTACTGCAGCAAGAAACGAAG
>CAKUDG010000010.1 GCA_934644965.1 uncultured Victivallales bacterium | reverse complement strand
TGCTCGCCCTCATACACCTCGGCAGGGCTGCATTCCCTGCACCCGGCAGGCTGTGCCTGCCGTATTTTTTTATTTTTACTTTATTTTTTTTCTTAAAAACATGAGGGCTGCTCGCCCTCATACACCTCGGCAGGGCTGCATTCCCTGCACCCGGCAGGCTGTGCCTGCCGTATTTTTTTATTTTTCTATTTTTTTTACACAGAAAAAAAGACCGCCCGGAAATTCCCGGGCGGTCTTCGTTTTCACGATTCGGATGAATGATTGGATTCATACATCCTGAGTAATCATGCTTTGTATTGATCAGCCACCAGTACCACCACCAGAGTCACCAGAACCACTGTTGACCTCGATTTCGAAGTCGCCGGAAGCAACATCAGATCTGTGCTTGGATTCGAGATACCAGTTCGGACCATTCTGCTGACGGGCGGAACCATCAATGTATCCGATGGCGCCATGGCTTTCATGATTCCACTTCGTGCCGATGTAACCATCAGAAACCATGCCGCTGTCCGGATCGGAGTTTTCGGTCAGACCGGGGAAGTAAATGTAGGTAACCTGGACTGCGGAATCGGTCAGAGCTTTCGTATTGTCGCCGGAATCATATTTGCCTTCGCTGCTGGAGGGGCACATGTAGATCTTGTAATCCACAAGCAGATTGCCGCTGCGGAGAAGCTCAAGGCAATCCGTCGCACCCGTGGCATCTCCGGAAGAATCGGACGCATCATCAACGCCGGAGCTGGCTCCGTCCGCAAACGGGAACTGATCATTGTATCCGCCGGAATACATCTTGCAGGCGAGGATGATCTGTTTGATGTTGCTGGTGCAGCTGATCTGACGAGCTCTTTCACGAGCCGCATTCAGGGCAGGGAGCAGCATCCCGGCGAGAATCGCAATAATAGCGATCACGACCAGGAGCTCGATAAGAGTAAAACTCTTGTCTTGACGTTTCATTCTTTTTCTCCGAATGTTGATTGGTTTTGGGTTGTTCTAAGCATTTCTCACTTGCTTATGTTCATAATTATAATCAGGAATTCAAATTAAGCAATAGCCTCGGATAGGAAAATTCAAAAAAAAACAGATTTTTATCCCGAGCAGGAGACAATTTGAAATCTACACTCAAAAAATTCTCTGTCCCCCTCCCTTCAGCGCAGATCCCATTGCCTCATGAAAGAGACTGGAGTCCTGCCCCTCTCTCTACGGAAAATGTCTAGAGAATTTCTACAGAGAATAAGCCCTTCTCCCGTTCTCGTGAATACCCTGGATTTGCGCCCGTTTCAGCGCGTTTTCTGGAAAAACGACGGATTTTTCCGTCTTTTCCCCATGATTCAAAATGATTCAAACTTCTGATCTTTCCCTGATTCGAGTCCCGGAGAATGATGAGGCTTTCCTTCTCTTCCTCGGCGGAAGGTGTCACATGAAAAAACGGGGGGAAATGAAAAGAGGCCTGAAGGGGGGAATTTTCTTTTTCTCCGCAGCAAAGATCACCGTGTCGCGCAGTGTCCGTTCCGGTTCAACCAAGCTAAGAGTGAGAGGCAGAAAATAAAAAAATGCGTTTAAAGGATGCTTTTGCCTTTGGAAAGTTCCGGAGTTCTCCTGCCAGCGGCGGATGCGGGTCCGGAAGACGTCCCTGCCTCTCGGGACGGAGCGGCGGAATAGGGTTCCCTGCTGAAAATCACGGTATATTCCGCATACGCCTTTGCATAACGTGCAAGGTCGGACTTGGACATGTCCTTGATGGTTTTCTCCCGGAAATCTTTCACATGCGAATCCGTCCGGTGAAGCAGATCCTCCAGAAAATGGAAAAGATTCATTTCACATTCCGTCAGAAGGGAATCCGCCGCATGAAGCGAATCCGGGATGTGTGCTCCGAAGGAGTCTGAAAAGATTTCTCCGTCCAGCCCCAGGGATTCCGTTCCTTTGACCAGTGCAAAAAGAATTGCTGCCTTGCCCGCCAGGAAGTGATAATAGGCGGCGATGGGTGCCGCCTGAAAACGTTTCTTTTCCAGCTTGATGATCCGGAGAGCCGATTCGTATTTTTCAGCGGCTTCCGTCAGGAGATCTTTTGCCGTCTGGTAAAAAAAGGCGCGTTCTTCCAGAATGTGAGCGAAAATATTGCCCGTCAGAATTGCGCAGGCGCGGTCATAGGCCGCGTCCGCGCGCGCAAGAACGGGGGGGATGTTCACGGAAAGCGGAGTGTTGAAGTGGATCTCATTGCCCCCGAACTCAAAGGGCGTGGACATGCGCAGGAAACTGCGTTTGACTTTGTCCAGCATTTGTTTTCCTCTGTCCTGCGGCATTTGACTTCTTTCTCCCCGACTCTCTTCAGCAGTATTGTCATCTGCAGACTGATTCTTTGCACAGGATATCAATGTATGCCTTATTCATGCAAAAATCCAGTCGAAAATCTGAAAAGAGTTGTTGAAAACAAAAAAAACATCCGCCGCTCTCGGGAGCGGCGGATGTTTTTCCCAGAAAAAAGCTTTCCTTCTCAGCGAATCGCGTTCGCCGAAACCTGAACGTCTTCATACCAGAAGATCAGGAGGGGGAAGATCCAGGTGCTTGTCCGGTTAGAGGTCAGATCAATCAGTTTGGTGGAGTCGAGCTTCTGCTTGGCTTCTCTGGTCAGCATTTTAACGGCATCGTCAGTCTGAACCGTATCTTTGAAGATTGCACAGCGTCCCGTCTGGGCGCTGCTTCCGGTGAAGAGAGGCAGATTGAAGAGGTAGATTCCCCAAATGTCGCCATTGAGATGCCCCATGGTCTGGGCCGTATCCACTTCAGTCAGTTTCTGACCGTTCAGAGTGGTTGCGACCTGCACTGAAGAGCAAGCCGTAAAACCCGCAGCGAGAGTTGCTGCCGCCATGACGATCAAGATCTTTTTCAACATTCTCATATCCTCCTGTTTGGTTCTTTTTTTCATGTCGAATGCTTCTCCGTCCTTAAATTATACCCGTTCCGGCGGATATGCAAGGCAGCTCGGAGGAAAAAACTCAAGACTTTGCGTGCATTTCCCGGTCCATGGCCCGTTTGGCGATGTCTTTCCGGTACTGGACTCCTTCCCAGTGGATTCTGCCGGCTGCTTCGTATGCGCCGGAGAGGGCGCTTCGGAGATCCTTCCCCGTTTTTGCCACAACCAGACAGCGCCCGCCGGAATTGACCAGATGCCCGTCCTTCACGGCCGTGCCCGCGTGAAACACCACGGCTCCGTCTTTTTCCGCTTCTTCCATTCCCGTGATCGGATATCCCTTCCGGATCGGTCCCGCAGGATAGCCTCCGGAGGCAAGAACAATGCAGACGGCGGGATCGGCCGTCCAGTGAAGTTCGGCTTCGGATAGACGGCCCTCCGCCGTCTTGAGCAGTGCGTCCAGCAGACTGCTTTCCAGGCGCAGTAGAATCGCTTCCGTTTCCGGATCCCCGAAGCGGACATTGAATTCCAGCACTTCCGGCCCTTTTTCCGTCACCATGATTCCAGCATAAATGATTCCGCGGTAGTCAAACCCTTCTGCTTGAACGCCTCTCAGAAAGGGGCGCAGGATTTCCGCGTCAATTCGCTTCATCATTTCCTCCGTGACCACAGGCGCCGGTGAATAGGCTCCCATGCCCCCGGTGTTCGGGCCTTCATCATGATCCAGAAGGCGTTTGTGGTCCTGAGAACTCACCAGGGGCAGAATGGTTTTCCCGTCCGTCAGCGCCAGAATGGAGGCTTCTTCTCCCCGGAGCAGTTCTTCCAGCACAACTGTTGCTCCCGCAGCGCCGAATGCTCCGCCGAAACAATCCTCCACCGCCTGAAGCGCTTCCTCCTGATCCTTTGCCACAATCACGCCTTTTCCTGCAGCGAGTCCGTCCGCCTTCACCACGACTTCCCGTCCCGCAGCGTATTCCGAGCGGACATAGTCCAGAGCCGCTTCCTTTTCCGTGAAACTGCGGTATTTTGCGGTCGGGATTCCGTATTTGCACATGAAATGCTTGGAAAAATCCTTGCTCCCCTCAAGTTTCGCCGCTTCTTTCGAGGGACCGAAAACGGCGATGGAGCGTGCGCGGATGGCATCGGCTGCTCCCGCACAGAGCGGCGCTTCCGGACCGATGACAACCAGACCCACATCTTTTTCCTGCGCCAGTTCCGCCAGTTCGTTCATGTCATTTGCGTTCTGAAGGGCCAGGCATTCCGCGATCTGCGCAATTCCGGGATTCCCCGGCACGCAGTAGAGTTTCCCGATCCCGGGACTTTTTTTCAATCCAAGGCAGAGCGCATGTTCTCTGCCTCCGCTTCCGACAACCAGTACGTTCATTTCCGATTTTCTCCCTTTTTCTCCACTTCTTTCCGCGTTGTTTTCCGCAGAGGGGGTGTTGTGGTGCTGCAAGAATGACAATGATCCGGTAATGTACCGTTCCCACGGCTCTTTTACAAGGTTCAAAAAGGAAAGTCCGGATTTTTGTCTGGCGCGGATCAGCGAACCCGGATGTATTCCGTGATGATGAAATTGTCCGTCATTCCCGCGATGTAGTCCGCCGCGGCACGGTGGATTCCGTCTTTTCCGATGCGGCTCCGGGCCGTTTCCCCCATCAGCTCCGGCTTTTCCGTATAGGCTCTGAACAGCGTTTCCATCCGGCTGAGAGACAAACTGTTGAGTTTGGAGAGCTCCGGAGAGAAATACAGATTCTCATAGAGAAATCCCTTCAATTCATCCGTCATGCTCTGGAAGGAAGGACTGAATGCTATCAGGGAATGCGGGGCGTTTTCCACGTCCGACACTTTCTGCGGATTGAATTTCCCGATGAGATGCGCGGAATTCCGGATGGCATCCTCCACCATCATGTCGATCAGACAGCGCACCGCGTATGCCCGGAATCTTTCCGTATGCGGCGGCACCCCTTTGGCGGACACCTGTTCGGAAGCTTTCCGCCAGATCGTCAGATCTTCCATCATCCGGTCTGTAATCAGTCCGGAATCGAGTCCGTCATCCACATCGTGTCCGTAGTATGTGAGATCGTCCGCCAGATCGGCCACCTGGGCTTCGAGTGCAGGGCGGGGCGGGAGCTCCATTCCGTCCAGGGAAATTCCGTTTCCGCGGTGTTTCAGGAGGCCGGAGCGGACTTCCCACGTCAGATTGATCCCGTCGTATTCCGGGTATTTGATCTCCAGAAGATCCACCACCCGGAGCGCCTGCATGTTGTGATCGAATCCCCCGTATGGAGCCATGATCTGATTCATGGCACGTTCGCCGGCATGCCCGAAGGGTGTGTGCCCGAGATCGTGGGCAAGGGCGATGGTCTCCGTCAGATCCTCGTTCAATGCCAGTGCCCGCGCCATCGTCCGTGCGATCGCAGCCACTTCGATGGTGTGTGTCAGTCGGTTTCGGATGTGGTCGCCCGCTCCGCTCAGAAACACCTGCGTCTTGTATTCCAGACGGCGGAACGCGTGACTGTGCAGTATCCGGTCGCGGTCTCGTTGAAAGTCTGTCCGGAACGGATGCGGCTGTTCCGGATGGCGCCGTCCGAGTGAATCCGTATTGTGTGTCGCATAAGGGGCAAGATCGCGGTTCTCCAGATTCTGGAGGTCTTTCAATGTTCGAAGCATAGGGCAAAATGGTCTTTTATTGGATCGTTTTTTTGGGTTTGTTCTGCCGATTTATCTTCTTCCCCTGGTGCGCCCCGGGTTTGTTTTTCCCGGAGAGGGGGGCTTCGGCCGTTCCCGGGAGGCCGAGATCCGCCCGGGGCCGGAGACCTCTCTCTTCCACACGGCTCGACTTCCATGTCCCTGCTATTATAATGCTTTTTTCCAGAAAAGCAAGATCTTGCGTATTTTCTTTTTTGGCGTTTGACTGGAAAAATGGGAGTCTTCCGCGTGATCGGAAAAGAGCAGAGAGGGGGGAAAGAAAAGCCGGGAGAAAAGATGTACGTGCCGGATCAGCACATCCCCAGCATCAGCGTGTCTTCGGCGGAGAAGATCAGGAAGGCGCGGGGAGTCCGAAAGTCCGGCAGAGCCCGTCGAAGCGTTCCAGGGGCCCCGGGCCGAATTTTTCCATGGAGCGGCGGATTCGGGAAAGGGACTTTTCCTGCATGTCTCCGGACTTTGAGAAGAACTTGTCTGCCAGACAGATGAGTTTTTCTTCCGTCGTTTCCGGCAGAAAATCCTGTTCCGGAAGCGGCAGGTTTCCGAGTCGGATTTCCTGAGCCGTCAGCCCGGAACCCGTGTGACGTTCGCAGATGGAGGCGTATTTTTCCAGATCCATTCCATATTGTTTTCCGTATTGACGCAGCATCTGTGCTCCGAGAATGCCATGGGCCAGATACGGTTCCGTCCCTGTGCAGAGAATGCCGGGTGCGGAACAGCGCATGATTCCGATGTCATGCAGCAGGGATCCGGCAGAAAGCAGAGTCCTGTCGGTTTCTGTCTGGAGGGCGGGGGGGGCTGAGGAGAGAATGCCAAACGCCTTCTCCCGCACCTGAAAACTGTGTTTCAGCAGCAGACGGCGCAGGGGGGTGTCTGCCGGGTAAAAATGGAACAGGATTGTCATCGGCTGCAGGGGAAAATTCTCATCCGGATCCGGGCCGGGGAAAAAACGGGTGATTTCCGGCATGTTCTTTCTGGAGTCCTTTGTTTCTCTCTGTTGTTTTTCATTCGCCGGAAAGCATATTTTTGAGCTGGAGAGCCGTTTTGAGGAAACTGTCGTTTTCCTTGTCCCAGGCGAAGGAGGAAGCGCGGATCACCTTTCCCCCGGAACGTCCGTGAGACCCCCGTATCCGGCTGCAGTCCTGACTGGTGCCCATGGGAGGCCAGAGGGTCAGAAACATTTCACAGGGATCGAATCCGGGTTTGTTGTGAATGTCCACATGAGTGGCGTAGTCCGGGGCTTCGGAATCGGCGGTCCACCACTTGTAGGCGAACCAGGCGTTTTTTTCGGCTTCGAGAATGAGTTCGCCGGAACGCGGATGGGCGAGTTCCGGCACTGCGTCTCGTTCCAGCACCCGGGCTATGCCACTGACAGAAGAAAAAAGCTCTTTCAGACGGGGCAGATCCTCCGGATTGTCCGCATAAATATGGCAGATCTGATGGTCAGCCAGAGCAAATGCGGTCGAGGAATGCAGATTCGGGTACAGCATTCCGTTCACTTCGCGCACTTTCAGGAAGCCGTTTTCCAGGAGAATGCGGTTCGGATAGAGCGGCGTGTCCGCCGCGGTGATTTCGTAGTCGCCCGTCAGGAGGAATTCGAAATTCGAGTCCCGGGCGGCAAGGGAAAGGGTTTCCAGCATGGATTCCGTCTCGGAAAAAGCCTGTGCCGTTTCCCTGGAGGCGGGACCGCTCTTCTGGGGAGCGTAGTCCAGATTGGGTAGATAGGTCAGGATCAGGACGTTTTCATCCGCGGAGAAGCGCCGGAGAACTTCAAGTGTGGCACTCACAATCCAGTCGGAGGATTTGCGCGAGGCGAAGGGCCCCCAGTAATTCATGAGGTTGAACCTGAGGCCGGTTTTCCGGCAGATGTCGCGATACAGTCCGGGCGGTTCGCAGAAGAAGTCCTGGATCATGCCGCCGTGATGCTTGTGGATCGGAGCCGGAGAAAGGTAGATGTCCGAATCCAGCCCCGGACACTGCTGAAGACAGAGCTGCGCGACTTTCCCTCCTTTCTTTTCCCGGAAATCCTCCCAGATCCGTTTCCCTTCGTACAGCCGGGCGGATTGTTCCCAGAAGAAGGCTTTTTTCAGATTTCTGTCGTAATATCCGCTGGCGCCCATCCCATGTCCGGAAACGGGCAGCGCCGTGCGGAAGGCCGCCTGTGCCGGACAGGTCAGCGCTGGAAAAAACGAGTTCACCGCGCTGACGTTCAGTCCCTTCCAGAAAGCTTCCTTCTTCGCATGGCGTTCATAGAGTTCTTCGCCCAGTGCGGCGCAGATGACGGCAAGAAGTTTCATGGTTTCCCGTCAGTCCTTCCGTATGGCGGTTCTGCCTGCGCGGGATACTTCCAGAATGCCGAAATCCTCCATCAGTTCGATGAAGTTGTCGATATGTTCGGGAGACCCCGAAATTTCCACATAAATGACGTCCGATTTGATGTTCAGAACCTTGCCCCGGAATGTTTCCACCAGCTGGATGATTTCAGATCGTTTGTCCCGGGAGGCTTTCACTTTCAGCAGTGCAAGGCCGCGTTCTATGTGGTTCAGCAGTGTGACGTCTTCCACGGAAATCACGTCAATCAGCTTGTTGAGCTGTTTTTCAATCTGTTCCAGGATTTCGTCCGTCCCCGCCGTGACGATTGTCATCCGCGAGAGATTCGGGTCATGCGTATGATTCACCGAAAGCGATTCAATATTGTATCCGCGTCCGCTGAAGAGTCCCGCGATTCTTGCCAGAGCCCCGAATTTGTTCTCCACCAGAACCGATATCGTATGCTGTTTGATCTCATTGCCCATGAAGTTTTCCTTCCTTTCTTCCTTTCTTCCTTCTTGTTTCTGCTCCATCCCGGCACGCGGGAATATGCCACGCTTCCCCTGATCTTGCAAGGTCTGGAAAAATCTTTTCCAGTCGGGAGTTTTGAAATCCGAATTTTTATGAGAAAAAGGCTCTTCCCTGTTCTCAGGCATCCCCCTTTCCCCATATCGGAACAGACAATTCTCTTTGGTTCGATGTTCCCCCGCTTTTTTGTCTTTCTTCAGTGTCTTTTCCTTCTTCCATCTCTTGTATCCCGTTCCTTTCCAGGACCGGCGGGGAAGAAAAGAAGCCGGAAACGCTTCAGACGTTCCCGGCTTCCTGGAAAAAACAAATCCTTTGGCTGGATTGATGATTTTCGTCCGGCTCAGAACATCATCAGAAGCACGATGGCGAAAACCATGACGAAGATGGCGACGGTTTCAATGATACCGAGCACCATCAGCTGATTGGTGAAGCCTTTCCCTGTCTCTGCATAAGCGTCGCATGCTGCTGCGGAAGCGAGTCCCTGCCAGAGGGCGGAGACGCCCATCGCCACGCCGGAAAGGATTCCGACCATCATGTAGACATACCAGACTCCCGGTTTGGAAAGATCCGCTCCCATCACGATGAACATGATGATCATGCCGTAAATGGTCTGGGAAAGAGGCGCGCCCGCGAAAATCAGCAGCTGGAACGGGGCCGGTTTATTCTGGGCGTAGCATTTCTTCCACGCTCCGATGGCGGCACACGCCGCGGATCCCGCGCCATAGGCGGAACCGATTGCGGCGAAACCGATTGAAGAAAAGGCCGCCGCATGCACGAGCGCCCTCTGTGCGTAGTCAGCGATGACCGGGGCGGTCTGCGCTGCCGTCTGAACCACTTCTGCTTCCATACTCATTTTTGAGATCTCCTGTGTTGTATTTTTTTTAATGACAGTCAGAATTATTTGATTTCAGTTTTTTCATCGGCGAAGGGGCGGTATTTTTTTCCAGCCCACTGCATATCCATGTGGTTGGAGAATTCCAGCGTGTTGAGTCGGATGGCATGGACCAGGACTCCGAGAAAACTCAGCGCGATGTTCAGGACGTGTCCGAAAATCGCCACCGCGACCAGACCGATGAGTCCCAGAATGTAGAGGGACTTCGGCACCGCGTCGAGCACCATTCCGCCCATCATGTTGAAATTGGTGGCAATATAAGCTCCCGAGAGCCCCACCGCAAACAGACGGATGTAAGAAAGCACGTCCACAAAACTTCCGATCAGCGAGAAGGGCAGATTCAGCGCCGCTTCTCCGGAAATCGTCGCGCTCACCAGCACCACGCCCGCTGCGTAGAGCGAATAGCACAGCACCTTCGGCAGGGTGCCCGGAAACACGATCAGGTGCACCGCCATGAAGAAGTTGGCCCAGATCAGCATGGCCCATCCCAGATCTCCGAGCGCCCGCCAGTTCCCGCGGATCCCTTCGATCATTTTGACCAGTCTCGCAAGGGAAAGATGCACTCCTGCCAGGAAGAAGCAGAGAAACTGCACAAACTTGTCCTTCATCAGACTGACCGGTTCCACATGCAGCCTTTCCGCCAGCTTCACCGCCGCGGGACTGTTCGAGGGATCCGCCAGAAAATTCAACCCCTGCATGAAGCCGGGAAGCATCTGGCGGGGAATCCCGAACCAGTTCCCCGTCAGCCATCCCCAGAGAAGGGAATAACAGGAAAGCATCAGAAAGAGGTTCAGCGGAAGACGCATGGCTTCTTTCCCGCGGCAGACCGTGAATTTCAGAATCAGCGCCGTTGCGATGAACAGCACCGCATAGCCCGCGTCTCCGATGATCAGACCGAAGAAAATCGGGAAGAAGAAGATGAAGAACATGTTCACATCGCTCTCCCGGTATCCCGGAGTGACTCCGATGAAGTCGAAGAGCGGATCCATGATGTTCAGCCATTTCGGCTTCCGGATCAGGGTCGGGACGTTGTCATCATCCGGCGCCGGATCGTCTATGAGCAGGCCCCAGCCGTTCTCGCGTGCGGCGGTCTGAAACTCTTCCAGCTGCGGAGCCGGAATGTAGCCGGAAAGACATGCCACATCACCGGCCTTTTCCATCCCGTCCCGGTTCGTGACGAATTCCAGGCGTGCCGCCGTTTTTTTCCCGTAATCTCTGATCGCGTTCAGGGAAAGGGAGAGACGGTCCAGTTCAGCGGAAATTTTCTCCAGCTCTTTTCCCGCCGCCGATATCTGCTCTTCCGTTTCGTTCAGACTGCGGTCCGGAAGAGAGACCGTCCTCAGGGCAGCCGCATCGAGTTTTTCCCTGGAAAAGAGTGCGTAATAGACATAGACGCGGTCTTCGGAAATCACTTCGGACGTCACCCCTTCGGGGATGTCTTCATTCATCGTCGAGCGCGGGGAGGCGCAGAGATACACATGGATCCCCTTCTGTTCCAGAGCTTCCAGTGTTTTGCGTGAGAAATTCCCCCAGGGGAGAAGCTTTTCACGGTCCCGGTTCAAGGTATCGAGGTTTTTCTCGGCCAGAGCCTGTTCTTCCAGCAGACGGACGACTTTCTGTGTTGCCTCTTCTCCGGAAAGCTCCTCCTGAGAGACTCCTCTGGGAGCCTTCCTCGTGGAGACCACTCCTGCCGCCCGTTCCGCATCGGAAAGCTTCCGCATGAGTTCGAGAGCATCTTCCGCTTCGGATTTCTGAGCTGGCACGGTATGCATGATCCCGAGAGCGCGGAGTTTCTCCAAGGTTGCGAGCTTGTCGCTTTCCAGACAGAGGAGCGTGATTTTTTTCATGGGAACGATCATGCCGCCACCTCCTGAAGCTTGCGCTTCGCAATTTTGGAGCGGCCCACTGCAGTGGTGTCCATGTCTCCCATGTAGATCTGGATGATCCGGATGTTTTCCTTGGTTTCGGGGATCTTGACTTTTTCAAAGAGGTTCACTCGCTGTGTCGTCACGCGGAGTTCATTCCCGATCAGACGGTACTGTTCGCGGATGATTTCGCGTTCCGCGCGGATTTCGACGATTCTGCGGATTGCCGCAATCGCGTCGTCCAGCCACGGCTCTTCAAGGAAGAGATCGTAGTTCCTGACGTCAAACGACACCCCGTTGTACGACGGCACATCCACTCCCGCAATATTCCTCCTGCCCGTGAGTATTTCACGAACTGAAAGATTCGCTTCAATGCGTTCCGCTGTCTCCGGGTCTCCGAAGAGACGGATCCAGGCGTCCAGCGAACGTTTCGCCTCCTGTTCCTTTTTTTCATTTTCGGCTATGAGATCAAGACAGGTGCGCATTTCCATCTGCAGCTGTTGTTTCTTCAGCTGCAAAGTCGGCAGGAAGCGTGTATACTGCTTCAATGCGTCCCGCTCCTGTTTCAGAGCCGTTTTGGTAAGTTTGACTTTTGCCATATTCAAACCCGCCTTATTTTTCCGGCCAGTACTGTTCGATCAGATCGGATTTGATTCCCGTTTCCGTCTTGTCGAAGCATTCCGCGAGAATTTTCCAGCCGAGATCCAGTGCTTCCTCCAGCGGAATGTTGACGGAAAGATCCATCATGCGTTTTTCGAACATCCTTCCGTATTTCAGAAGTTTCTCATCCCATTTGCTCATCTGGAAGCCCATGGACTGCTTTTCAAGCGTTTCCTTGTAGTCGGCATAGAAACGGATCATCGTGTCCATGATGGCGCGGTGGTCCGGACGAGTCTTGCCGTTGACCTGCTGTTTCAGGCGCGACAGCGAACCGAAGGGCTCGATCCGCCCGTTCCGAAGATAGAACTGTCCTTCGGTGATGTATCCGGTGTTGTCGGGAATCGGGTGTGTGACATCGTCTCCGGGCATCGTCGTGACGGCCAGAATGGTGATGGAACCTGCTCCGTCGAAGTCCACCGCCTTTTCATAACGGGAGGCCAGCTGGCTGTACAGGTCGCCGGGATAGCCGCGGTTGGAGGGAATCTGTTCCATGGTGATGGCGATTTCCTTCATTGCGTCCGCAAAGTTCGTCATGTCTGTGAGAAGCACCAGCACGCGTTTGTTTTCGAGCGCGTAGCTTTCCGCAACGGCCAGGCACATGTCCGGCACCAGAAGACATTCCACCACCGGGTCCGCCGCCGTGTGGATGAACAGAACGGAACGGGAGAGGGCTCCATGTTCGTCAAGCGTGTTTCTGAAAAAGAGGTAATCATCGTATTTCAGACCCATGCCGCCCAGGATGATGACGTCCACTTCCGCCTGCATCGCGATCCGCGCCAGCAGTTCGTTGTACGGTTCCCCGGCAATCGAGAAGATCGGCAGCTTCTGCGATTCCACCAGTGTGTTGAAGAGGTCGATCATCGGAATTCCTGTCCGGATCATCCGCCGGGGAATGATTCGTTTCGCGGGATTGACGGAGGGCCCTCCGATTTCAATGAGGTCCTCGTCGATTGCTGGACGGGAGTCGCGGGGGCGTCCTGCTCCGGTGAAGGTCCGTCCCAGAAGATCGCTGGAGCTCGAAACCCGCATCGGGTGTCCCAGAAAACGCACTTCGTCGTTCGTGCTGATCCCGCGGGAGCCGGTGAACACCTGAAGAAACACTTTGTTGTCCTGAAGACGGATGACCTGGGCCAGCGAGGTCCCGCGGGCGCTGCTGACCTCGGCAAGATCGTTGTATGCCACATTGTCGGCTTCCACCGTGATCACGTTGCCGGCGATCTGGATGATTTTATGGTAAACCTTACGCATTTGCGGATTTCTCCTTGATTTTTGCGGCGATGATTTCTTCCTGTTTCCTGAATTTCTCTGACTCGAAGGGCAGATAGTTCCAGTCCGTGAAGGTCAGACGCAGTTCCAGGAAGAAACGGCGCGCCTCGTCCTTGCCGTCGAATTTGAACTTCGTGCGCAGAACGCCCACCACTTTGGAAAACACGTATTTCTGACGCTCCTCGGAGGAGGCCGCGTCCACTTCGTCGAATGTGTTCTGCTGAAGATAGACAAAATCCAGAAATTCGCTCTTCAGATAGATTTCAAAGTCGTCGATGTGCGTCCCTTCCTCCCCGATGACCTTCATCATCTGGTTGACTTCGCTCCCGCGCCTGAGAATTTCACGCGCAAAGGAAAGTTCCTTCTCATCGACGATGCTCTTGTAATGGCTCCAGCTGTCGAGCGGGTGGATCGCCGGGAAGCGCCGCGCGCTGGAACGTTCGCGGGAGAGTCCGAGAAAGGCTCCCACCACCTTCAGCGTCGCCTGCGTCACGGGCTCTTCAAAGTTTCCTCCCGCGGGGCTGACGGCTCCGCCGATGGTGATCGAACCGCGTGTCGTCCCGTCGTTCAGCAGAACCAGACCCGCTCGTTCGTAGAAACTCGCGATCAGGGATTCCAGATAGGCCGGAAACGCTTCCTCGCCCGGAATCTCCTCCAGACGCCCCGACATCTCGCGCAGCGCCTGCGCCCAGCGCGATGTCGAATCCGCCAGCAGCAGACAGTTCAATCCCATCTGGCGGTAATATTCCGCCAGCGTCACCGCCGTGTACACCGACGCTTCACGCGCCGCCACAGGCATCGAACTCGTATTGCAGATGATGATGGACCGGTCGATCAGCGTCTTCCCCGTCTTCGGGTCTTCCAGATGCGGGAATTCGCGGAGAATTTCCACCACTTCGCCCGCGCGTTCTCCGCAGGCCGCCACAATCACCACGTCCGCTTCCGCATAGCGGCTGATGGAGTGCTGAAGCACCGTCTTGCCCGCTCCGAAGGGCCCGGGGGTGCAGAAGGTGCCTCCCTGCGCCACGGGGAAGAAGGTGTCGATGATGCGCTGCTGGGTGATGAGCGGTTTGGTCGGAAGAAGTTTTTCCTTGTAGCAGGTGATCGGAATTTTCACCGGCCATTCCTGGACCATGGTCACATCCCGTTCCTCACCGTTTTCGTTCCGGACTCTGGCCATGCGGTCTTTAAGCTTGTAGCTCCCCGCCTGCGCCACTTCCAGAACTTCCCAGCTCCCACGGAAGGAGAAGGGAAGCATGATGTAGTGCTTGAATATCCCTTCCGGAACAAAGCCGATACGGTCGCCGGCGGAAAGTCTGTCCCCGGGGGCTGCCAGTGGCGTGAACTCCCAGACCGAATCATAGTCCAGTGCGTCCATGTAGACGCCGCGCTTCAGAAAATATCCCGACGCCTCGGCCAGTTTGTTCAGGGGATTCTGCAGTCCGTCATACACCTGTTTGAGCAGTCCGGGCCCGAGCGCAACGCTCAGAAGGGAGTCGGTGAATTCCACGGAATCTCCGATCTTCAGCCCCACCGTACTTTCAAACACCTGAAGGTCGGCACGGCGGCCTCTCACCCGGATGACTTCGCATTTGAGTTTCAGATCTCCCAGAATGGCGTACGCGACTTCGTTCTGCGTGACGGTCGTGTCGAACTCCACAGTCAGCAGATTGCCGTTTACTCCGGCAATGCGTCCTCTTTTGTTTTCAAGCATGACAGAATTTTCTCCGCGTTTAGTATCGTTATTTTTTCAATTTACTTTTATTGTGCAGTGTGTCCGCTGTGTCCGCTTTTCCCGACGGCCGACGCCGCACGGTCCAGATTCTCCGACGCTATGCCGGATGCGCGCTTCTGCCATTTTTCCGCAATCAGCAGTTTGCAGCGGTAGGCCCCCAGGGTGTCGAAGTCGAAAAGATGCCCCTGTTCCAGTTCTTCGAGTTTCCTCCAGCGGGCGAGATCCAGCAGTTTTTCCCGTTCAAGTGGATTCGGCGCACCGTAGGCTTCCGCTGCGGCGCGGTCGGCGTCTGTTTCATAGGAAATGTCCATCTTGAAAAAACGGTTCCCCGACGTGTCCGCCCCCAGACGGTTCGCACGCAGTTTCGCCAGAGACAGCCGAAGCGACATTTCCCATGCCGCATAACGTTCCAGCAGGGTCTTGCGTTTTTCCGGCGCCCGGTCCGGTGCCAGTGTCGCACTCGCCAGTTCCCGCAGCTTCTCCGGTTTGACAAACGACGAACAGTAGGAAAGAAACGTTTCCGAAGAGATCAGCGGAGCATCATCGATTTTCAGCATCGGCAAAGAGGCGCAAAGTGCATGATAGTGTGCCATCGTCAGGACTCCGTCTTCTGGTTCTTCTTTCCCGCCTCAGCCCTTGAGGACCGCGGCCAGTTTCGGCCCGACGAATTCACAGATGATTTCCGAAAGCGTTTCATCTGAAAAATCAAGAAACACGTCTTCCCCTGAAAATCCGATCTGGAGACCTGCCTGAAAGTCGTGCCCCAGCGTGATTTTCGGCTTCGCATGAAGATCGGCAAGAAGGGAGCCCTTCAGAAGTTTTTCAAGATTTTCCGCGTCTTTTTTCGACACGATGACTTCCAGTTCCGTATTTTCATCGGCTCCCTCGGCCTGACGGGATTTGGCAATTTCGAGAATGATGCCCGCCATCACTTCTGGAGTCATTGCGTTCCCCGCGCAGCTCTTCGCCACGGCGCTCAGACGGTTCAGAATATCGCTCTTCAGAGCAATGAGAATGTCTCTTGCGGCCTGCCGGATGGCGGCTTCGGATTTCTCTCGGGAGGAGACCGCTTCGGCTTCCGCTTTCTTGAGTATGGCTTCGGCTTCCGTGCGGGCGTTCGCCACAATGTCGGCGGCGTCCTGTTTCGCCTTGGAAACGATTTTGTCTTTTTCTTCTTCCGCCTTGAGAATGCCGTCTGTCTGGATTTTGTTGAGCAGTCCCTGCAAATCTTCCGCCATGAGAAATTCCCGTCCTTTCCTTCCGCGGGACGTTTCCTCCGAGGGGGGAGGGAACGTCTGCGGGTTTACTGTTGTTTTTTTACCGCGCATTTATAAACGTAAACAATACTTCCGAATTGGGAAGAATCAAGTTTCCTCCGGGAAAAAGCCTCGAAAAAGTCGTTTGAAACACGCGGGTTCCTCCTGCCGGGAGGGGTCTTCTTTTCAGTTCCCGTCAGATGCCGATGGAGGCGAGCATGAGGCTCAGTTCATTTACGATGGACACCAGACGGGGATGGGTCACATTGAATTCTCCGACGGTTTTCCCCAGCGTTTCCAGCATGAAGCGCAATGTTTCCGGATCGCGTTCCTCCCCGACGGCAAGGACGGAGGAATCTTCCGCGAGTTTCGCAATCTTCAGCGCTCGTTCTCCGTCGCTTTCCGAAAGGCTTCCGATCTCCTTTTTCAGGCGCTCCACCAGCGCCAGAAGTTTGACTTTGTTTTCTTCTGAAACCTTCCCGCTCCGGATCCGTGCTTCGATTCTTTCAATGGTGTTCTGCGGCATGGTGTGAATGGACTCCCTTTTCCGTTTTCCTGTTTTTCTCTTGTTCTGCTTTTGAACTTTGTCCCGCGGTCCGTTTTTTTCCCTGTCCCGCGGTTTTTCCCTTGTTATGGCTGTGATGTCTCCTTCCCATGATTCATCATGGCTCTTCATGCGGAGAAAAAGAGCCGGAACGGAAAGAATGGCTCAGTTGCGCATCATGTTCCGGTTTTTCCTCCCTTCCCGGAGTTCGCCCATGCTGACGGGACGGAAGGACTTCCTGAGTTCCCTGCGCTTTCCCGTATCCGCGGAAAAATATTTCCAGCGGTTGAAGGCGAAGTCGTGCGGAATATAATTCGTCATCCAGGCATGTGCAAGAACGAATGCGACGGTATGGGTTTCAAAAATCCATGGGCACTGTTCCGCCAGATATTCCGCCATGGCCGTGTATTTTGCGCTCCGTTCCGGCGAATCGGGCATGATGGCGCTTTCCTCATACATCTGGTCGTAGACGGGGTCGTTGTACAGCACCCGGTTACAGGAGCCGGAATTTGGTCCGTAGAAGAGCTGGAGAAAATTTTCCGCATCCGGATAGTCGGCGGTCCAGGAGAAGCGGAAGAGCTGCAGCTGCCCGGCGGAGAGTTTTTGCAGAAAGCGCGGACGTGTATTGAATTCCGCCCGCACCCGGATTCCGATTCTGCCCAGGTCCGTGGCGAGCAGTTCCGCGGTCTGGCGGTAGAATGTGTCGCTTCCTGTCTGATCGAAGCTCAGTTCCAGAGGGGCTCCTGTGGCGGGGTTGATTCCATCCGGATATCCGGCGCGGGCAAGAAAGTTGCGCGCCTCTTCGATGTTCTGTTCTCCGAATCCGCCACCCTTCCATCCGGGTACATGGCCGGCGATGCCCGGCGGAATCGGGCCGTAGGCTTCCACAAAACGGCCTCCGGAATGGAGAATTCGCATTTTCTTGTCGAAGGCGAGGCTGATTGCGCGCCGGAGATCCGCGTTCTTCCCCAGGACGGGATCGCCGAAATTGAATCCGATGTAATTGGTCTGGAGTTCCGGCGCCTGGATCAGGCGTATGCCGCGGGCACGGAGGGTGGGGGCCAGTTCCAGGTCTTCGTTGACGACTGCTTCAAAATTGTCGCCGTCCAGCGCATAGAAGTCGAGCTCTCCCTGCAGGAAGAGCAGCCAGGACGCCAGCGGCTGTTTCACCAGATAACAGATGATTTCATCCGAAAGCGGCAGTTTGCGTTCCCGGTCTTCCGGATTTTCCGCCGCGGAAAAGGTTTCTTCACGGTATTCCGGATTCCGGCTCATCCGGATGACGTAGTCCTTGCGCCATTGCGCCAGGCGGAAGGGGCCGCTGCCATGGGGATGGTCGGCAAAGTCTTCCCCGTAATATTCTACGGCTCGGCGGGAGACTGCCGCGCAGTAGGGAAGCGCAAGCGCGTAGGAGAGACGGGGATCGGGTGCGTCCAGAAGAATTTCAAAGGTGAAATCGTCGAGGACCTTTAGACCGGCGCATCCGGCGTCATAGGGGGACAGGTCGTTTTTTTCGGCTTTTGCGCTGCGTTCGCGGAATTCCTCGAGTCCTGTGATTTTCCCCCGGACAAGCCAGTAGCCGGGGGAATGAAGCCGGCTGTCCGCAAGACGGAGCAGGGAAAAAACAAGATCCTGCGCCTTGACCTGTCTGGCATCCTTTTCCAGTCCCCGGAAGGGGGGGCCGTCCTGGAAATAGAGATCCTTTCTCAGTTCGCAGCGGTAGCGTTTCCCGTCAGCTGAGATTTCCGGCATCTTTGACAGCATGGAGGGTTTCAGACGATAGGCGCTCCTGTCATATTCATACTGCAGCGGCGTATCATAGAATGCCGCCGCGACGTACTGGCTCGTGGTGTCGCCCGCCAAAGCCGGGTCGAGTGTGGCGACAGGCTGCCCGAGGCTCATGACAACGACCCGGCTTCTTTCTCTTTCCTTTTCCCCTCCGTCACTCCTGGATTCGCCGCAGGCGCTGAAAAGAAAGATGCATGGAATTGCCGCGGCGCAGCAGCGCAGAAACGCCAGAAACGCCGCCCCTTTTTGTTTCCGGCGGCATGGATGGAAGGTTTTCCCGGCCGATGGCATTTCACCTTGAAATATTTTTCCGGGAACCGTCCTTTCATCAAGCGTTCCTGCATTCGCGTTCCCCGCGCACGGGCTGAAAAAAGAAGAAAACGAAAACCCGCGGGCGGTGCCGGAGATGCGGAACGCGGAGATGGAACGGCAAGATGCAGAGGCCCGTTTCCTCCATGCCCTTTCTGTTGTTTCCGGACTCTGATGTGAATAATGTTTCATGGGAAAAAGTCCGTTTCCTTGATTCTTTCCTGATTCTGTCCTTAATAATGAATTCTTCATACTTCTTCGTCAACAAGATGACTGCAGGGGGGCGGCGTCGGGGGCTCCGCCGATATCGCCGTCCAACGTTTCGTCAACAGTTCCGTCCTCGTTTCCGTTGTCAAGGAACTTGTCTACCTTGTGGGCAAATTTTGGGGAGCTTCTGTTTTTTCTTGTTTTTCATGCGTTTTTTTCTTTCTTCCGGACTGCTTTTTTTCTGTTTTTCATGATCAGGGAAAGTATTTTACCATCCGGGAAGTCGTCCGAGGAGTCATTCGTGATATCATCGGGATCGGTTTGGTTTTCGGGTGGGGGAGGGGGCTGAGCGTCTTCTTCCTTCACCGCATTTTCATCATCCGGATCGAGCTGCTCTTCTTCCAGGGATCCTTTGAGCAGAGCATTTACGGCGGAGTAGACGGCTTCCGGAGCGAAACCGCGTCCTGCCAGAAAGCGCATGGCTTTGGCTTTCCGCCTGGTTTTGTCTTCGACCGCATTCAGGGAACGGAGACGGCGTTTCAAGGCTTCTTCCGCCAGAAGTTTCTGGCGTTGCGCCGGATCCTCTTCCTGTCCGTCTTCAGCTGCTTGAATGGCCTCCTGCGCGAGTTCGCCCGCCACGCCTTTTTCCCGGAGCCTGAGGGCGATTCTGCGGTCTCCGTATCCACGACTGCGGAAGGAGGAGACCACCGTTTCCGCATAAGCCCGGTCATTCAGAAATCCGAATCGCAGACATTCCGAGATGGCGTGTTCGATTTCCTCCCGCGCATAAGATTTTTTCTGAAACAGTTTTTTTCTGATTTCAGATACGGAGCAGGGGTGTGCAGCAAGACTGTCCACGGCACATTCCAGTGCGCTTTTCTGTTTTTTCATCGGTTTTATTTCCGGTTTTTCCCGGGGGAAAGTTATGTTGTGTTTTTTTCTGATTCTCCCCTCTTCCGGAAGAAGAAGAGAAGAAGGATCCTTTCCGGGGCGCGCGGTTTCCGGAGAACCGGCAAGGGGCGATGGTAATATAGCTTTGCGTTTGTTTTTTTGCAATTGCCGGAATCCGCGGAGCCCTCTTTCCCGGAGGTGGAGAGAAGACGTTTTTAGTTTTCCGCCCACCGGAGTGAGTCCATCAGATCAGCGCGGGAGACGGAAAATCCAGCCCTCTTCCCCTTCATAGACCGGCATCCAGCCACTTTTCTTGAGATAATACGCATTCTGTCTGCGCGGTGCGAGCAGGACGGCGTAACGGATTCCGAGGACGCGGAACAATTCGTCCGGACGAATGATCCTGGGTCCTCCTCCGGGACGGCAGGCGCTCAGGGCGCGGGTCTCCTCCGGACTGGCGGCGAGAGCAAATACAGGATCCATTCCCCAGAGCCAGCGGTGCGAGTCGTCATAATAGAATAGGACGGGGAAGTCGCTCCAGTCCGTGTTGATGACCTGTGCTTTTTCCGGGACATTGTTTTTCAGCCATTGCGCGATTCCCGGAATGGGTTTGATCTCGGCGGATTTCGCCGCGGCGGCGCAGTGAACCGAGGCAAAGGAGGCGCAGACGACTCCCAGTGCGGCAATCAGCACAAGCAAAGCCGTCTGTTTTCTGCGCAGCGGCAGGAGAATATCCTCCTTCACGCATTCGGGCAGCAGCATTGCGAAGAGCAGCACATTGAAGGGCGATGCATATTCCACCGCTCTCAGCACCAGGAACGTCCCTCCGGTGAAAAGCACCGTGAAGGAGGCGATGGCATAAAGATTGGGGCTGATTCCTGAAAAACCGCGGCGTTCCGTCAGACGAGTCAGCATCAGGAGATTGAAGTAGAACAGCACGTAGAGCGGGATTGCGGACAGGTGCCAGCGGATCGACGGCATTCTCATTTCTCCCGGTCTGCCGAGAAATTCCTGGATGAACATCGGAGACAGCAGCGCATCCCAGGACTGCAGTTTCCAGATCAGAAACGAATTCGGGAACTGCGGATGCACCAGAAGTCCTGTCAGCACTCCGGCAAAAGCGAGCACGGGCAGCAGAAGCACTTTCAGCGAATCTTTCCGGATCGAAAAAACGGCGAAGCAGAGAGTCGGGATCACAATGAAGTGCGGATTGGAATAGGACCATGTATAGAACACCGACAGCAGAAAAATGGCGCATGCGCGGAATTTCAGTGAACCTTTTGCCAGCAGTCCGCATGCAAGGAAAAGCAGTCCGAGCGAAAACACGTGCGGCCTGAGCATGAGAATCCGGTAGGTGAAATTGGAAATCAGCAGCATCCCGGACACCGAGCAGACCAGAATCAGCGGCGGCGGCACCCCCAGACGCATTGCGGCAAATACAAAGGCTCCCCCCGTGAAAAGCAGAAAGAACAATGCTCCAAAATGAAACGGCGGTCCGCTCCTGATTCCCAGAGTTTCGCGAATGAATTCCGTTCCGCGCAGCAGGACGTGATACAGCAGTTCCTTATCTGCGAAAGAATCGTTCCAGATCGAAATGGACGTCCATGGAAATTCCTTTGCCATGAATACGGACGGACCCAGTTCCGCCATTTTCATGTGATAATAGGAATCTCCTGAAGCCTCTCCTGTGGAGAGCATGATGATTCTCAGGGCGATCAGCCAGAACACGGGAACGAGCACGGCCGATATCAGGAAAAACCATTTCAGACGGGCCGGAAAGAAGAATGGCGCTCTTTTCTCCTCCGGTGCGGAGGAGGGAGATGGCGCCGCGGCATCTGCTTTTCCCGTTTCCGTTTTCAGTTCCGCTTCTGCGGGAAGCGTGTGCGAATCAGGAGCGTTCGTTGCCATGAGGCGTTTCCTGTTGTGAATTTGACCGTGCTTTTTCCGTATTCATCCTTCGCATTCTTTTCCGCGGTGTGCGGGCAATGCGGACAAGACGGGACAATACAGGTCCGCGCGGGAAAATGCAACCTTTCCGGAAGGATTTTTTTCTTCCGCTGATCCAGATGCGAGGTATTGTAAAATGCGTTTTATCCGTTATTTTAATCCGCTGACGGTATTGTGACGGTATTGCCGTGCGGAGCGGGGAAAAGCTTTGTGCGTGTTTTCCCTGTTTTCTCTATTATTTACAGAGAATGGTGCATAGATTGTTTTCTGCTGTTCCGGGATATGCCGCCGTGTGCCGCGCTGCCGCTGTCCTGGGTGATGCGGCGCTCTCTGATAACTTTGGAAACGCATCAAAGCATTTCAAATTCAAAAAAATAAAAAGAAAAACAAAGAAGAAAAGAAGAAGAGGAAGAGTGTGAGTATGAGCATTCTGATCAAAAACTGCCGTCTGATTTCTCCGGATGTGGATCTGAATTCCGCCGCGGTTCTGGTGGAAGGGAAGAACATCAAAAGGATTTACGCGCCCGGGGATGCTCTGCCGGAAGCGGATGTCCAGGTGGTGGATGTGGAAGGAGCAATGGTCATGCCGGGTTTTGTGGACATCCATTGCCATGGGAGAAGCGGATTTGATTTCTGCGATGCGACCCTGGAAGCCGTAACCGCCATGGCTGTCGACAAACTCAAGGAAGGGGTGACGACTCTGCTCCCGACCACCCTGACCATGGGCGAGGATCTTCTTGCCTCGGCCTTGAAGACTGCCGCCGATTATGTTGCTTCGGGTGTGAAGGGCTGTAAAGTTCCCGGTGTTCATCTGGAAGGGCCGTACATCAATCCGAAATGTCTGGGGGCACAGAATCCGGATTTTGTCCGTGCGCCGGACATTGAGGAAGTGAAGCGTCTGGCAAAGATCTTTCCGGTTCTGAAAGTCTCCTATGCCGTGGAGATGCCGGGGGCGGACATTTTTGCGGCGGAACTTCTTGCGGAAGGGATTACTCCTTCCTGCGTGCACAGTGCCGCGACGTTCCGGCAGTTCCTTGCCGGGCATGAGCACGGACTGCGCAATCTTTCACATTTCTGCAATCAGATGACTCCGCTTCATCACAGGGATATCGGACTGGTCGGAGCCGGGCTGGCTTGCGAGGATGTCTTTATCGAGTTCATCTGCGACAAACTGCATATTTGTCCCGACATGATCGACCTGGTCTTTTCTCTGAAGAACATTGAGCGCATTCAGCTGATTACCGATGCCATGCGTGCGGCGGGAATGCCGGACGGGGAATATACTCTGGGCGGTCTTCCTGTGATTGTCAAAGACGGTGCTGCCCGTCTGGCATCCAACGGGGCTCTTGCCGGCAGTACGCTTCAGCTTTGTCATGCGCTCCGGAATGTATACGATGTTACGGGAATGGAGCTTTCCGATCTGGTCAAGACCACTTCCTGGAATCAGGCCAGAGCTCTTGGGCTTGGAAACATCGGAAGACTCGAACCGGGGTATTGTGCGGACATTGTGGTGTTGGACAATGATTTCAATGTCCTCCGCGTGATGGTGGATGGCGAATTCCGGCTTTGATGTTATGTTGCAGTTGATCCGGATTTCAGTCCGGGGAATCTGTGAGAAAGACGGGGAATCGGGAAGTTTTCAAAATGCTTCCCGGTTCCTTTCCTTTTTCTTCTGGACAAAATTCAAAAACTACGGAAAAATGCGTGTAGCATTTTTCTCGAGGTCAAGGTCCGTGACCTTGCCGCGGTCCAGCGGCGGGACGCTGGCCGCCGAAGGCAGAATAATAAAAATCATATTGCGAAGCAAAAACTACGGAAAAATGCGTGTAGCATTTTTCTCGAGGTCAAGGTCCGTGACCTTGCCGCGGTCCAGCGGCGGCCCGCTGGTCGTGCGGAGCACGAAATTAAAAAAAATAAAAACGCATGAGGGCTTCTCGCCCTCATACACCTCGGCTCTCGTTGGATTCCCTGCACCCGGCAGTCGCAGTCTGCCGTATTTGTGATGATTTAATAATTATTTATTATTAATATATAAAGTACAATAATTTTTATTTTTGATATTTGATGCGATATTAAGCGTCATTTCATCAAAGGAAGCGAAACAACAGAAAAAAGGATGGCAACTATGGATATGAACAATATGAGCACAGAAAACATGAATGAGACAAGAAGATTTTCAGTGAACAAAACCTTTTTTGTGATTGCGGGGATTGCCTTTTTTATTGTTCCGTGGATTTTCCCGAGACTGGGGAACTATGCACCGGGAGCCGCGATTCTCGCCGGAGCATGCTGCGCCTTCGCATTTGGGAATCCCTTTCGCGAAGTCACTGCGAAGGCGGTTTCCCCGCTGCTGGGAGCGGCAATTGTCGGGATGGGTTTCGGAATGAACCTTCCCGCGGTTTTGAAGGCAGGAGCCTCCGGTTTTTTCTATACGGTTCTGGGAATATCGGCAGGGCTGGGGATCGGAATTCTGCTGGGGAAAAAACTGAAGCTGGGACGGGATACCATGATGCTGATCAGCGTCGGGACCTCCATCTGCGGGGGGAGTGCGATAGCCGCCGCCGCCCCCGTTCTGAAAGCAAAAGCTCATGACATCGCCCTTGCAACGGCAACCGTGTTCATTCTGAACGGAGTGGCTCTTCTGGTGTTTCCCCCGCTGGGACACTGGCTCGGATTCAATGAAACACAGTTTGGGACCTGGGCGGCACTCGCAATCCATGACACCAGTTCAGTCGTCGGTGCATCCATGCAGTATGGGGAAACGGCTCTGGAAGTGGGAACGACTGTCAAACTCGCCCGTGCGCTCTGGATTGTCCCTGTCGCTCTCTTCATCGCTTTCCTGGTCCGGAAGGACAACCAGGGCGGAGAGGGGAAAACCAAAGTCAAGGTTCCCTGGTTCATTCCGGGATTTCTCCTCGCCGCCATGTTCGTGACCTGGGTCCCCGGTGTCCGCGATGCGGGACTCTTCCTTCAGACCCTCTCCAAACATCTTATGGTCCTGACCCTCTTCCTCATCGGCGCAAATTTGAGCGTGGATAAAATCCGCGAACTCGGAATCCGTCCTTTCCTTCACGGTGTCATTCTCTGGGTCATCCTTGCAACGGCATGGGGTGCCGCCATCCATTTCCAGCTCGTCCGGGTCTGAGAAAGGATTCTTTCCATTCCTCCTGATGATTCCGGAAGATGGAAAATCCTATCAGAAAACAGGCGGGGAATCTGAGAAGCTTCTTTCAGATTCCCCGTCCGTTTTTTTCTCCGGATGGAAAAAAACGGGAAAACAAAAAAAGCATTTCTTTCTCTCATTTTCCACCTTTTCTCCTTTAACCTTCCAGCGTCTTGTTTCTTCATTTCTTCCAGGATATTTTGATCCGTTCTCTTTTTTATCTTCGTCCTTGTTTTTTCATCTTCCAAATTTTCTTTCCGCGTTCAGGATACGCAAAGCGGAAGAAGAAACGGAAAAAGCTTTTCCCCGGGGAAAGCCGGAAGGAAAAAACCATGCTGCTTTGACTCCACCCCCCGTGGAAGTTCAATCGGATGACTGCACGGAATCTTTACAGGAAAGAAAAAACGTTTTTTTTTGAAAAATAAGTTTGACTTGCAGATACTCCAGCGTCTACAATACCGGAACGGAAAGGACAATTCCCGGTCTCTGTGTACAGGCGGCGGCCCCCTGTATCTGCGGGAATGCAATCGCCGGAGATGTTTTTTCTCCCGCCTCCTCTGGGGGAAAGAAGATCTGAGAGGCGCAAATCACAATGAGAGGCGCAAATCACAAGAAGAAAGAATGACAGGCATTCTATGAAAAACAAACTTTTTTCAGGGCGGAAACTCCGAATTGCCCTGGCCGCTCTTTTTCTGCTGGCCGCGGGGGCGGCATTCAGCGGTTTCGGAATGATAACGGCACCTCTGCTTCAGCTGCAGTTTGCTCCGGCGTTGATGAGGTGTTTTGCGGCATTCAGTCTGGGAGCGCTTCTGACTGTGCTTGGAATTGCATTGACGGCGTTTCTGTTCGGACGGTTTTATTGCGCATTTTTCTGCCCTCTGGGTATTCTGCAGGACTTCTTCGGCTGGGTGTCCCGCAGGAAAGGGAAGACGTCCGCTGATTTCCGGAAGACGCGTCTTGCACTTGCCGGGATGGCTCTCGGCATGCTCGTTTTCGGCTGGACAACCCCCTTCCTTCTGCTGGATCCCTATTCCAATGCCGGCCGGATGGCGGGAGCTTTCACCGCGGGCGGATTTCTGCCTCTGATCCTCATTGCGGCACTGGCGATCTGGAAGAAACGGATCTACTGCACTGCGGTCTGTCCGGTCGGGACGGTGCTGGGAGCGTTTGCGGAACACGGAATCTTCCGCCTGCGCATGACGGAAGACTGTGTGAAATGCGGACTCTGCGTGAAGAATTGTCCCTCCGGATGCATCGACTTGAAAAATGGCTCCATCGACAATGCACGCTGTGTGCGCTGCATGAACTGTCTTTCCGTCTGCCGGACGGGTGGCGTGAAGTTTTCGCTCTTCCGCAATGAAGCCATCCATGGGAAACACTCCCGCTCAGCAATTTCCTCATCATCCTCTCCTGCACCGCTTTCTTCCACCGGCGCTTCCACCGATGCTTCCATCGGCGTTGCCGCTCTTCCGATCTCCACTTCGTCCGTTTCTGCGGCGGAGTCGGCTTCTCCGGAGAAGCCGCAGAAGCGGGAAGTGGAGAAAGTCCCCGTGGACCTGAGTCGCAGAGCTTTTCTGATCGACTGCGCCTGTCTTCTGGGAGGCCTCGCCGCGGGAGCGCTTCTGGTGAAGGGGGGGATGGCGAAACTGGAAACTTTTGCAAGGCGTTTCCGGATTCTTCCTCCGGGCGCACTGAATGCGGAACGTTTTGCTTCGAAATGCACATCCTGCCAGCTCTGCACGGCGAATTGTCCATCGGGGATCATTGTTTCTGCTCCCGGGGGAGCGGGGCCGGTGTCTTTGGACCTGTCGCGCGGGTTTTGCCGGTATGACTGCCGGCGCTGTTCGGAACTCTGCCCCACGGGGGCGCTTCTGCCGCTCTCTCTTGCGCAGAAACAGAAGACCCGCATTGCTCTGGCACGGCTCAATCCGAGAACGTGTATCGTGTTTCAGGAAGGCGTTCAGTGCGGCCGCTGCGCCGCCGTCTGCCCGACGAAGGCCGTAACTCTGCGCCGGACCGGGGCACCGCGCCTGACGGCGGATCTCTGCATCGGCTGCGGCGCCTGTCAGAGCGTCTGTCCCGCTCCCGGGAAGGCCATGACTGTGCATGAAATTGAACAACAAACTTTGCTGGAGGCCTGATGAAATGGCGGATATCTACCATGATCTCGGATTCGCTAAACTGGATATGAGCCGCTCCGAACGGACCGGAATCGGAGAGACGGTCTACTGTCCCGGAAAGACCCCGGAACAGCTTGCCGGGATCCTGCAGGCCTTTCAGAGCGCAGGGAAACGGGTGCTCGGGACAAAGTGCTCGGAAGAGCAGTATGCCTGTCTGCGCGCGCTTTCCATTCCGGCGGAGTATGATCCTCTTTCTAGACTGCTGATCGCGGAACGGGGGGAGAGGCCCCGGATTGCGGGGACCGTCGCCGTCTGCACGGGCGGTACGGCGGATATCCCCGTGGCGGAGGAGGCGGCACGGACTCTGGAGTTTTTCGGAGCTTCCGCAGAACGTTATTTTGATGTCGGTGTGGCGGGACTTCACCGCCTGATGGCAAAGATTGAGTCCGTGAGGAAAGCTGATGTCGTGATCGCCGTCGCCGGGATGGAAGGCGCGCTTGGAAGCGTGCTGGCGGGACTCGTCGACTCTCCGCTTCTGGCTGTCCCGACTTCGGTCGGTTACGGCGCGAATTTCGGAGGCGTCGCCCCGCTTCTTTCCATGCTCAACTCCTGTGCCGAAGGAATGGCCGTGCTGAATATCGACAACGGGTTCGGAGCAGGAGTCCTGGCGTGCCGGATCCTCAGAATCTGCGAAAGGAAAAAAGAACATGCACCCAATTCTTTATCTTGACGGAGCTTCCGGAATTTCCGGAGACATGACCGTGGGGGCTCTGCTCGATCTCGGCGCCAGCGCCGGAAAACTCCATGCCGTCCTGGAAAGCCTGAATTTGGAAGGGGTCGCCTGGTCCGTTTCCCGGAAACATTCCCGGGGAATCTCAGGATGCGACTTCAGCGTCCATCTGCCCGGTGAGGACGGTTCTTCTTCCGCGTCTCCCGGCCCCCATGAGCATTTCTCTCAGCTCCACTCTCACGATCCGCACGGAGGACATCATCCGGCACATCCCCCCCATGCGCACTCCCATGAACCTTCTCCGCATGATGAGCATTCCCATCATTCCCGGGAGAAGGAAGCTTATGATTCTCCTTCTCATCATCCTGTGTCTGCGGAGGATCATCATGCGCTTCCGGGCGGGAAAGAAGCCGTTTGCTGTAAACGGGCGGATGGCCTGTATGGTGAATCCGCCGGTCGCTCTTCCGCTTCATCTTCTCATCCGGGGGAGCGGGGGGCTGTTCCTGCGGCGGGGGGACACGTGCATCGGAATCTCTCGGATGTCTATGCCGTAATAGACCGCGGACAGATGAGTGACCGTGCCCGTGCTCTGGCAAAAAAAATTTTCCGGATTGTGGCGGAGGCCGAATCGAAAGCTCACGGATGCCCACTGGAAGAGGTCCATTTCCACGAGGTGGGAGCGCTGGACTCGATTGTCGACATCGTGGCGGCGTCCGTCCTCGTGGATGATCTCGGCATTACGGATTGTGTGGTGACGGGGTTTTCCGAAGGCTCCGGTTTTGTCCGCTGCCAGCATGGAGATCTTCCCGTGCCCGTTCCCGCGGTCTTGAATATTGCCGAGGCCTGCGGCATCGCGCTTCGTCCCTGTCCCGCCGTACACGGGGAAATGGTGACTCCCACGGGAATCGCGATTGCCGCCGCTCTCAGGACCCGTTCCGAGCTCCCCGCGGAGTTCCGGATCCGGAAATGCGGAACCGGGCTTGGAAAACGCGATTTCGGACGTCCTAACTTCTTGCGCGCCATGTGGATAGAGGAAGACGAATCCACGCGGAAGAATGAACAGGTCTGCCTCCTGGAATGCAATCTGGATGATTCCAGCGGGGAAACCTTCGGCTTCGTCATGGAAAAACTGATGGATGCGGGGGCGCTGGATGTGCATTTCGTGCCTTGTTTCATGAAAAAGAATCGTCCGGCTTACCTTTTGCGCGTGATTGTGGATGAAGCTCGCCTGGCGGACATGGAAAGAATCATTTTTGAATCCACCACCACGATCGGCCTGAGAAGAATTCCCATCGAACGGACCCGCATGGACCGCGAAATCGTCGAACTGACTCTTCCCTTCGGAAAGCTCAAGGCCAAACGCTGTTCCTGGAACGGCATCGTACGCTGTTATCCGGAATATGAAAGTGTAAAACGTCTTTCGGAAAGTTCCGGTGTCGATTTCGCCACGGTGTTGGAAGAGGCCAAACGCGCGGCGGCGGAGAGTCTGCCATGAATGATCATCCGCCGCCATCTCAGCCGAGTCGTATCCCTCACGCCGCCTCCCTGAAGAAAGAGATGGAAGAGAAGAACAACAACGGGAAGGGGGAGAAGATGCCGCAGCAGGATCCGGAACGGCCTTCGCCCTCCCTTCTTCCGGAGCTTCCCCTTCTTCTGGAACGGCTGAAAAACTCTCTCCGCAGAATCGCCCCGGAGGGAATTGCGCTCGCCTATTCCGGAGGTGTGGACAGCTCCCTGCTTCTGAACCTCCTGAAAATCCTCCATGATGAGGCCCCGTTTCCCTTGCTTGCCCTCACCATTCATTCCGTCTTTCAGGATCCGCATGAAAAGGAGGCCGCTCTCTCGGAAGCCCGGAATCTCGGCGTGGAACTGGAATTTCTGGAAATGGATCCCTTCTCCATTCCCGAAATGAAAAACAATCCTCCCGACCGATGCTACTGGTGCAAACGACGCATCTTTTCCCTCATCCGCCGCCATGCGGAAGAAAAAGGCCTGAAATGGGTGATGGACGGCAGCAACGCCGATGACTTGAAAACGTATCGTCCGGGACTTGCGGCTCTGAAGGAATCTGCCGTTCTGTCGCCTCTGGCCGAACTTGGGATCGGCAAAAAGCAGGTCCGGCTCATGGCTTCGGAACTGGCTCTCCCGACAGCCCGGAAAGCCTCCGTCCCCTGTCTCGCGACCCGTTTTGAATACGGTTTCATGCCGGAGGAAAAGGACATCGAAAACGTCATAGCCGGGGAGGCGCTCCTGCGGACTCTTCTTCCCGCTTCTGCGGACATCCGTCTCCGAGTGCATCGGAATGTCAGGTGGTGTCCCCGCAGCGGCAGGGCAGGGGAGAAGGACGGAAATCCGAATGCAGAAAATCCATGCTCCGGAAAGGAAGATCATAAAGAACCTTCCCTCCTTGCCAGAATCGAGGTCTCGGAAAACGCCCTCGGCACAGCTCTTCTCCGCCGCGGAGAGATGACTGCCGGACTCGAAAAACTTGGTTTCCGTTTCGTCACTCTGGATCTGAAAGGTTTCCGGTCCGGGAGCATGGATGGTCCTCCCGGTGAAATGCGCCGGGAAAACGGAACCTCCTCTTCCTCCTGAATTTCTTATCCCGTATGTCTATCCTGTTTCCCCCGGGCATTCCTCTTCCCTCTGGATCCGAGTGCCCGGATCAGAATCTGGATCAGAGGCGGAATCAGCGCTGAAATTCGCGCGGATCCATGGGGACAATGGAAAAATCCGGCTTCCAGCGCGGAGACTGGGAATAAAAGGCGTTCGGATTGTCAAAAAGAATGCGTGAAATACCGCTGTCATCCATTCCCTGAGTCTTCATGTATTCGGAGACTTTCACCAGGCTCAGCGGATCAGAGACGCCCCAGTCAGCGGATCCGGAAACGATCATGCGTTCCACTCCATATTCAGCGAGCATTCGGGCGGCGCGCGGGGGATCGAGTTTGGAAATCGGGTAGACGGTCAGTCCGGTCCAGCAGCCGGTTTCCCGGGCTGCGCGGATGCATTCCTCGGTATTGTGATCAATCAGGACTTTTTCAACGGGGATACCCTCATTGCGGATAATGTCCGCCGTCCATTCGATCCCTTTTGTCTTGTTGAAATGGGGCAGATGAACGATGACAGGCATGTTCCTGACATGAGCAATGTGAAGCTGGGCGGCAAATGCCTCCGCTTCATTTTCCGTGATGTTGTTCAGCCCGATTTCCCCGACTGCGACGCAGCGTTCATGTTCCAGATAACGATCCAGCCCGGCGATGACTTCCGCCGCCAGTTTCCTGTCTTCCGCCTCCTTCGGATTCAGTGCGACGGCCGCGTAATGATCCAGTCCGAAACGTCTTGCCCTGACCGTCTCAAAGTCCAGAATCACCTTGAAGTAGTCGAAGAAACTTCCCGCGTATTCCCTGTTTGCCCCCAGCCAGAAGGAGGGCTCCACGCAGGCGCGGATTCCTGAGCGGTACATCGCCTGATATTCGTCGGTTGTCCTTGAAAACATGTGAATGTGCGGTTCTATGATGGTCATGGCCTGTCTCCTTTCTTCCCTTCCGATGAGCCTGTCCGCGGCGTGTGGGCGGGGCAGTCCTCCATCGGGTTCACATCCCTGTTCCATTTCGTGCAGTAAAGCCGGAAGGCATTTGAAACCATATGTGCGCAGTCCCTGCAGAAACTCAGTTTTTCCTTCAGGAATTCCGCATTCTTCGTATTGTCCTCTTCCTCATCCGTGCCCAGGAGTTTTTTCAACGCGTCTTCCGGGGAAGGGGCCGCGTCCTTTCCGGCGGCGGTGTTCCCAACGCCTTTTTTCCCCGCTGCCGATGCCTCCTCCCAAGGCAGATCCGCAATCCACGCGGAACAGGAGGCGCATTTCAGGACCTCGCCCGTCTTCTTCCATCCGTCCATGACGGATTCCTTTTTCAGAAAGCTGTTCCGCCCGCAATGGGGACAGTCAAAGGAATCTCCCGGTTTCATCGCAGAAAAATCTCCTGTTTTCACTGTTTTGACTAATTTAGCATTTTTCGCTGTTTTTGTCCAGGCGTCCTGCAGAAAAAACACAAAAAAAAGCCGGACAGCTTTGAAATTCTGTCCGGCTTCCGGATAAAAAAACGTTTTTAAAAAACGTTTTGGAGAAGGCCAGTTGTGAGAGAACGCGTCAGATGATGGATTTTTCCGTGTCGCTGTCAAAGAGATGCGCGTTGGACATGGAAAGCTTGAGTTTCAGAAGCTCTCCGACCTTTGTTTTTCTGTGTGCGTCGACCCTGGCGATGCAGGAACTTCCCGCTCCAGTGTCCAGATACAGATACGTTTCCGCCCCCATGGGCTCCATGACTTCAATCTTGGCATGAAGAAGCGGAGCGTTGGGATCGTTTTCCGCCCTTTCGGAACCGATGTCTTCCGGACGGATGCCGAAAATAATGGGTTTGTCCAGATAGGATTCGATTTTCGGGGACCATTCATCGGGGAGATGGATTTCCATGGAGGGCGTCTTGAAGAGGTATTTCCCTCTGTCGTTCTTTCTGAGTTCGCCCTTGAAGATGTTCATGGGCGGCGTGCCGATGAATCCGGCCACAAAGACGTTCGCGGGATGATCGTAGATGTTCAGCGGAGTGTCAACCTGCTGGATCAGTCCGTCCTTCATGACGCAGATGCGGTCTCCCATGGTCATGGCCTCGATCTGGTCGTGCGTGACGTAGATCATGGTGGTCTCGAGCCGGGTGTGGAGTTTGCTGATTTCGGTTCTCATCTGGACGCGCATTTTTGCGTCAAGGTTTGAGAGGGGCTCGTCAAAGAGAAAGACTTCCGGTTTCCGAACGATGGCGCGCCCCACGGCCACACGCTGACGCTGTCCCCCGGAAAGGGCTTTGGGTTTGCGGTTCAGGTAGTCGTGAATGCCGAGGATATCGGCCGCTTCCTTGACCCGCTTGTCGATGTCCGCCTTCGGGAATTTTCTGAGTTTGAGTCCGAACGCGAGGTTGTCATACACCGTTTTATGTGGATAAAGCGCATAGTTCTGGAAGACCATGGCAATGTCGCGGTCCTTCGGCGGCACGTTGTTGACGACACGGTTGCCGATGCTGATGGTTCCCGCACTGATTTCCTCCAGTCCCGCAATCATGCGCAGCGTGGTGGATTTCCCGCATCCGGAGGGGCCGACGAGTACCATGAATTCACGGTCTTTGATGTCCAATGTGATATTGTCAACGGCTTTCACTCCGCCGTCATAAATTTTACTGACACCTTTTATGGTAACTTCAGCCATCTCCAGAGAACCTCCTGCTATTTTGATGTGACTGCAATAATCTGTATGGGGAACGCATCATGTTACCATAGCTGCAGTTGAGTGATTTTTCCAGCGGACAGCGCGGAAAAAGCGGATATTTTTCCGTTTATTTTCATTTCCAGTAAGGAGAGATCTTCCTGAGTTTTTCAATGGCGGAAGGCAGTTTTTCCATCAGAAAATCGACTTCCTCCATGCTGTTGTAGCGTGAAAAGCTGAAGCGGATTGCCCCGTGCGCCGCAGTATAAGGGATCCCCATGGCGCGCAGAACGTGCGAGGGTTCCAGACTCCCCGTCGTGCACGCGCTCCCGCTGGAGGCGCAGATGGAATGCAGATCCATCAGCATGAGGATTGATTCGCCTTCGATGTATTCAAAGGAGATGTTGGATGTGTTCGGCAGCCGATGTTCCCGGTCTCCGTTGATCCGTACGGAGGGAATTTTCTCCAGTACCGATTCCTCCAGATGGTCGCGGATCGCCCTGACACGCGTGTTTTCCTCTCCGATGTGGGCAAGCGCCAGTTCCGCTGCTTTCCCGAGTCCGACGATTCCGGCGATGTTTTCCGTACCTGCCCTGCGACCGCGTTCCTGATGTCCTCCGATCAGGAACGGGTGGAAGCGGATGCCCCGTTTCACGTACAGGGCGCCGATCCCTTTCGGCGCATGAAACTTATGCCCGGAAAGACTGAGCATGTCTATATTCATGCCTTTCAGCGACATCGGAATTTTCCCGACCGCCTGGACCGCGTCTGTGTGAAACAGTGCCCCGTTTTTGTGAGCCAGTTCCGCAAGCTCTTCCACCGGATAGATGTTTCCGGTTTCATTGTTTGCCCACATGACGGAAACGACGGCTGTTTCTCCGTCGATCATATCCCGTGCCCGGTCCATGTCCAGACGCCCTTTCGCGTCGACCGGGATTTCCGAAATCCGGTAGTTCCTCCGTTCCAGATCTTTGCACAAATTCAGAACTGCAGGGTGCTCCACTTTGGAAATCACCGCCTTGCGGCGTTTCGGGCAGATGTTCAATGCGCTCAGAATCGCGGCGCTGTCGCTTTCCGTCCCGCAGGAGGTGAAGATCAGTTCCGTGGAATGTGCTCCGAGAAGTGACGCAAGCTGTTCTCTTGCTTCTTCGATTCTGGCCGCCAGCTGTCCGCCGAAGCGGTGAATGCTGGAGGGATTCCCGTAGTATTCCGTCAGATAGGGAATCATGGCCTCATAGACTTCCGGGGCTATGCGGGTCGTGGCGTTGTTGTCGAAATAAATGACTTTGGAGTGATCCATGGCTGCCTCACACTTCTTCCACAACGAGTTTGTCCGAGACAAATTCACTGAGTTTGCCCTGTACCAGTTTCTTCAGCGTCAGCGACGCATTCGGACAGGAGGCGCAGACGCCCTTGAGCTTGACTTTCACCACATCTCCTTCCAGATCGACCAGTTCGATGCTTCCCCCGTCGCGTTCCAGTATCGGTTTGACTTCCTTGTCGATCACATCCTGAATCCGGAGAATTTTCTTCACCAGAGAGAGCGAATCGAACGCATCGGATCCATTCTCCCTGTTTTCATGATGCTCCTCGTGCCAGAGTTCGTCCAGAATTTCCTGGATCTGGTCCAGACAACCTCCGCAGGCGCCTCCTGCTTTGGTGTAGTCGGTGATTTCCTCCGCTTTCCGGAGATTGTTGACTTTGGCCACCTTGCGGATCTTCGCATCCGTTATGCCGAAACAGTGGCAGACGATCCTTCCTTCATGATCGTCCTCCTCTTCAGACGGCAGTTCGACTGCTTCTCCGTGACGGCGTTTGTAATCCGCTATCGCCGCCTGAAGTGCTTCCATTCCCATGACGGAACAATGCATCTTTTCTTCCGGAAGTTCTCCCAGAAGGGCGACAATATCCTTATTCGTCACTTTCCCCGCCTCTTCCAGCGTCATTCCCTTCACCAGTTCCGTGAGCGCGGAACTCGACGCAATCGCGCTGGCGCAGCCGAAGGTTTGAAACTTCACATCGCTGATTCTTCCGTTTTCATCCAGTTTGAGATACAGTTTCAATGCGTCGCCGCAGCTCATGTTCCCGACTTCCGCCTGCGCGTCGGGAGACTCGATTTCTCCGACGTTCCGAGGATTCAGAAAGTGGTCCATCACTTTAGGGGTATAGTTCCACATGGGGATTCTCCTTTCCCTGTTGATTTCCGTTTGATTTTATCCTGTTAATGTACCTTGCCGGGGGTATTTTTTCAAGAGTCGGACAAGATTTCAGCTCCTTTTGTTCCGATCCCGGAACCTGCTTCCTGCCGCTCCTTTTCCCGTGTGTGAGGGAATGCGCGTTCCTTCCTCCTTTTTTCCCCCTCTTTCTCCTTGAATTGCGTCTTGTGCGCGTATTCTGCAGCTGTTCCTTTTTCTTCCGGCATACACGGATATCGGAACCCTTTCCGCGCAGAAAAAAGCAGGAGGAACGGCGTGAAAATGCGTTCTTCCGTTGTGGAAAGAGTGTTTCCCGCACGGTTCTGCGGAGAAGGGCAGGATCTGTTCCATCTTCTTTTTTACATTTTTACATTTTACACAGAGACGGATCCTGCTTCCCTGGAGGAGAAATGTTTCTGCCCGTTTCTCCGTATTGGAGAGGACGGGCAGGGGAAGAAAATGGAAGAAAAGGGAAGAAAAGAAATTCGATGACACTGCAGTACAGGAAATCAGTACGCAGTCAGTGTACGGAAGGCAAGGGGGTCTTCCTTCTGGATCCTCGCCGCATCCTGTGACGCGAGACGCTGGCCGTGACCGTCGAAGTAGATGAAATTCACCAGCGATGCATGACGGCCCTTGACTCCTTGTTCTTTCAGGAGACTCTGGGTACTTTTTTCCGAAAACCATGCGTCTGTCCGGGAGAAGAAAATATCGGCTTCCGACTGATACGGGGCGTACTGGAGAAATCCGGGAACCCGGTAATTGTCACGCATATGCTGATAATAGAGGTTGTCAAAGAAGAGAACGGTTGAAGACGGGTTTTTCACCGCCTGAGGGCGCAGAAGATTGTTGGTTGCGTTCTTTTCGTGGTCCGGACTCCAGATCAGACCCCGTTTCTGGAAGTGCAGTTGACTTCCGTCGTCGGCCCAGTCCTTGTCGGCGGTTTTGATCCCGTCCGGACAGCGGAAGACGGCCGTGGCCGGGCGGTATTTCGGATTTCCCGGAATAAACTCCTCGTTGTCCCAGGAGGATCCACCCTGCGGAGAAGTCCGGATGATGCCCGCGTCGTAGGCGAGAGAACGTCTCCAGGTAATATTGTATGCGTACATCATGCCGAATCCCGGCCTTCTGTAGTGAACGGGCGCATGAACATTCCAGTTGTTGACGTAGTTGAATTCCATCAGAGCAACCTGCTTCTGATTCGCCATGCACTGCATGGCTTTCGCCACACCTTTTGCATGTCCAAGTGTCGGCATGAGCAGCGCGGCAAGCAGAGCAATGACGGCAATGACCACAAGCAGTTCAATCAGCGTGAACTCTTCTTTTTTCATCAGAATGTCTCCTCCCATTGTCTTTTTTAATATTTTTTTGAAACGTTTCAAGGCCGACTGGAAAAAAGCGCGTAAAGAGAGTGCGGATTATTCTCCTTTCTTGATGGCCGAAAAAGCAAGACGCGAACACATTTCCGGTCCGGAAATTCCTGCTGCCGCCGCCTCTTTCGGCAACAGACTGCTTGCCGTGCATCCGGGCATGCTGTTGCCTTCCAGAAGATACACTTTCCCCGATCCGTTTTCCGTGACAATGAAGTCGACCCGGAGAAGCTCCGTTGCTCCGACCGCTTCGGCGAATTTCAGTGCCAGAACCTTTGCCTCCTCCTGGGCCTCGGGGGAAATTCCTTCCGGCGGACAGAGATAGCGGGTTTCTCCCAGCGCATGGGTATATTTTGCGTCATAGTCATACAGTTTTCCCGGATAGCGGATTTCCACGGGCGGGAGCGCCTGCCCGAGAAGAATGCCGACGGTCCCCTCCACGCCGCAGATGTAATCCTCCACCAGCGCTTCTCCGCCGTACTTCAATGCCAGTTCCAGCGCTTTCTCCCACTGATCCTCCGATTCGACGAGAGTCAGCCCGAAAGTCGATCCTTCCGAAACCGGTTTGACAATCAGCGGAAAGTCCATTCCTTCCGGCGGTTTTTCTCCTGCGGATTTCAAGACCGCGTAAGGCGCGTTTGGAATGCCGGCGCGGTCCATGATCTGTTTGCTGATGAGTTTGTCCATGACAGCCCGGCAGGCTTGCGATGAGGCGCCCACAAAGGGGATATGGGCTTGTTCGAGCATTTCCTGAAGCCGCCCGTCCTCTCCGAATCCTCCGTGCAGGACGGGGTAGACCACATCGGCCCGGCGCATTTCGTCTGTGATTTTCAGTTCCCGGATGTCGTATTCCCGGACTTCATGCCCCGCGGCCCGGAGATTTGCCGCCACGTTGGCGGCCGATTCCAGCGAAATTTCCCGTTCACTGCTGACTCCCCCCTTGAGGACAAGAATGTTCAGGCGTTTTGCCGCATCCCGGATCATCTCACTTGAATTCATGTTTAAAAACCTCACTTCCGGGCTCAGAACGATGCCGGTTTGTCTGTTGACGGATTTCACCATGGCGGCGGCCGTTTTCACGAAATCCTCTTCCTTTGCCTCTTCTCCCTCCGCCGCCGAGCCGGAGGAGGGGGCGGCATTCACGATCCAGTTTGCATGTTCATCTGAGACATGGAAGAGGCCGCTGCCAGTGTTTTTCAGTCCGCAGCGTTCGAGCAGCTGTCCTGCGGAGAGTCCCGGGGCCGGATTCTTGAAGACCGATCCCGCGCTTCTGCCTTTCGGCAGAAACTTCCGGCGTTCCAGTTCCTGGTTGAAGAGTTCCCGTTCCCGGGAGGGAACGACCCGCTGAAGACGGAAACGCGCACCGGTAATCAGATGATCCGAATCCACGCCCGAGTCCCGATACCCCGGTTTCAAATCCGAAACCTTGCAGATCCTGGCGCTTCCGTCACGCAGGGAGAAGAGTTCGAGATCCAGCAGAAAATCGGTGATGGTCTGTCCATTGGCGCCTGCGTTCATGCAGAGCGCGCCCCCCACTGTTCCGGGAATTCCGTACAGTCCGGAAGCTCCGCCGAAACCGTGGCGAAGCGCAAAATCAAGAAGCTGGCGGGTTCCGTTCGCTGCTCCGCAGAAAAGACTCCCATCGTCCCGGAGTTCGAGTACCGAGAAATCCTTTCCGCGTCCCAGTTTCAGAAAAACCGTATGCTCCAGCGGTTTGTCGGAACCGATGATGTTGGTTCCGCCTCCGAGCGGATACAGACGCAAGGCAGACTCGGCCGCAAAAGCGATCAGAGGTTTCAGCTGGCTGCGTTCAAAGAGTTCCACCAGGAAAAAAATCGCAGTCCCGGCTCCTGCGCTGCTGTAGTCTTTCCAGCGCGCGGAAGGGTGGATTTTCAGACCGGGAAGTGCCTTGGCGAGAGATTCCGCCAGTTCACTTCCGGTGATAGACCGCGGCAGGATCGAAGACCCTTTCTCCGGTGACATGAAGTTTTCCATTTTCAAGTTTCCTGAAGAAACAGGAGCGGTATCCTTCATGACAGGCTGCCCCCCCCAGCTGTTCCACCTTGAAGACAACGGTGTCTTCATCACAGTCTACCAGAATTTCTTTGACAAGCTGCGTGTTCCCGGATTCCTCTCCTTTTTTCCAGAGTTTGTTTCTGGAGCGGGACCAGTAGGTCGCCTTGCCGCTTTTCAGTGTCTCATTCCAGGATTCTTCGTTGATGTAGGCGAGCATGAGAACTTCGCCGGTTTTCCAGTCCTGGGCGATGGCGGGGATCAGACCTCCGCATTTCTTGAAATCGAGTGCAATCATTTTTTCTTTTTCTGTTTGTTTTCCGCTTGTTTTCTTTGTCCGGAACAGATCTGCATGGCCGTGTGCGGCAGAGCTGTTGTGTGCCGCGGCCGGATCAGGGGGGCTGCTCCGGGGGGGGAAAGGCGTTTCTTTCAAAGAAATGGATTATTCCGCTTTTTCCTCTCCATGCCCGCCTGCTTCGATGCAGAGACTGAAGAGTTTGCAGTCTTCCGAGGGCGCAACTTCGCTGAAGCGGACAAAATCCCCGGGCAGGGAACTGCGCGTCATGATTCTGGAGGATTTCTTCACCGGATTCCCGTTTGCATCGAACCAGATGAACTTGTAGCGCAGTTCATACGGCGCTATCCCTTCCAGGCTCCAGACGAAAAATCCATCATTGCGGATTCCTGCAAAGACTTTACCCACGACCAGCCCTTCTTCATTCAGAGTCGTGTACAACGGCCTGTTGAGGAAGAAGACTTCCGCAAATTCGCCGCTCAGAATGATTTTGTTCGGTGGAATGGACAAGGCGGAGTCTGCTCCGATTTCCCCGTTGAGAATCTGGCTGATGGTTTCCGGGGATTCCACGGCAAAAGTTTCGTCCACGGGTTCCGTTGTGTGGCAGGCGGTTCCGAGCCACAGGGCGAGCACGGCACACGAGAAAGTTTTCAAGAGATGCGTCATTTTCATCATAAATATTCCTCCATTCAAAATGTTGAAGAAACAGAACCACTCGCAGAGCACGGGGTTCTGGTGCCGAAGGTGGGAGTCGAACCCACACGGTGTCGCCACCGCCAGATTTTGAGTCTAGTGCGTCTGCCATTTCGCCACTTCGGCCTGAAAACTTTTCTGTATTATAATACAGGATTGTTTTTTTTCAAGCCTCAGGGCAAAGATAATTCCGGTGGATTCGGGAGCTTTGCTGAAAAAACAGTTCCGGATTGAGCGGGACTTCACAAAAAGGAGTGCGGAGAAAGGAGAATGACGGGTGCAGAATCGGAAAAACGGAATCGCTGAAAAACGGAATCGCTGAAAAACGGGGGGAATCTGATTCGAGGAGTGGAAAAGACAATGCCGTGAAAGAGTCAAAAAATGCCTGGAAAATCAGAATGCGGGAAAGAAGAAACGGGATGAAGAGCGTCAATCGTCATTCGGCAGTTCGGAGGAGGAATCTCCTCCGAAAGCGGATTTCTTTTTTCTGCTGTTTTCGCCCTGTTTGTGTTGAATTTTGTATTTTTCAGGGTATACCACACTGACTTCGTCTTTGGAGCAGGTGACAGTCCGCGCAGAATCGTCCAGCTGGACCACGACTTTCTGGGTGAGGAGGTTGCGGTCTATGATCCGCCCGCGTCCTTCTTTGCATTCGCAGCAGTCGCCGCGTCTGGGCATGCTGCGTTCGAGTTCCAGATATCCTTCGTGTTCATATTTCAGGCAGCATTTCAGACGACCGCAGATGCCGGAAATGGTGCTCGGCGTGAGGGAAAGATCCTGTTCCTTGGCCATTTTCACGTTGATGGAGGCGAACTCTTTCAGGAAAAGACAGCAGCAGAGCGGGCGTCCGCAGACGGAGATGCCTCCGATGATGGCGGTTTCGTCCCGTACTCCGATCTGCCGCAGTTCGATCCGGGTGTTGAATTCCTGGGAGAGCTGTTTGACGAGTTCCCGGAAATCCACACGGCCTTCCGCGCTGAACTGGATGGTGATCATTTTCCCGTCAAAGGAATAATGCGCATTGATGAGTTTCATCGGAAGTTTGAGGCGTTCGATGAACTGCTGGGTTGTTCGCAGGACGGATTTTGCGCGCATCAGGTTTTCATTGGCTTTGCCCATGTCTCCCACGGTGGCTTTTCTCTGAATTTTCGGGCATTCGCTTTTTTTTGCGTCTTCGACCGGGGGTTCCGGTTTTGCGGGGAGGGGACCGTAACATTTTACGACTTGGCCGTAGTCCAGATAGAAATCTTTGCGGATGACGTAATATTCTCCGGCCTTGATATTCAAGGAATCGTCTCCGCGTGCTTTGTATTTGGCACCGTTGTCGAGTTGTATTTCATAATATAAATCCATCGGGGCGGCTCCGCTTCTCGAAAAGTTCGATTCATTTCTGCTTCATTCTGTTAAGATACAGTCTCAAGGTCTGGAATTCAACCCCGGAAAATGATTTTGCACTGTCTCCAGGATTTGCGAATGAATGACGTTTGGGAAGCGCTTTACAGAAAATCAGCACGTTAGAATGAGAGAAGGGGGGGTGAGAGAGTACATAATACGGAAAAATGCGACGAGCATTTTTCTCGAGGTCAAGGTCCGTGACCTTGTCGTGGTCCAGCGGCGAAACGCTGGCGCCGGAGGCGAAATAAAATAAATAAAAAAACATGAGGGCTGCTCGCCCTCATACTCCTCGGCAGGATTGCATCTCCTGCACCGGGCAGGCAAGCCTGCCGTATTTTTTTAATTTTATTTTTATTCTTTTCTTAAAACATGAGGGCTGCTCGCCCTCATACTCCTCGGCAGGGCTGCATTCCCTGCACCCGGCAGGCATTGCCTGCCGTATTTTTTATATTTATATATTTTATTTTTTTTCTGAAAAGCATGAGGGGAGGCGGCCTCAACAAAGCGATTCAAGGAAAGTCCGGACGTCCCGGTCCGTCATTGGACGGGGGGTCAAACTCATACTGTTGCTCCTGCAATTGGCAATGATGAAATCAAAATGTTTTTCCTGGAGGTGGTATCCGGAAAAGTTCCGCGGAATTCCCAGCTCATCCGCCATCTCCCTGACCAGATCCGGGAAAGGTCTGTTCTCAAAGCCGCAGAGACGTGCAAGTTCCGTATATTCCTTTCTGCAAGTCGGCAGATTCCATTGGAAGATATACGGCATCAGAATCGCACACGCCACCCCGTGCGGAACTTGAAGAAGTGACCCCAGCGGATGCGCCAGACCATGCACCGCACCCAGGCCGGACTGAGAAAACGAGAGCGCTGAAAGCATTGACCCTTCCGCCATCTCCCGGCGGAAATCAAGGTTGTCCGGATGACGGCAAGCACCCTGTATGTTCATAAAAATCTTTTTTACTGCTTCCGCCGCCAGAGGGCGTGTCGCACAGGTTGCATTCAGAGAGGTATAGGATTCCACCGCCTGAACAAAAGCATCCAGGCCGCTTGCGGCGGTCTGTGCCGGTGGACAGGAAAGCGTCAGATCCGGATCAATCCCCGCCAGATCCGCCGTCATGAAAGGACTGCGGAGTGACTTCTTGACCAGAGTCTCAGGATCAGTGAGAACTGAATTGCTGGTCATTTCAGCACCGGTTCCGGCGGTTGTCGGGAAAGCTGCGAAGAAGAGTCCTTTGCCCGGAATCACACGCTCTCCGGAAAAATATTCGGAACAGTCTCCTTCAGCCGGAATCAGCGCCGCCGCCGCTTTCGCCGCATCAATGACACTGCCTCCGCCCAGAGCAATCACAGCCTCCACCGCCGCATCACGCCCGATGTTCATGATTTCATTCACTTCCATCGGAGTCGGTTCCGGATGAACCCCTTCCCGGAAAAAGACTTCTCTTCCCTTCAGCTCTTCCCGGATCCATGCCGGAAGTTCTCCCCCCGCCGCCGCATGGGCACCCGTGACAATCAAGATCTTTTTCAACCCGGATGGCAGTTGTTTCAATCCGGCACGCATGGCCCCCGGACCGAAAAGTATCCGATGCGGATAGGCAAGAGTATGAATTCTGCTGTTGTCCATAATGAGCTTCCTTTTTTCTTCCCCTTCGGAGAGGGGAATCCGCGTAAAAATGAAAAAGGTGTGTACGCCCTTGTTTTTTTATTGAGCAGGCGGATTCGGATATGCGGATGCACCGCACTCCTCCTCCGTCTTCTCTTCTCCCTGCTGCAGCGGAGAAAGTTTTTCTCCCTGAGTTCTTTTCCCCTGTTCTTCTTCCTGCTGCAAATGAGACTGCGGAGAAGGGGCGCATGGGGCCGGCCCGGAACCTGAAAGAATTTTCAAGGCTTTCTCCGCCGCATTCCGTTCCGCCGCCTTCCTGCTGTGGGCGGAACCGGAGGCAATGAAATGGTTCCCGATCAGGACATGTACCTCATAGAACGGCAGGTGATCCGGTCCCGTCACTGAAACCACTTTGTAAGAAGGCACTCCCTGTGCATGAGACTGAGTGTATTCCTGAAGCATCCCCTTCGGATTGTTGCTGTTCAGAAGGGCGGCGGGATCGGGGCAGAAGGCTTCCAGATGCTCTTGGAGAAAACTGTAGGCCGTTTCCAGTCCGTGATCCAGATAGATTGCCGCCATCAGCGCTTCAAATGCGTCACAGAGAGTGGAGTCCCGGTTTCTGCCGTCATTTTCCAGTTCGCCTTTTCCCAGAAGGAGGAAATCCCCCAGGGAGATTTGCTTTGCCAGATGCATGAGAAAGGTCTGATTGACGAGTGCGGAGCGGATCTGGGAAAGTTTCCCTTCCGCACAATCCGGATAACGGCGGAAAATGTAGTCCGTGAGAATGATCTGGATGACAGCGTCCCCCAGCAGTTCAAGCCTCTGATTGCAGTAGGACAGATGGCGTTCCGTCGCGTAGGAACTGTGTGTCAACGCTTCCTTGTAAAGGGAGGAATTGTGGAAGCTGAGTCCCAGAATGCGCTGAAGTTTTCCGGCATTCTCCATAAAAGACACACCATTTCCCGCGCCGGAAGAGTTTGTGAAAACATTCCTTTTTTTCCCCGTCTGCAAAACACCATTCAGGCCCCGCCGGAACGGGGAAGAGCCGGGATTCTCTTTTTGCCGCCCCGCGGAGGAAGAGAAACGGGATTTCCCGAAAAGGAAAACTGCGGAATGAATGAAAAAAAGCAGAACCATGGACGGAAACGGCTGTTTTTCCGGCGCGCATGCTGAAGAAGAGCCGCGTTTCCCGTCCGGTCCCCCCCTCCCTCTTCAGAAGAAAAGGGAGGGGAAAAACTCGATCCGGATCAGAGATGTTCCACAACGAGATCCCCGACCTCGCTTGTGGAATAACCCATTTTCCCCGCTGAAAGCGATTTGAGTTTGTGTTCCGTCAGATAGGCGACACTCTTCTCAATGGCGTCCGCCGCTTCCATTTCTCCGAGATAACGCAACATCATTGCGCCGGCCAGGATCGCCGCAAGCGGATTGATGACTCCTTTGCCCGTATATTTCGGGGCGGAACCGCCGATGGGCTCAAACATGCTGACGCCTTCAGGATTGAGATTTCCGCCGGCGGAAATGCCCATGCCGCCGGAAGTCATGGCGGCAAGGTCGGTGATGATGTCGCCGAACATGTTGGTTGTCACAATGACGTCGAACCATTCGGGGTTCTTGACCATCCACATGCAGGTGGCGTCGATATGGCAGTAATTGAGCTTGACCGTCGGATAGTTCTTTCCCATTTCATGGAAGGCGCGTTCCCAGAGGTTGAAAACGTAGGTGAGAACGTTGGTTTTTCCGCAGAGAGTGAGCTGGGAGGTCTTGCCTGCGGCAATGTCTTCCGCGGAAAGCCCCTTCCAGGGATTTTCCTTCGTGTGACGTTTTGCGGCAAGTTCAAAGGCGAATTTGAGGCAGCGGTCCACCTGGGCGCGGTTGTAGACCATTTCCTGAATGGCGATTTCGTCCTTGGTGCCTTTCTGGGAGACTCCGCCCATGCCTGTGTAGACGTCGCCCGTATTTTCGCGGACCACGACATAGTCAATGTCTTCCGGAGTCTTGCCCACCAGCGGGCATTCCACGCCGGGATAGAGTTTCACAGGACGGAGATTGATGTACTGATCCAGTTCAAATCTCAGCTTCAGAAGGATGCCTTTCTCCAGAATGCCGGGCTTGACATCCGGGTGTCCGATCGCACCGAGAAAGACGGCGTCATAGCGTTTCAGAATGTCTGTGGCATCGTCGGGGAGGATGTTCCCTGTTTTCAGATAACGTTCTCCGCCCCAGTCGAAACTGTCGAACTCAAGTGCAAAGTGAAATTTTTCCGCGGCCGCATTCAGTACTTTGATTCCTTCCGCGACCACCTCCGGACCGGTTCCGTCTCCGGGGAGAGCGGCGATCTTATACGTCTTTCCGGACATTTTTTCTGTGTTTCCTTTCTGTCTCTCTTGAACAAGATTCCCGAAAAATCGGCCCATTACCATACAGTCGGATTTCAGAATATTCAAGAACTTCACCTGATTTTTCCCGCATGTCTGGGATGAGTCCCCGAGAGGGAGAGAGAGCAGGAGGAAAAGGAAGGAAAGAGGAAGGATTCCCGATTATTCTTTTCCTCCTCCCTCCCGTCAAGGAAAATTTGCATTTCCTTCTTCTCTGTTGTATTGTTATCAGACGAAACAGTAAGGAAAGAGTCTCCCGGGGAAGGGGGCTTTCCGCTTTTGAAAAAGCCTTTTCCCCTCATGATCTCCAATCCTGCCCGCGAACCTGTCCCTCAGAGCGCCTCAGAAATGGGAAGGACGGAAAAGTGAACCGGAATGCCGGGAGCCGGGGAAAAACGGAAAAAGCCGCGGAAACAGACCAAAGAAGAAATCAAAGATGTATCAAACATGTATCGGACCCGGATGAAAAAAAGAAGAACTCCCCTTTTCCTTCTGAGTGTTCTTCTTCTCCTCCATCTGCCGTTTTTTCATGCGGATTCGGATGAGACTCGTTCTTCAGCCGCTCCATCCTCCCGCCATCTGCGTCTGGAACGGGAGATTTCCCTTCCCGGGATCGGAATCCGTTTCCGGCCGCTCAAGGACTGTGAACAAAGACCGCTGCCGGCTCTGAGTCATGCCGCCTTCCGCAGAAGTGACGGGCTGGAGCTCGAAGGCGTTTCCCTCCGTGACGCCTGGATGAATGATCAGTGTGCCGCGAGTTTTTCCTCTCCCGGTGTTTCCATTCTGATCGGGATACCCTCTCTTCCCGCGCCCTCGGAGGAAAGTCCCCCTTGCTTTTATGAGGATTACGTCACCCGCGAAAGCTTTGACTCCTGGGCCCGTGAATGGAAAGCGAACGCACGTTCGACAGCAAAGCCCGGGACGACAGCAAAGCCCGGGATCCGTCGTTTGAATACAAAAACCCATGCCGATTCCAATGCGGAAGGCGGGAATGCCGCGAGAAAACACTCTGAATCTGAAAAGGAGGATTCCGAGTCCGGCGGATCATCGGGAACGGAAACATTCCCCTTCCAGATGGAAAAGTGGCTGAAAACCTTCACCGGCGCGGAATCGCTGACTCTTTCCGAAGAAAATATCCGCACTTCCTCCCCGATGACGCGGATCCTCCGTTATGAGATCCCGGGCAGGGAAAATCTCGGAACCTTCCTTTTCCTCTGCACGGATGAACGTGTCCCGGGACACGGCGTGGTGCTTTTTTACCGCTTTGCCCCTTCCTTGTCCGGGGAGAAGGCGGGACGGGCGGCCCTTGCGTCCGTCAGCAGTCTGAAGCTCCAGAGGCCGAAAGCGCAGTCCCCCTGGGAGGAGAAAAAAAGAGAGGGGCTGAAAAGGACCGGGGAAGAAATCCAGTACAGCGAAAAGTATCTCCGCAGCCGGCAGAACGTCATATCCAACATCCGGAACCTCCCCGGATGGTGGTATCTGGAAACTCCGAATTTCATCCTGACCGCCGATATCCGGAAGAGTTCCGAAATCGAGGAAATCCGTCGGGAAGCGGAGAAGATCCGCGATTTCTACAGCCAGGTGCTTCCGCCGCTGCGGGAAATTGACGATGTCAGCGTGATCCGCATCTTCGGATCCCATGAGGACTACGTCGCTTACGTCGGAGAGGAATGGAAATGGTCGATCGGGATCTGGATGGCGATGAAAAAGGAGCTTGTCGTTTCCCCTGTTCCCCGTCTGAAGGGGAAGAGCCGAATGGAGGAAATGATTCATACCCTGTATCATGAACTTTTCCATCAGTATCTGTTTTATGCCGCAGGCGGACGGAATGCTCATGTGTGGTTCAACGAAGGGCTGGCTCAGCTTTTTGAGGATGTGGAATCCCGCGGAAGCGGGAAATTCCGTTTGTCTCCCGGACGGGATCTGCTGGAAAGAGGACGCCGTGCCGCGTTTTCCGGACTGGGTGATGTGCGCAGACTCAAGGAAATGTCTCTGGAGGAATTTCAGGCGGAACACGAACTTTCCTATCCTGCCGTCTGGTCTCTGGTCTATTTCATGCTCTGCGGCGGACCCGTTCTGAAGGAGGAAAATTCCTATGCCGGAATCCCGGGCCGCTATTACCGTGCTCTCGTCGAAACCGGGGATCCGGAAAAAGCCAATCAGAAAGCATGGGAAGGAATTGATCTCGACCGTTTCCAGCAGGATTACCGGCAGTTCTGGAACAGCAAAACTCTGATCTCACGTTCCCGGAGCCGTGCGGAAATCCGCTGCCTGCTTCCCGATTCTGATTCCGAGGGGAAGAAAAAGGAGAGAGAAACGGGAAGCGGGAAGACCTCTTCTTCCACCGCATCCCTGCCGGAAGATTCAAAACGTCCTCTGAGAAAAGTGAATCCGCGGACCACTGCTGCCGGACTTTTTCCTGCGGACCGGGAAGAGAGAAAGGAAGAGAGAAAGAATGTCTCCGCGGATGACGGGAAAGGAGTTCCTTCCTGATGATGAACAATAACAGCAGCGGCGGCGTGGGGAAAACCAATGCCATGAGGATGCTGGAAGGTCTTGGAGTCGAATATCAGTTTCTGGAATATTCCGTCGAGGACGGGCGTCTGGACGCGGTTTCCATTGCTCAAAAGCTCGGAGTTGATCCCGAACAGGTCTTCAAAACCCTGGTGACGACCTCTTTTCAGCCTTCGGAATGTTTTGTCTTCATCATTCCCGGATGCCGTGAGCTGGATCTGAAGAAGGCCGCCCGCGCCGCAGGACGGAAACGTCTGGAAATGCTCCCCTCAAAACAGCTCCTCCCCATGACAGGATACATTCATGGAGGGTGTTCCCCGCTGGGAATGAAAAAAGTCTTTCCCTCCTGGATCGATGAAACGGCCATTCTGTACGATTCTATTTATGTGAGCGGGGGCAGGGTCGGCACCAATCTCAGAGTCTCGCCCTTTGCCTTGTCGGAAACCATCCATGCGGAATTTCTGGATCTGATCCGGGTTTGACCGCGTGCTTCGTCAGCAGTTCTCAGGGGGGGGGGAAAAAAGGAATTTTTTCCCTTGTTCTTTTTCCCTTGCGGTTCCAAAAGCGAGAAAAGGAGAAAGAGAATCGGCATAAAAAAAAGGCGCGTTCCGAACGGACGCGCCTGGAATTTTCATGTTCCGGAAAAGCGGGGGAAGGGAATTTCTGTTCAGAGATCCCCGTAAGCCGCCTTTGCATCATAATTGTAGTAGGATGTAAGGGAAATCAGGGTTTTTGTCCGGGTGATGCCCTTGATCTGACGGCACATTTTGTCCGCGATGATGGCGGAAAGATCCTGGTTGCTCTTGACTCTGGCAATGGCTGCAAGGTCGTATTCGCCGACGACGGAATGGACTTCCGTGATGCCGGGAATCTTTACGATTTCGTCAATGATCTCATTGAGCAGATGGCGTTCGACACTGACGAGGATGACTGCTGTAACCATGTTGCACCTCATTTCCTTGGATGTGGCTTTTTTTGTTGACCGGCATCTCCCTCCTGTTGAGGCGGGGAGCCCGTTTTCTGGGGCTAACATAACCGTCTGGCGGACTTTGTCAAGCGCATCTTCTCTTTTTCCAAATAATTTCATCAAAGTTCTTCCATGGACTGGAAAAAAGAGGAGTCGGGAGTTCTATTATATAGATCAGAAAAATTAGAAAATTGAATCATCAAGGAATTCCTTACCGGAGAAAGTCCTGAATCCGGCGGTTTCTTTAGGAGTCCTCCTCCCGGACCGGCGCTTCCCCACGCTGCGCCGACGAATGGCCGGAAGAAAAAGAACAGATCGAGAGTGTAATAAAGAATGAGCAGAAATGAAACCATCCTGGTTCTGGATTTCGGATCCCAGTACAGCCAGCTGATTGCGCGCCGCATCCGAGAAGTCAACGTGTTCAGCAAAATAGTTCCCTACCGCATGACTGCGGAGGAGATCCGTGCGGAATCTCCCGCGGGGATTATTCTGAGCGGCGGGCCCGCCAGTGTCTATCAGGAGAATGCGCCGCTCTGCGATCCCCGGATCTTTGAACTGGGAATTCCTGTGCTCGGAATCTGCTACGGACTCCAGCTCACGGTCCGGACGCTGGGAGGGGAAGTGACTCGCGGCAAGGCCCGCGAATACGGTAAGGCGCAGCTCAGAATTTTCGGCGATTCACCGCTGTTTGCGGAACTCCCGGAGGAGACTCAGGTCTGGATGTCCCACGGAGACAAGGTGACGCGTCTTCCGGAAGGCTTTTCCGCATTCGCCCGGACGGAAAATACGGAGTATGCCGCGGTCCAGAATCCGGCGAAACGCATTTACGGGATTCAGTTTCACCCGGAAGTGGTACACACTCCTCTGGGAGGGCTGGTTCTCCGGAATTTCTGCCGGACTGTCTGCGGATGCAGCGGAGAATGGACCATGGAATCGTTCATTCAGCGCAGCTGCCGGGAAATCCGCGAGACGGTCGGGGATTCTCATGTGATTCTCGGTCTCAGCGGAGGAGTGGACTCCTCCGTGGCGGCTGCTCTGATTCATAAAGCTGTGGGAAATCGCCTGACCTGTATTTTTGTGAACAACGGAGTTCTCCGGAAAGGAGAGGCGGAACGGGTGAAGGAGCTTTTCGGCGGTGTATTCGGGATTCCGCTGAAATATGTGGATGCGACCGACCGTTTTCTGGATCGTCTTGCCGGAGTCCGGGAACCGGAAGAGAAACGCAAAATCATCGGGCGCGAATTCATTGAAGTCTTTGATGAAGCCGCGGCGGAGATTCCCGATGTGGAATTTCTGGCACAGGGCACCACTTATCCGGACGTGATCGAAAGCATTCCGATTGACGGCAATCCGAGTTCCATGATCAAAAGCCATCACAACGTCGGCGGACTTCCAGAGAAGATGAAATTCAAGTTGATTGAACCTCTGAGCCGTCTGTTCAAGGATGAAGTCCGGGAAGTCGGGCGCAAGCTGGGGCTTCCGGAGGAAATGGTGATGCGTCAGCCGTTCCCCGGGCCGGGGCTGGCGGTGAGGATGCTTGGGGCCGTCAACAGGGAGGATCTGGAGATTCTCCGGAACGCTGATGAAATCATAGTCGATGAAATGAAGAAGGCCGGACTCTACTATCAGATCTGGCAGGCATTCGGCGTCTTTATTCCCGTGAAGACGGTGGGCGTGATGGGGGATGAACGCACTTATGAGAATGTCATCGCCCTCCGGGCCGTGGAAAGCCGGGATGGAATGACTGCGGACTGGGTGAGACTCCCGTACGACCTCATGGAACGGATTTCCTCCCGGATCATCAATGAGGTGAACGGTGTGAACCGCGTGGTATACGATCTTACATCAAAACCGCCCGGAACCATTGAGTGGGAGTGACTCCTGGTGCCGGGGCATTGGCTTGATGTTCCTGAGGCAGAAGAGAAGCATCCTGAAGAAAAGATGGAGCCAATGGCTGAAGATGGCTGAAGATGGCTGAAGAATGTCTGTCAACGGCATTGGTTCCGCCGCGGTGAGGTGGATGAACGGAGCATGTATTTCCCCTCTCGAGCTCAGGCATCTTGGTTTTTGAGCGGATAGGAAGATGCTCACAATGTTTTCATTCATTCATGTCAGTTCAGCAAACATTCTTTTTCCCAAGACCCTTTTCCGTGAGAAAGACGCGGAAGCCGTGACGGGAGATGTACTGAGAGTCGTTCTGCCGGGCTAAGGAGCAGCAGGGGCGGGAATACGGCGGAGGAGGAAATGCCGTTCTCCTTCGTTTTTTTCCTGTGCTTCCTCCGGCAGAGGAAAGAAAAGCTGAGACAAACAGAATCCAAAAGCAGTGCAGGGCAGAAGAAAAGACTATGATGGAAATTGTATCGGGAAAGGCACGTGGAGTGACGCTGCATTCTCCGGCATGGGATGGAGTCCGTCCCACATCGGTGCGGGCGAGGAAGGCGCTGTTTGACAGCCTTGGAGATCTTTCGGGAGTGGTTTTTGCCGATCTTTTTGCCGGAGTCGGGACGGTCGGGCTTGAAGCGGCGAGCCGCGGGGCATCCGTTGTTCTGTTTGTGGATTCCTCCTCCGCCTCATTGAAGACGCTCGGGCGGAATGCGGAGAAAGTGCGTCGGCTGGGAGTGGAGACGGATTTCCGGATTTTACACGGTTCTCTTCCTGCTCTGTCCGGACGTCTGGCCGCGGAGGTCCGTCCGGCATACATTTTTGCGGATCCGCCGTATGAGGAGTCCGTGGATCTGCTTTCTGCGCTGACGGAGGATGAGGCGTTCCGGAACTGGGCATCGGATTCGGTCCTGATCTGGGAGCTTCCGGAGAACTGCAGGGACGGACTCCGTCCTTTTGCGTTTCCTTGGACTTTGAAGGCGCTGAAAAAACTGGGGCCGGCACGTTTCCTGTTTCTGGAACAGGCCCGAGGGTGAAAAAAAATCAGATATTTTCCGGATATTTCAGTAAAAAACGCTGTAAGATATTTGACATGGCATGAAAGATATTGTAGTTTACGCCATTGATTCGGGGTTACCATGTGAGATTTGAACATAGACGATAGAAAATTTTTAAGAACAGGGAGATGAAGGATGGGCATTGCAAACAGGGTCATAAACATTCTGATACTGGTGACAGCGATCGTCGTTGTGATTTTCGGCTGCATGCTGTTCAACAAACGGGAACAGCTGGTTCAGGGTTGGAAAACAATGTCCCATGCGATTGTCAGCACCGCCAAAACGATTGACGATGAATCCCGGTCCGGGACGAATCTTTCCTCCGAGCTCACAACCGCCAAACTTGACCACAAGGTCTATAACGCTGATGCGACGAATAAACTGGTTGCCAAACTGGATGCGGAAGCCAAACGGATTATCGCCCAGAGGAGTGCTCTGGCCGATACCCTGAGTGAAGTCGCCTCCACACTTGAAGTTGCGGATGAAACGGATTCCGTCGAGCTGAAGAAGGTAGCCGCGAGTTCCGACCGCCAGGCTGCGATCAAGGAACGGGTCCTTTCAGTGCAGACCCGGAACAATGGAGTTCTGGAGCAGATTGTGGCCCTCAGCGAACAGATTGAAGAGCCCATCACCGTTCAGGATCTGAAAGACAATGAACAGTATAAGAATTCCATGAACAAGGTTTCCCGCAGAGTCGGAGCGATCAACGACCGGAATATTGCACTGGCCGATCATGTGAAGAAAGTGACCGACGTCCTTGAAATTGAAAATCCTTCTCTGGACGGGGATGATTATGCGGACAATCTGAAGAGAACCGTTGCCAACGTGGAAAGCTATCGCGACAATTTCGTCAAAGTGAAACAGGATTTTGAAGACGAAAAGAAACTGACGGCTTCTCTCAAATCCGAAAATGAAAAGAAAAACGCGGAGCTGAAGACCCAGCTCGCGAAGATTGAGAAACTGAATTCGGAAGTGACCCGTCTGACGAAGATCATCAATCCGGATACGAATGTGGCTCCTGAAGAAGTGAAGACCGTTGCGAAGGAAGACGTCATCAAGTACATTCAGGGGAAAGTCATTTATGTGGACAAGAAATATGGTTTCATCACGCTGGACATTGGATCCAAGAATCAGATTGTCCAAAAGATCGGCAAGGGCTTTGAGCAGAAGATAGACGCTCCGCTTCCCGACGGAGAAATCATGACCGTTGCCCGTGACCTTGCGAGCCCGGAAGCCACATTTGCGGGGAAGGTTCAGATTGTGAAAGTCAGTGATTACGGCGCAGTGGCGAATCTTCTTCCGCTTCCGAAGCCGGTGGTCTATCCCCAGGTTGGCGACACGGTCTATTTCTCTGAAGAGGATCTTGCCATGATAGCGGCCAAAAAGAAAGCTGAAATGGATGCGAAGAAAGCCGCAGCCGATCTGATTCTCAGCACCAATGAAGAAGCCGCCCCGGCTGCAGCGGAAGAGAATGCCGCTCCCATGGAGGAGGAAGTCGTTGACGAGGTGATGGATGACAGTTCTGACTCAGCGGGAGAAGAAGAAACCTTTCTGGATGACATTCTGATTGAGGAATGACCATTATTATCTGCCGCAGACATTCAATTATCCGGGACGAGACCAAGGAGGATTTTCCAAGATGTATTCTTCATCAATTTTCACTGTGACAGCCGCCTTTGCGCTGATTCTGCTGATTGCCACTTTGTGCATGCAGTTTATGGAAATGCAGACATACGGCATGTTTTAAGAAAATGTCTGATTCCATTTCCCCCTGATGCAGGTCCGGGAAGTTCCGCACGGTTCATGGCGCAAGATCATGGGCCGTGCTTTTTTGTTTTATATTTCACTGTGTTTTACGACAGACTGTTGTTTCAGAAAGAAAAAGTCCGGGGAAGGTTTCCCCGGAGAAAAAACGGGAAAGGAAGGTTTTACCCCATGATTCGTTTTTTTCTGCTTCTGCTGCTTGTTTCCGGGTGTCTTGTGGCGTGCTGTTCCTGCATGACGCCTCAGGAACGCTCCGGCGTGAATCCGAAACCCTTCAACACGCCTGCAAACTGGGAACGGGATCCCTACGGCGGCCAGCTGAGGAACTGAAATTTCCCCTCCGCCGGATGTGACAATCCCGGAATCGACAGGCAACGAAGCACAAGAGACGTAATGGATGGGAACGGCATCAGACTTGAGAAACCAGGATCCGCGATGAGGGAAAAAAGGAGGCGGATCTCTTTCATGACAGGCAAAGCGCTTTTCTGAAATCGGAGGCCGGAGGGGGAAAAAAGACTTTTGTCCGGATTTGTAAAAACTCTTTATTTGTGTTATATTTATCGATTCTGATTTTTTTGACTTGAAACAGCGAATATGGGACAGGGGAACGATGTCGATACCAGGGAAAGTTTTTTTGTGTGCCGCCTTATGTATTCTTTTATTTTCATCCGCTTGTGACGGGAGAAAGGGGGAATCTGCCGTTCCGCAGGGGAAGACTCTGCCTTCGGTGGTAGCCGCCGTGGCGTCGGAGCAGGATTACACTGTGACTGCGACGGAAATAGGAGAAGTGAAATCCGAAGACAGCGTGGATCTGGTGGCACGGGTTTCCGGTTTTCTGACATCCGGGGATTTCAAGGAAGGGAGTTTTGTCAAAAAAGGGACAGTTCTCTTTACCATTGATCCCGCCGAATATGAAGCCGGAGTCCGGAAGGCGAAAGGGCAGCTGGAGCAGGCGCAGGCGGATCAGAAGAATGCAACACTGGAGTATCAGCGCCAGAAGCTTCTTCTGGAAAAGAATGCAGTGGCGCAGAAGGAATATGATCTGGCGGAGGCTGCGAAACTGGAGGCAGACGCTGCCGTTCATTCTGCGGAAGCGGATCTGAAACTGGCCGAACTGAATCTGGGATATACCCGGATTGTGGCGCCGTTTGACGGCTGGGTGGGATTCAAGACCTACAGTACGGGGAATCTGGTTGGATCCCAGAGCGAGAAATTGGCGACGATCGAGAAATCCGGTCAGGCGAAGGTGAATTTTGAAATTTCGGAAATGGATCTTCTTCGTCTGAACGACTATCTGAAGAGCGGGAGGAAGAGGACGGAAGTCCCTGTGGAGATCTTTGACCAGACGGGGCGTAAAATTCCCCTGAAGGGCTCTCTTTCCGCATGGGACAACAGGATCAATCCGACGACAGGGACTCTGAAGCTTCAGGCCCGTTTCGATGATCCGGACCGTCGTCTCATGCCTGGTTTGTATGTGAAGGTGAAAATACAGGTTTCAGAACCGCAGAAATTTGTCATGGTCCGGGAATCGGCAGTGACGAATGACGTTGCCGGATCCTATGTGATGCTGATCGTCCGTCCTGAAGGGGACACCGGGATCGTGGAACGGCGCTATATCAAGACCGGCGGGAAGCAGGACGGCCGGATTCAGGTGAAAGAAGGCCTGAACCCCGGAGAACTCGTGATTGTGGCGGGGCTGCAGAAAGTCCGGCCCGGGATGGAGTGCCGATTCACCGTGGAAGGCCGTGACCCTGCAGCCGCGGGGAAGGTCGGCACGGATGGAGGCGGAGCCGTCCCTGAGCAGCAGTCTGCCGGACAGAACAGAAATACGGGGAAGGTGGAGTCCAAACCATGATCAGCAGGTTTTTTATTGACCACCCGCGTTTTGCATTTGTCATTTCGATTCTGTTTCTGCTGGCGGGGGGAATTGCGCTTCTGACCTTGCCGGTGACTCAGTATCCGAATATTTCGCCCTCGCTGATTTCGATCAGCGCGAATTATCCGGGGGCGGATGCGCAGACGGTCATGGATACGGTGATTCAGCCGATAGAATCGAAAGTCAACGGGGTGAAGAAGATGCTGTATATGTCGTCTTCCGCCGCGGACAACGGGTCGGCCGTGATCAATGTGACGTTCGACATCGGGACGGATGGTGATCAGAACACCGTGAACACTCAGAACCGTGTCAACTGGGCGACGGCGCAGCTTCCGGAGGAAGTCCAACGCCAGGGAGTGACGGTCAAGGAAAAATCCGCCAACATGCTGATGGTCCTGAGCCTGTATTCTCCCGACGGCAGCATGGATGCTCTGGCGCTCAGCAATTTTCTTTCCATCTATGTGAAGGACCAGCTTGCGCGAATACCCGGAGTGGGGGATGTGGTACAGTTCGGAGAGATGACTTTCGCCATGCGCGTATGGCTGGATCCGGACAAGCTGGCGGCATTGAAGCTGACTGTCGGGGATGTCACGGCGGCGATCCGTGCGCAGAATGTTCAGGTGTCGGCGGGGTCCCTGGGGGATTCTCCTGCGGGGAAGGATCAGGCGTTCCGCCTTGCGGTGAGCACCCGGGGACGTCTGGAGGATGTGGAGGATTTCAAGAACATTGTGATCCGTTCTTCTCCGGACGGTTCCAACATCCGGCTTCACGACATTGCCGAAGTGGAACTCGGTGCGGAAAATTATTCGAGTATCTGTCTTTCCAACGGCCAGCCCGCGGCGGCGATGGCTGTCTATCAGTTGAACGACGCCAACGGACTCGAAATCGCACGGCAGATTCTGGAGAAAATGGAAAATCTGAAAAAGGAACTCTTTCCTCCGGGACTGGAGTACCGGATTCAGTATGATTCCACCGGATTCATCGTCTCTTCGATCGACGAGGTGCGCAAGACCCTGATCGAGGCCGTTCTCCTGGTGGTTCTCGTGACGTTCCTTTTTCTTCAGGACTGGCGCTCGACTCTGGTTCCCACGATTGCGATTCCGGTGTCTCTGATCGGGACCTTTGCGGTGATGTCCGTTCTGGGATACAGCATCAATCTGATCACGCTGTTCGGCCTGATTCTCGCCATCGGGATCGTGGTGGATGACGCCATTGTGGTGATCGAAAACGTCAACCGCCTGATGGAAGAGGAAGATCTGGACCCGCGTTCGGCCGCAATCAAATCCATGGAACAGGTGACCGGGCCGGTGATTGCAACAACGGCGGTTCTTCTGGCGATGTTCGTTCCGGTCTGCTTTCTTCCGGGCATCACGGGCGTGATGTACCGGCAGTTCGGCGTGACCATTTCCGTGGCGGTGCTGATTTCCTCCGTGAACGCCCTGACTTTGAGTCCGGCCTTGAGTGCGGTTCTGCTGAAGAAGAACTCCGGGAAGAAGCGGAAGAAGTTTTTCCTCTTCCGCTGTTTCGACGCCTTCTTCGACAAATTTACGGCAGGATACATGGTGCTTGTGCGTCTTCTTGTGCGGAAGGCGTTTGTGGTTCTTCTGATTGTCGCCGGGCTTCTCTTTGCATCCTGGCGGATCTTCGGGATTCTTCCTTCGGGATTTGTGCCGGAAGAGGATCAGGGGGCCTTCTTCATCAATATCCAGCTTCCGGACGCGGCGGCGCTGCCGCGCACGGAAGAGGTGCTGGAGAAAATCAATGAAAGACTCCAGAAACTCGATTCGGTCGACAAGTACTTGACTGTGGCCGGATTCAACATCATCAACGGGATCAGTGCGTCGAACTGCGGTCTTGGGATTGTGGTCCTGAAAGACTGGAACGAGCGTCCGGGAAAAAAGACGCAGAATGATGTGATCGCCGAATTCAGGAAACTCGTGGAGGACATTCCCGAAGCCGCCATCATGCCCTTCGGCGTGCCCACCATTCCGGGAATCGGGACGACGGGGGGATTTTCCTTCGTCGTGGAGGATCCTTCAGGAAGCATGACGCCATCGCAGATGCAGGAGATTGTCAATGAACTTGTCGCGGAAGCGAACAGCGATCCGGTGCTTTCGGGCGTCTTTTCCACGTATCGCGCAACCTTCCCGCAGGTTTATCTGGACATTGACAGGGAAAAAGCATTGAAAATGGGCGTGGAACTCGATACCGTCAATGCCGCGCTTCAGGGACTGTTCGGCTATACGTATGTCAACGATTTCAACAAATTCGGCAAGTCCTACAAGGTGGAAGTCCAGGCGAAGGCCGATGCAAGGGACGACATCTCGGATATTTCAGCGGTCAAGATCCGGAACCGTTATGGAGAAATGCTTCCTCTCGGCACACTGGCGAGTGTACGGCAGAAATTCGTTCCCCAGTATCTTTCCCGTTACAATATGCTTTCCTCCGTGCAGATCACGGGGTCTCCCGCGCCCGGACACAGTTCCGGAGAGGCAATGGATGCCATGGAAAGAATCGCCCGGGAAAAACTCCCCGATGGAATGACTTTTGAATGGACGGACATGTCTTATCAGGAAAAACTCGCCGGCGGACAGATCTATCTGATCTTCGCCCTGGCGCTTCTTTTCATTTATCTCTTCCTGGTGGCCCAGTATGAAAGCTGGATGCTCCCGATTTCGGTGATTCTTTCGGTACCGGTGGCTTTGTTCGGGGCGCTGATTTCGCTCCTGATCACCAGAATCGACAACAACATCTATGCACAGGTGGGCTTCGTCCTGCTTTTCGGGATTGCATGCAAAACCGCGATTCTGATCGTGGAATTCGCCCGGGAGCAGAGAGAAAAGGGAATGGGAATTGTGGAATCGGCTGAATTTGCGGCGCATCTGCGTTTCCGCGCGGTTCTGATGACTGCGGTGTCCTTTATTCTGGGAACGTATCCGCTGGTGGTGGCCTTCGGGGCAAGTTCGGTCAGCCGGCGTTCGCTGGGGACGGCGGTCTTCGGAGGAATGGTGGTGTCCGTGATTTTCGGGACGCTTATGATTCCTGCGGTCTTTGTCGTCGTCCAATGGATTACGGAGTTTTTTTGCGGGAAGAAGAAAGAGTCCGCGCCCGTCATTCCGGCGACTCCGCCTGAAAAGTGAGAGGCAGCGGAAAGGAGAAAAAAACTCTGGAATAAGGAAATGAATCCGATCCGCATGACTGTGCGTTCCCCGTTTTTCAGCCGTGTGGTTTTTCCTTGTTGCTGATCCTTTTTTCCCCTGCCGGGGCATTTCCCGGATAGGAAGAGTTGAAATCTTTTTTTGATGAAAATACAGTACAGGATCAGGAATGATTCCGGGAAAGATTTTCCCGGGAGAACAGAAGATCCAGAGGAGGTTGTTATGGAGGAGATGAAAGAGGCTCCGGTCAATTTTATTCATGAGATGATCGATGCCGATATCGCTGCAGGCAAAAACGGAGGAAAGGTTGTGACCCGTTTCCCCCCCGAACCGAACGGCTATCTGCATATCGGGCACGCGAAGTCGATCTGTTTGAATTACGGGACGGCGAAGAAGTACAACGGGCAGTTCAATCTGCGTTTCGACGATACCAATCCCACCAAAGAGGATACCGAATACGTTGAATCCATTCTTGAAGACGTCCGCTGGCTCGGGGCGGACTGGGGAGAGCATCTCTATTTCGCCTCGGACTACTTTGAACAGATGTATGCCTACGCCGTGCAGCTGATCAAAATGGGCCGCGCCTATGTCTGCGACCTGACAGACGATGAAATCCGCGAATACCGCGGCACCCTGACCGCACCCGGCAAAGAAAGTCCGTACCGCAATCGTTCCGTGGAGGAAAATCTTGATCTCTTCGAGCGCATGCGCCGGGGCGAATTTCCGGACGGTTCCCGCGTGCTCCGGGCGAAAATCAACATGTCCGATCCGAATATGCACATGCGCGATCCCGCCATATACCGGATCCGCCATGCCTCCCATCACCGGACGGGCGACAAATGGTGCATTTACCCGCTTTATGACTTCGCACACTGTCTGGAAGATTCCATTGAAGGGATCACCCACTCGATCTGCACGCTGGAATTTGAAATACACAGGCCTCTCTACGACTGGATTCTGAATACGCTGGATACGCCTGCGAAACCGCGCCAGATCGAATTCGCGCGCTTGAACCTGACCTATACCGTGATGAGCAAAAGGAAGCTTCTGGAACTGGTCCGGGAGGGGCATGTCGACGGCTGGAACGACCCGAGAATGCCGACCATTTCCGCATTCAGAAGGCGCGGGGTGCCTGCTTCCGCCATCCGGGACTTCTGTGAACGGGTCGGCGTCACGAAATTCAACAGTCTTACGGATATTGCTCTTCTGGAGCACTGCATCCGCGAGACGCTGAACAGGAGCGCGCGCCGGGCGATGGCGGTCATGAATCCTTTGAAACTGGTGATTGACAATTATCCGGAAAATCTGGTCGAGGAAATGGACGCCGTCAACAATCCCGAGGACGAATCCGCCGGCACCAGGAAGGTCCCTTTTTCCAAAGTCCTGTATATCGAGCGGGACGATTTCATGGAGGATCCTCCGAAACAGTTCCATCGTCTTGCGCCGGGCAGGGAGGTCAGGCTGCGCTATGCGTATTTCGTCACCTGCACGGATTTCGTCAAGGACGCCGCCGGAAACATTCAGGAGATCCACTGCACCTATGATCCCGCCACCAGAGGCGGGAACGCCCCTGACGGGCGTAAAGTCAAGGGCACGATCCACTGGCTTTCCGCCGATCATGCTTCGGAAGCGGAAGTGCGGCTGTATGAACGGCTCTTCACTGTTGAAGACGTCGGGGCCATTCCGGAGGGTGAAGATTACCGGAATTATCTGAATCCGGATTCCAAACGGGTTGCGCGCTGTCTTGTCGAATCCTGTCTGAGGGACTGTGCCGCGGGAAGCTCCTGGCAGTTCGAGCGGATCGGCTATTTCTATGCCGATCCTTTTGACCACAAGCCCGGAGCACCGGTCTTCAACAGAACGATTCCCCTGAAGGATTCCTGGGCGAAGATCAAAGGAAAGTAAATCCGTCCGGGCGGAGAAGAAAACGGACCGGCGATTTCTGCTGCTGTGCCCGTTTTTTCCCCTGAAGCGGAGTCTGAAAAGGAGGAGGAGGAGAGCCGGGGAGGGAAATCATGCTTTCATGACAGGGTGTGTGTGCACGCCTTCTCCTGTCTCTTTCCCTTCTCCTTTCTCTTCCCCTTTCCTCTTTTTTTCTTTCTTATGCTTTCATTACCATAAGAATATGCTTTGAACGCATTTCATCTGAAAACTTTTCCCTCCGGAAGCAGTATGCCGCTCTGCACAGGCTTTCTCTTCCCCCTTTTGTATGACGAGTGGATTTCTTTTTTACAAGGAGACAGGAGCCTGGAAGCATGGAGTCCATCTGTCAAGACAATGGAATTTGCCGGGCGCAGGAGGCAGAGGAGGGGTCCCTCATTTCAGAAGTGAAGAGGCTGAGCCCGGGGAATACGATTTTCCGGATGAAGCAGATTGTATTATCCTGAGTTCATGGATATATTACAGCGAACGCTGAGAACTCCGAGAACTCTCTGAAGAACGTATTTCCTTTCTTCGAGGAGCCGGAGCCCGCGAAGGGAAATGAGAATGAATGGATGAGGCGGCATGACGAAGGGAAAACTCTCCGCATTCTTCTTGCTGAATCAGAAAGACAACATCTCAGTCCGGGCACTCTGTTTTCTGCCGATGCCGAGACCGGGAAATATGCAGGAATGCGTTGGGAGAGGAGTGTAACAGGATGCCGGAAATTGCCGTTTTGATGCCTGTACATAATGCGGGCCGTTTTGTAAGAGAGGCGGTGGCATCGCTGCAGCGGCAGACCTTCCAGGATTTCGTTTTATTTGCCTGCGATGACGGATCCGCCGACGATTCCTGGGATCTTCTTCAGGAAATGGCGCGAAACGATCCGCGCATCCGACTGCTGCGCAATCCGCAGAATCTGGGAATTACTGCGACCTTGAACCGTTTGTGGCGGGAGGCAGGCAAGGGGGAAGGAGTTTCTTTCTGTGCACGTATGGATGCCGACGACATCGCCCTGCCGGACCGTCTGGAAACGCAAAGGAATTACCTGCTGGGGCATCCGGAAATACACGCGGTCGGCTGTTTTCTGGAAATCATAGACGAAAAAGGATGCTCTCTCGGCTGCCGCCGTTATCCGGAGACAGCCGAGGAAGTACACAGGGCGCTGCTGCTCGGCAATCCGCTGCCGCATCCGGCGCTGTTGCTTCGTCCGGGATTGTATCTGACTATGGAGGGATATCGGGAAATTCCCGGTGCGGAAGACTATGATTTGTGGTTACGGGCAGCCGCGGCGGGATATCATTTTGCGAATATTCCCCGGGTTCTTCTTCAATACCGGATCAGTACGGGGCAGATAAAACAGCGTTCCCTCAAACCGACGCTGCGATCCACATTGCGTCTGCAGCGCCGGTATTTGTTTCGGAAAGAATTTTTCTCCCTGTCAGTTTGCATTCATTATGCGGCAGGGCAGCTGCTGTTGCTGCTGCCGGATCGCTGGGTGATGGAACTTTTTATGAAATTGACCGTTCGTCGGCAGAAAGAAAGAAAACAAAGATGAAACTGGCCATTTTGCTTGATGACCCGACCTGTTACGGCGGAATGCAGCAGTTTTCCCGGGATCTTGCCGAAATGCTAGGAGAAAGGGACAGAATGCAGGTGGAACTGCTGGCATATTCCGGTGCGCTTTCCGGACTGAAAGCATGCGGCGCCCGGATTGTCCGGCTGAACGAGGCGGAGAAACGGCGCGGGATCGTCCGGCTCCTTCGGGGCGGTCCGCGGCGCTATCTTTCCTGCGGTCCGCTGCGTCTGGCGTCTCTGGTGCTTGACATTCCTCAGATTCGCCGAAGGATGCGTGAGATTCTGCCGGGAGGAGATGTGCTGCTGATCAATTCGTTTCATTCCGCGCATCTCTTTGTGCCCCGGGATGTCTTGAAGAAGAATCAGGTGATTTTCGTCCAGCACAGTTCTCCCGGACAGCTTTACCGCTGGCGCTATGATTTCGGGGGATGGCTCAGGAGACAGAAGATTGAGCTGTTCAAGCGTTATGTCGACGCATTGGTGACACTTTCTCCGCATGAGGAAGCAGGATTGGCACGTTATCTGTCTCTGGATGGGAAACTGGTCCGCGTGATTCGTCATCAGACCCGTCTTCCCGAAACGGAGACGCTGGAATCCGGCGATCCTCGGGAAGTGCTTTTCCTGGGGCGGCTGTCAGCGGAGAAACGTGTGGACAGGATTCTGCAGCTGGCGGCCGCCGCGCCGCAGTTTCACTTCCATCTCTGCGGAGACGGTCCTGAAGAGGCAAGATTGAAGCGTGCCGCCGCAGGATTGACAAACGTCAGTTTTCACGGCTATGTGAAAGACCCTTCTGCATGGCTCCGGCGGGCCGGAATCGTGATTTTCACTTCGGATTCCGAAGGATACCCGATTGCCGGGATCGAAGCGACTGCGTACGGGAAACCGATACTTGCACTTCATTCCTTTCCCGCGGCGGCGGATCTGGTCGTCAACGGGAAAAACGGCTGTCTGCTGGAGGATTTCACGCCGGAAGGCTTTGCGGCTGCTCTGGAAGAAATCGCCCGGAATTATTCGGCTTATTGCGCAGGAGCTTTGGCAGAACGGGAAAAGTTTTCGCAGACGGCATTTCACGAAGCATGGCGCACTTTGTTACGGGATCTGAGCGGAAAGGAGATGCTTCAGGAATGAAAATTCTGGAAATCGTGCCGCGTCTGCATTGCGGCGGAGCCGAGCGTTTTGTGGTTGATCTGGCAGGCGGGATCGCCCGGACAGGTGAGCATGAAGTGAGCTTGCTGTGCGTCAACCGGATCCTGCCGGGAGATTTTCTGGCACGGCAGCTGGATCCCCGCGTGAAGCTGATCTGCCTGGAGGCTCCGGAAACCATGGCCGGTGCGATTCTGGCAATGCCTCTGGTCTGGAACGTCATCCGCCGAGAGCGTCCGGATGTGGTCCATACTCATCTGGGGGGGATCCAGCTGGCGGCACTGGCAGAATTCGCCCATTGGCCTCATGCCAGATACTTTTATACCGTCCACAACGATGCGTTTGTGGATGCGGGAAATCGCCTTTGGCTGAAAAAAATCCTGTTCCACTCAGGTGTGCGTCCAGTTGCAATTTCCGTGGAATCGGAGCGCAGTTTTGTCTCGGCATACGGTTTCCATGCTCCGATCATTGAGAACGGCTGCGGTGCCGCCATGCCGGCACCGGAGGAATTGTCCGCAGTGGCGGAAGAAGTCCGTTCTTGGCGGAGTACGCCGGAATCGCGTCTGTTTCTGAACATTGCGCGCTTCAGTCCTCAGAAAAACCAGATCGCTCAGGCGCGTGCGGCGGCGGCTCTGGCGGCGGAGGGCGCGGATTTCGATCTGGTGTTCATCGGAAATGACAATGATCAAGATATCCGTTCGGCCATTCTGTCATTGAATTGTCCGCGTCTTCACATAGCGGGGCTTCGTTCAAATCCTCTGGCCTATCTGGCGCAGGCGGATTTTCTGGCGCTGTTTTCGGAAATAGAAGGACTGCCGATTACGCTTCTGGAGTCCTTTGCATTGGGAATACCGCCATGCGTGACGCCTGTCGGAGGAATGAAGAATCTGCTGCGTGACGGGATCAACGGTCTGGTCTCGGAGGATACATCGGAAGATGCGATCCGGAAGACGCTCAAACGCGCGCTGGCATTGTCCGCAGCCGAGCGAACGCGCCTGGGTGAAGCTGCACGGGAATCCTTTACGCCGTATTCCATGCGGCGATGTGCGCAACGCTATCTGAAGCTGATGTCATCCGACGCAGACTCTGAAATTTAAAAAAATGGAGCTTTTTTTCGTATCGGGAAAAAAGAACAGGGAACGGGATAGCGGCGTTCCTCTGATCCGGGGAAGGTTTTTTCAAGCTCGGAAGACATGATTTCTGCTCTTATGAGGATCTCTCCTGCAGATGATTATGAATGCTGCCGGATTTTGAATCATGAATAAACAGGAACAAGCGATTCTGCCGCAAATGGAGATCATGACAGATCATTCCGGATGTTGCTGTGAATACCCGGAATGACAGGGGGGGGAGGGCAGGACCGCTTGCTTTCCCGATGGAATTTTTTGCATGGAGTGATTCTGGCGTTTTCCCAAGACGCCTCTCCCTGAATTTGTTTGCTGGAAAATCGGGAGCTATTTGATTTTGAGATTCCCGGAGAGAATAGGAATGTCATTGACATCAGGGATTCCAATTCCCGGATGCATTATGAGCCGGGCCATTATGACATGGCGGAACTGTAAAATGTTTTCAATAAGATCCAGGGAGGAGCATAAAGACTGTATATGAAAGTGGCCATTCTGACCTTGCATCTGGAAGGAAACTACGGGGGGATCCTCCAGAATTTCGCTTTGCAGCAGGCTTTGCTTGAGCTTGGGCATGAACCTGTGACCGTGCGGATACGGCCTCGCAGTTATCATTTGTTTGAGCATGCTTATATTTTTCTGGATCGACTCCGGGAACGTTATCTGCGTCATCGGAAAGTCAAACGGCTGAGGGAATTGACCAGATGGGAATGCCGTCGGCTGCTTGCGGAGAACCGGAGTTTTATTGAGCAGGAGATCCGTCTGACTCCAGAATATCCGCCGGATGCGTTGTCACAGTTGAAGAACGCCGGTTTTGACGCATTTATTGTGGGGAGTGATCAGGTCTGGCGCCCCCTGTACAACGGACCGGATCAGCCCCGCTATTTTTTCGATTTCCTGGATGAGGCCTGTCCCGCACGGAGGATCGCCTACGCTGCCAGTTTCGGGACGGACATCTGGGAGGCCGACCCGGAAATGACCGCCAGATGTGCCGCACTGGCAGGCCGATTCCATGCCATATCGGTCCGTGAGCATTCCGGCGTCGGATTATGCCGCGGGTATTTCCGGGTTCCTGCTGTGCAGATGCCGGATCCGACCCTCCTGCCGGATTTGTCCGTGTATCGGAATCTCATTCCCGCACCGCAACTGAAACAGGAGCTTTTCTGTTACATTCTGGATGATACCCCGGAAAAACAGATCCTGGCGGAAAACTCCGCAGCGTGTATGGGGCTGACTCTTGGAAGCATCCGTTCTTTTGACCGGATTGACGGAACTTTCTGGCCCGAATCTCCTGTACCCGGTCCCCGCGAATGGCTGAAACGAATTGCCGAGGCTTCCTATGTTTTCACGGATTCTTTTCATGGAACGGTTTTCTCCATTTTATTCCGCAAACCCTTCGCCGTGATTGCCAATGCGGACCGCGGACTCAGCCGATTTGAATCTCTGCTGGGAAATCTGGGCCTTGCAGAACGTCTCATCACTCCGGGAATGGCTTTGCCTCCGCCGGAATATGATTTTGCGGCGGTTCAGGAGAAACTGCAGTCCGAGCGGGAACGGGGGATGGCTTTCCTGAAGAAGGCTTTGGATGCGGAATAAGCAGATGCGGATTCTTTCCGCCCCGGAGGAGGCATGACTGCCGTCCTGTCCCTCCATTCCTGTTCCTCCGTTTCCTTCCTCTGGATTTATTTCCGGCGGCGGAGGGGGTGGAGGAGAAAATGAAAATGAAATGAAGGGGAGGAGAGAGAGGAGGGCGTCTCTCTTCACATGCAGCGTCTGATTCTTGCCAGCTGCTCTGTAATCATTCCCAGAAACAACAGCAAGGCTCCGAAAAGAATCAGGAAACTCGCTCCTGTGGAGAGTGCGGTATTGAGCAGAATGCAGCGCAGGGACCACACAAGTCCCAGCAGTATGCTTGCCAATGCGGGCGGAAGAAAGAATTTCAGGGGGGCGAACAGCAGAATGATGTTCGCGATTTCCCAGACCGTGTCCATGGCTGTCCGGGTGGAGATCGTACTGACTCCGTTGAGCCTGGGACGAATGGTAATCGGTTCCTCCAGCACTAGATTGTGGTTGCAGAAGAATAGCAGGGTGATGATGTCTGAATAGGACATATTGTCCGGAGTGGTCGGCAGATAACGCAAAGCCAGATCCCGGCGGTAGAGTTTCATCCCGGAATTGAGATCGTAAATCGGTATTTTGAGAAAACTCCGCGTAAAAGTCCGGATCAGCCATTTGCCGAGACGGCGGTAAGAGGAGGCATCCCGCTGCCCCTGTCTGGAACCGACAACCATATCGGCATCTTCTTTTTCGGCAAGTTCTTTCAGCCGTACAATGTCATCAAGGTTGTGCTGTCCGTCCGCATCCATCGTGGCGACCCAGTAGGTATCCGCGGCTTCAATGCCGTGCTTGATGGCGCCTCCGTAACCGCGGTTGACTTTATTCCGGACAACTTTCAGAAGAGTTTCTTCTGTTTCCATTTTTTTCAGCAGTGCCGTTGATCCATCGGTGGAACCGTCATCCACAACGATCAGAGACCATTGATGTTCCTTGCAGAAAGCAATGATTCCGGGAAGAACATCCGGAAGATTCTCTATTTCGTTGTAACAGGGGATGATGATGGACAAGGTGTGCTTCGACATAAAAAGTGCTTTTCCTGATTTTTACTGCGTTTTCAAGGACGGCAGGTATTTGAAAATGGCGATCTCGTCTGAATATGGATGCCCCGTGACCCGTTCAAAACGGGGATTCCGTTGAAACTCTTCCGCCAGACTGTCCTCCTGACACATTTCAAAGACGAAAACCCCGGAAGAGCCTTTTTCAAACTCAAATGCTGCCACCTGCTTCGGATGCCAGGCCTCCCCTTCCCAGAAGAGACGCGGATAAGTCCCGCTCCAGTAAGGGATGCGGACGGTATCCGCTATCACCCAGAAGCGTTCCGCTCCTCCTGAAAGTTCTTCCCGGTGAGAGGCAATCCAGCGGCCCACTTCGCATTCCCTGCTGGGATCGCGGAAGACACTTGTTGCATTGATGGTCTGCGCAACAGCCAGCACCGCCAGAGCGATCAGCGCCGCCGCACGGAAATAGCGGAACCTGCTTCCGTATTTTTCCACTTCCGCCAGAGGCAGTACCGTGAAGGGCATCATCAGCGGGACATTCACCAGAAAATATCGGTATGCCACAACCAAGGGTGCAAAAATCAATACCGTCACGGCCATGAAAATCACACAGAGCGTATGTTCGGCGCGCCATTCTTTGCGCCATAACAGCAGAACGAGTCCGACCGCTGCCAGACAAAGATACAGTTCATAGCTTCCTCTTACCCAGTCGTTCAGCAAATCACCAAGATTGAAGAATGTGCGCCTGGGCGGCGCGGCCTGAACCGGAGAATCCACGTGGACGTAAAGCTGTGTTTGAAGACGATTGATTTCTGTGTCCGGCTGTTTTTTCTTGGTGGGAATGTGCAGCATCTGCTTCAGAAAAGAAACATGCCGGGTATCGCAGACCGGAAGTCCGGTGGTCTGATAATTGCCGTAAAGACGAGGCGCAATGACGCACAATGTCATCACCCCGAACGTGATACAGTATACCAGAGCTTTTTGAATCTGATACCGTGCTGCGGCCTTGTCCGTTTCTATCCTCCACTGCCTCCAGGCCGGATACAGAAAGACGACTCCCGCAACGCCCGCGTATACCAGCCCTTCACTTCGGACCAGAGACAGGGCTCCTGCAATTACCCCTCCCCAGATTGCCCAGGACACTCCCGGTTTGCGGAGGTATTCAGCCAAAACCAGCACCAGGGCCACCAGAAAGAAGGTCCGCCCTGAGTCCGGAAGGCCCATGCAGTTGAAACGTATGACCTTAGGAGATATGATAAACAGAAAGCAACCCAGTGCCGCCATGCGTTCCGACAGGACCAGACACAAAAGTCTGTTTAACGGATACAGCGTTGCAATATGGAAAGCCGCCCCTACGGCCATCAGTGCCGTCAAGGAAGAAAGACCGCAATAAACCAGGAGTCCTGCCAGCATGGAGGTGAGAATGGGAATGTCCGGAGGAAACGCCTCCGCCCAGTCTCCATGGGCGAAAGCTTCTGCCATCGGCGCATAATATGCCGCCTGATCACGGTAGATTTCGTGAGTATTGCCTGCAAGAAAAATGATGGCAATGACTATCCCCGCGGCATAGCTGATCCACAGCGGATGCTTTTTTAAAAATGAAAGCATTCTATTCATGAATTTGAAGATCCCTATCCAAACTTCTTCTTCCCCCGGATGAATTTTCAGAGCAGAATTTTACCTGAAGGACATTCCGGAAATTTCAAAAAATGAAACAGCCCTCTGTAACAATACTGTTTCATTCCTTCAAATGCAAACAGGATCGGGATGAAAATCGCAAGTCATGTTTTCCCTCTTCGGCAGTCTTGTTGTCTGGAATGGCATGGAATGGCATGGCATGGAATGGCATTTGAATGCACTGTTCCTCCGGGCAGTCAAATGCCGCGGGAAACGGCCTGGTGAGGAGAAGAAGAGGAGGGGAGGGGGCTGACCCCTGATCCTGGGAGAAGAACACCCTATGCGGGAAGAAAACACTTTGCAGCAGAACAGCAGATCCAGATCCCATGATGCTGCCGACTGTTCCCCCGATGGAGAAAAATGCTTTATCCGTTTCTGAGCGTCCCCATCCGGAGAGCGCATAAAAGATTCTTTTACTTCAGGGAGTTCCGGAAAAGCAGGTCTTTCCGGAAATGTTTTTCCTTCCCGTAACGGTAGAGAAGATAAAAGTTTCCCGAAACGTCGAAAACTGCAATTGAATGATTGGAGGGAATATAAAAAAGAAATTTCGGATCCCCCACCGTTTTCGGATGAATCCGCTCCGGAGAATCCGAATCGCGTTCCTGAAGAGTGGGAAATTCAAAAATCTGAATTTTCCCGCCGTGGCGGATGCCGGCGTAAATGAGTTTGTTCTTTTCATCGACGGTTCCGGTTCCGGAACTGTTCGGGGCAAAACGGCTCAGGGCTCCGTTGTGAAAGAGAAGTGATTCCTGCGAGCTTCCGGCACGGTCGCTGTCCGCGAAAAGCACAAGGGCGTTGTTGCCGCTCAGAAAGCAGAGCTTCCCGGGGACGAATCCCTTCGGCAGCTTCTGCGATGTCAGCGGTGTGAAAGGTTCGGTTTTGAAGATTTCGAGACAGTCTTTCCCCGCGACCGCCAGTTTGGCCCCGTCTCCGGAAAAGACCGCCGAACAAGGCGAGTCCGACTGAAGTTTCAATCTCTCCGGCGTTGCGGAAAGATCAGATGTCCTGAATATCAGCATCGTCCTGGCTTCCGGAAACAGTACACAGACATATTTCCCAGAGCCGTCCGCACAGATTTTGAGTCCTTTTGCGTCTTTGAGCGGGATGAACTGCTTTTCCTTCCCGCTGAGAAGATCAATGACAGCTATGCCGCAGGTCTGTTCTTTTTCCAGTTGTTTCTCACAAAGAGCGGCAAGCGTCAATGTTTCCGGCAGAAAAGCGATCCCGTTGATTTTTCTACCTGGAATCTCCAGAATTCCGGCGATTCTCCAGGAATGCGCATTCATGAGCACGATCCGGGATCCGTAGGGCCCCCGGGCGGCGCCGGTGGTTTCCACAAAGGCGAAAAGACTTCTGTCGGCACTCAGCTGAACGTCCGGAATCCGGACAAAGCCTGCATTCTGATGTATCCAGTCCGGACTCCAGAGAATTTCTCGGTCTTCAGGGACCGGAATCCGAAACGCAAGAGACTTTTCAGGAACAGGAGTCTGCCTGATCCATTGTTTTTTCCTGCCGGAGGACTGCTTCCCTGACGTTTCTGCAGAAAGACTGTCATCCGGACGGCGTTCCCGGACCACAATATTGTCCGTATCCGTCCTGACCTTCAGTTCCTCTTCTTCTTCGACTCGGTCCCTGGCGATTTCCTCGTTCCTGATCCTGACTCGGAAGGAACCTTCTTCAGAGTCTTCCAGCGCGGTGTCTGACGATTCCGGACCGGAAGTCTGTTCCCCGTCTGTTGTCGTCCGGGAGGAGGGGGTGGCTCCCTCTTTTTCCACGGCAGAGGACGGAGCTGGAGATTCCTGTGGCTTCTTCCCACATGATGTGACGAAAAAAACAAGCAGCAGAAGCGCTGCCGTGTAAAAAAACGGACGCCCGGGTCTTCTGTTGTTATGATGGCGGATTTGGATTTGTGGCTTCCTCATGACTCCGAATCGACTCCTTTCCTTATCTTTCCGCTGGGAGCGGGATCCGTTCTTTTGTTTTTTCCCCCTCACTGGGTCCGGGACCCCGTCTCGTGTTTTTCCCCTCTCGGAAGAAAAGAGAAGGGAGGGGAGGCATGAGTCTTTGCCGCGAGTCACCGCCGCCGTCTCTTCTCATGACACACTCGGGCGTGCACACAGACTTTCTCTCTCTCCTTCTCTCTGCGCGGATTTTGTTCAGGACTCCTTTTCCGCTCTTTCCGAGAGAGCCTTTGCCGCCTTCACAAGCTCTTCGGCAACTGCGGGAGACTGTTCCAGCGCTCCGGAGAGATCCCCTTCGTCGCATTTCTGCAGGAAGCGCGGATCCATGGGGACCTGGGCAATCAGGGGGATTCCGTATTTGTCCGAAAGTTTCTGACCTCCTCCGGAGGAGAAGAGATTGTGTTTTGCGGAACAGGAGGGGCAGATGAACCCGCTCATGTTTTCAATGATCCCGCCCACGGGAATATGGACCTGATCGCAGAATCCGATGCATTTCCGGCAGTCCGCAAGAGAAAGTTCCTGCGGTGTCGTGACAATGACGGCCTGTTTTTCCCCGGGAATCAGCTGACATGCGGACAATGCTTCATCACCCGTTCCCGGCGGGAAATCAAGCACCAGATAATCCAGATCCTCATCTCCCCAGTCGATTTCCTCGAAGAGCTGGTTGAGCACGCCGATTTTTGCCGGTCCGCGCCAGATAACCGCCGCATCCGAGTCTTCCAGCAGCAGTCCGAGCGAAACAATTTTGACTCCCTGCGACACCGCCGGTGCTATCCCTTTTTCCGTTCCCCCCAGACGGATTTCCTGAAGATGAAAGAGTGTCGGCTGCGAAGGTCCGTGGAAGTCCAGATCCAGCAGCCCCACTTTTTTCCCTTCCTTTGCCAGTGTCACCGCAAGCGAAGCCGCCACGGTGCTTTTCCCGACTCCTCCCTTGCCGGAAAGAACCAGAATTTTATGTTTGATCCGTTTCAACGGCTCCGGATATTTCGCCTCGCAGGATCCCGCACAGGCGGAAGAGCACTGCCCAGAACAGCTTGAACTCATTTTTACAGTTTCCTTGTCTTTTTTCCTGTATGAAACCCGTCTCCGGGAACGAGGAGGAACGGACCCCGGATGCGTTATGACATCTGTGATGAAGCCCGCAACTCTTTCCCTTCCTTTTCATGCGGGGGAGAGCGGCATGTTTCTGCGGATGAAATTTAATGTAATACCGGATCTTTCTTTTTCAAATATTCCTTCTTTTTTTGTTGCATTGTACTTTTTACGGAGTATTATATCCAGTAACAAACACAGGCATATCCTCTGATGAGACAGGGTCCGCCTGAAGAAAATGGGGGCCGTGCCGACGGATCCAGCCAGGATGCTCCGGCAGAAATCATTACTTGAATTAGGAAGGAAGAAAAAAGGAGACTCTTGATGATGAGAATGAAAAAAATCATGCTTGCCGTCGCTTCCTGCGCCGTGGCGGGCGCTTTCCTCTGTGCATGCGGAGATGGAGTCGATGAAAACAAGCCGATTGCCGAAGTCCAGGCGGAAGCCGCCAAACTGAACAAGGCCCAGCTCGAAGCAAAAATCGAAGCATGCAAAAAAGCCATCGAATCCAAAAAGGCCGAAGCGGACAAACTGGCGGAGGAAATTGCCGCAAAAATCGCAAAAGATCCTCTGAAGGCCGATGTCAAGGACCTGAAGGAACGTGCGGACAAACTCGCAACATCCATTTCCAAAATCGCCGAACAGCAGAAGGCGTATGTCGAAGCTCAGCTGAAAGCGGCGGAATAAGCAAAAGGCGTGGAACACGCTTTTCTCCCCCATTGCGCTTGAAAAATGTCCTTTTCTGAAGACCTTTCTCCTTCATTAAAAAAAGGGAGAAAGGTCTTCTTTTCCATATTTCACTTTGATTTTCCGAACTCCCGCAAGTTTCTGAACGGAGAAAGTTCCGCCTGCTGAAGCTTTGAAGCGGAGAGGAAAAAAACGGAAGCCCCTTTCCCCGCGGCGTAGCTTAGAAACAGAAGGGAAAAAACTGAATCATTCAGGAAAAAAAATATACGGCGGCTTGATGCTTTCCGGGAGAGTGCTATCTTACCAGCTGAATGATGCAATGAAGGATATTTGAAGATGGATGAGTGGACAGATTCTCTTTTCTGGAAACAGGAGCTGGAGGACCGCCGTGGATTTTCCGATTTCGCCCTGACCGAACGCCGCCTCAATGATGTCATCAACGCGGCTCCGATGGCGGAGTTCAGTGAGAAACAGCTTGCGGAACTGGGGCGGACCGTTTCCGGAATCCGTTCCAACCCGGAAAAACTGTTTCTCTGGAGCGTGTTTTACGATGTCATCTACAGCGAAAAGATGCAGCAGGCACTTGAGAACGATCCGCACCTGGAACGATTCGGCATGGAGGATGCGCCGGCCTTTTATCTGACTCTTGTTATTGCGGGAATCCGTCACGGAGAGAAATTCTTCAAGGCGGAGAAATGGCCGCTTTCCATCTATTACGACGGCTTGACCGACATCAAGGTCTGGACGGATGATTATGAAACCAATTACGGTTCTTTTGGTCTTCACTGGGCCATGGCGGTTCCGTGGCTGATTGTGCATCATACCGGGGCTGTACTGCAGTTCGGGCGTCTCCAGTGCAATTCCAGCGCCGCGTTTTTTGATGATGTCCTGGTGTTCCGGAGTTCCGATGGGAAACGTGTCATTGCCGTTCTGGATGCGGAGTACGACTTCAATTCCGCGGGTTTGATCGCGGCGGGGAAGGATCCGATCGCTTTCCGGAGCAGACGTCTTGTGGAAGCTTATGGGAAAGTGACCGCGCATCCGGTGTTCCCCACAGGAATTGTGGGGGCAGAGCCGATTGTGGTGGATTTGAACAACTGGGAAATCGTGCTGGTTTCCGGGGATCCGGTCATCAACCTTCACATTCCGGCAACGGGGCCGCTGAAGCCGGAGCTGTGTGCGGATTCCGTTTTGCGGATGCGTGAATTTTTTGAACGGTGCATTCCGTCTTTCAAGCCGAAGGCCTTTGTCTGCCATTCGTGGCTTCTGGATCCGCAGCTGCACCGTTTTCTGCGGCGGGATTCGAATCTGCTGGCCTTTCAGAGGGCAGGGTACATGCTTCCTTCGACGGAACCGTCTGATGCCGTCCGCCGTGTGTTCGGCGCGAAGGCTGTGGAACACGGGATTGATTCGGTTCCGCATGTCAGTGGTCTGCAGAAACGTCTTGCCGCGTTTGCCCGGAACGGCGGAGCTTTCCGTTCCGGAAAATTGTTTTTGCTGAACGAAGATCTGCCATGGGGCGCTCATCCTTATTATTCCGGAGAAGAAAAATGAATCTGTTGAAATTTTTTCCTTTGATGTCCGGTGCAATTTCAACGAGCGTCGGAATCAATCAGAACGACGAACGCAAGGCCATCTGGCGTCTGGTCTGGCAGGACGAATTCAATTACGGAACCATGCCCGATCCTGCAAAATGGAATTACGAAGTCGGCTTCCTCCGGAACAAGGAGGCTCAGTATTATACGAAGGGGGCTTTTTCCAATGTGCGCATTGAAAACCGTTCTCTTCTCATAGAGGGGCAGAAGGAGTTGTTCCGGAATCCTGCGTATGTGCCCGGATCGGACGACTGGCGCAAAGCATCTGAATTCGCTTCCTATACCTCCTGCAGTCTCACCACGCAAGGGCTGGCTTCCTGGCGTTACGGGCGTATTGAAGTCCGTGCAAAGATCCCCACGGGGAAGGGGGCCTGGCCCGCCATCTGGATGCTCGGGGAAAACAAGTCGGATCTGGGATGGCCGCTCTGCGGGGAAATCGACATCATGGAAAATGTCGGGTGGGATCCGGACCGCATTCACGGAACCGTGCATTATCCCGATGTTTCCAAAGAAAAGGGTTACTCCTCCTGCAACGGAAATTTCCTCGCGGAAAAACCCTATGACGCTTTTCATGTCTATGCACTCGAATGGGACAGCGAGAAAATGGATTTCTATTACGACAGGCTCCATTACCACCGCTTCCTTCTTGACGAGGCCGGAACGGGTCCGGACAACCCCTTCCGGAAGCCTTTCTTCCTGATTATCAATCTTGCCATCGGAGGCGCATGGGGCGGGGAAATCGACGATTCCATCTTCCCCTTGAAATACTGGATTGATTATGTCCGCGTCTATGAACGTTTGAATTGACTTTCACAGCCGGGGAATCCAGAGGCCCCTTCCGTTGCTTTTGTCTTTCCCCCACTGTTCTTTTTCTCTTCTCTCTGATCTCGTCGGGGGGGAGAAAAAAGATTCCCGCTGAAAAAAAGGGTCAACAAGAAAAAAAAGGTGTCTGCATTCTGCCATGTTCTGCTCTTTATATGAAGTGTTTCCGAGGGTGGTGCCCGCGGATGTCCGTTCCCGCATTTTCATTCGCGGACTTTTTTCACAAAGTGATTTCCGGAAAATTCCCGGACGTCTGACCGTGGAATACGTCGGTGCGGACGGGCTTCTTGAGGATGGTCTTCTTCCCGGGCTCACCATGAATGCCTATTCCCTGAATCGGCCCGCCTATTCATCCATTCCGGCGGATTACGATCCTGAGACGGGAATTTTGTCCTTTGATCTTTTCTTCCGAGGGGAGGGGGAGCATTCCATCCGGATTCTCTCCGGAGACGGCAGTGTCCTGACGGTCCAGCATGTTTTTTCCCTGAAGGAAGAGCTGTATTCCCTGCGCCCTCTGCGCGGGGACATGCATCTTCACAGCGTGTATTCCCTCTGCAGCCGTGACAAGGCGTCCCCGGAATACATTGCCGCGCACAACTGCTCGCTCGGGCTGGATTTCATCAGTGTCAGTGATCACCGGCGGCGGGACTCTTCTCTCCTGGCTGTGGATTTCGCCCGGGAATGCGGCGGGACTTTCCGCGCCTATTCCGGGGAGGAAGTGCATCTGCATGACCTGCATCATCTCCATTTCCTGAATTTCGGAGGATCCTTCGGAATCTCCGACTACCTGCTCGATCATGCGGACGAACTGCCGGAACTCCTGAAACCGTATTATGAAAAGGTTCCGGACTGTCAGGACGGGTATCTGAGACGTCTGATGGCTTCCAGCTCCTTCCTTTTCGACAAAATCCGTGAATCCGGCGGACTCTCCGTTTTCAATCATCCTCACTGGAAGCCCAATGACCGCTTCTTCCTTCCGAAACCCGTCCTGGACTATATCGTGAAGGACTCCCGTTTCGACGCCATTGAAATTTTCGGCGGCGGAAGTACTCTCCCCCAGATTCGGGAGGCAAACAATCTGAACGCCGCTCTTCATCAGGAACTCTGCATCCGTTCCGGCCGTTATCTGCCCGCTCTCGGAAACAACGATGCGCATCTCTGCGACAACATGGGCAATTACTGTTCCATCGTCTTTGCTCCCTCCAATACAAGGGAAGAGATCATTTCCGCGATCCGCTCCTGCCGCGTGGTCGCCATGGACCGCACTCCCGGAGAATTCCCCTGGTGCATCGGACTCCTGAGATTTGTGAAATACACGCTTTTCCTCCTCCGCGAATTCTATCCGGAGCATGACAGAATCCGCAGGGAAGAAGGGCGTCTCATGATGCAGATCCTTGCCGGAGAAGTTCCCGTCGAGCCCGGGGAAATGCAAAGAATCAATGAACGGATGGACAGGCTGTCACGGAAGTTCTGGCATCCTTCCATGGCGTCATGACTGTGCCCTTTTCCTTTTTTACCTTTTCCCTCTCTTTTCTTTCCAGTGCATCTTCTGACGGGGAAGCGGAAGAAGAAAAAACGGGAACAGAAATCTTCTGAGCCGGGGTTGTCTTTTTTCTTCTTCTTTTTAATGATGATGATGGATTCCGCAAAACGCTTCGGCGAAGGGAAGGGAGGGAGAGGCAAAAAAAATTCCCGGCCCGGAAAAAGAATCCGGGTCGGGAACGAAGAAGAACAGAGATTCTCTCTCTTGATTGCACTCCGCCACGTTTTATTGTTTTTTCTGGAAGAACAGAGCATCTGCCACTTTTCAAAAAAGCGGAGGAGTCGTATTTTCCCCTCAGGACGGGATCAGAGTACAGAGGATGGCTTTCTGGACATGGAGACGGTTTTCAGCCTCGTCGAAGACGATGGAATGTTCCGACTCCATGACTTCGTCCGTGATTTCCTCGCCTCTGTGAGCGGGGAGGCAGTGGAGGACTTTCACGTTGGGTTTGGCAGCTTTGACCTTTGCCATATCCAGCTGATAGGGTGAGAGTGTCTCCATGCGTTTTTTGGATTCCTCTTCAAAACCCATGCTGACCCAGACGTCGGTATAGATGAAATCGGCATCCTTGAGCGCTTCCATGGGGTCCGTGGTCCAGACAACCGAACCGGGGCCGAGATTCTGGGCCATGAGATCGGCTCTCGGGCGGAACTCTTCTGGCGCTGCGATTTCAAAATGCACTCCGAGGACTTTGGCGGTCTGCATGAGGGAATTGGCCATATTGCTCGAACCGTCTCCGAGATAGGCCATTTTGATACCGTCGAAGGTTTTAGCGTATTCCAGGATGGTGAAGTAGTCGGTGAAGGCCTGGCATGGATGGAAATCGTCGGTCAGCGCATTGATGACGGGGATGTCGGCATATTCGGCAAGATCCTCGACTTCCTTCTGGGAATAGGTGCGGATGACGATTCCGTGGAGGTATCGGCTGAGGACCCTTGCCGTGTCTGCGACGGTCTCTCCACGTCCCATCTGCGTTTTCGACTGATCCAGATAAAGGGACTGTCCTCCGAGTTCATGAATGCCCACTTCAAAGGATACGCGGGTACGGGTGGAGGATTTTGCAAAAATCGTCCCTATGCTTTTATTTTTCAAAGGTTTTGGTGAATTTTCGGATCCGCGTCCAGCTTTGAGTTCCGCGGCAAGGACGAAGAGCTGTTCCAGATCGTTTCTGGAGAATTCTTCGCCGGTCAAGAGGTCCAAAGGCATATTTCCCGTCTCCAATCCGACTTTTAGAGTGATTTCGTTTCCTGCTGTTTCCGGGCGGCGTCCAAGTCCTTGAGCCCCCGGGCGATGATTTTGAGCGCTTCGTCGCATTCCTCCCTGCTGACCGTGAGAGGCGGAAGAAGACGCAGCACGTTCTCTCCGGCGGAAAGGGCGATCAGCCCTTTGGAACGGAGAATCCTGATCAGTTCCCCTGCGGGGGAGTCGAGAACCACGCCGAGCATCAGGCCGCGGCCGCGCACTCCCTGAATGAAGGGATATTTCTTTGCGAGTAGAGAGAGCTTTTCCATCAGATACGCTCCCTGTTCGCGGCAGTTTTCAAGGAGATTGTCCTTCAGAATCGTGTCGATGACGGCGCATGCGGCGGCGGAAACCAGCGGTGTTCCTCCGAAGGTGCTTGCATGAGTTCCCGGCGTCAGGACAGAAGCAAGTTTCCTTTGTGCGACCACTGCGCCCATCGGCATGCCGTTGGCGATGGCTTTTGCCATGGAAAGGGCGTCGGGAGCGACGCCGTAGCCCTGCCAGGCAAAGAGATATCCGGTCCGTCCCATGCCGCACTGGACTTCATCGAAAAGCATCAGGATGTCTTTTTCATCGCAGAGCTTTCTGAGTCCCTTCAGATATTCCGGATCCGCGGGGATGATTCCGCCTTCCCCCTGAACGGGTTCGAGAAGAACGGCGGCCGTCTTTTCATCGATGGCCTGTTTCACGGCTTCCAGATTGTTGTAGGGGACGAATTTGAATCCGGGCATATCCGGCTGGAATCCCTTGCGGTATTTGGCGCGGCCGGTGGCGGCCAGTGTGGCGAGAGTCCTGCCGTGGAAGGAATCCTCCATGACGATGATTTCGGTCTTGCCCTGGGCGGATCCCCATTTCCTTGCCAGTTTGATGAGTCCTTCATTGGCTTCCGCTCCGCTGTTGCAGAAGAAGCAGACTCCGTCGAAACCATTTTCAATGAGCTTCCTGGCAAGACGCGGCTGGTTTTCGTTCATGTAGAGATTGGAGACGTGAACCAGTTTCTGCGCCTGTTCGCAGATGGCCTGAGTGACGTCCGGATGGCAGTGCCCCAGATTGCAGACGGAAATCCCGCAGGCGAAGTCAAGATACTTCCTCCCCTTCGCATCCCACAGACGTGCCCCCGCTCCGCGGACAAACAGAATGTCCGAAGCTGGATAGGTTGACATCACATAATTCCGGTACATTTCCGCCGTTTTTGTCGTCTTGTCCGTTTTCATCTCAATGGATCCGTTCCGTGCGTTTTTTTTCGCCGTTTTCAGGTTTCGTTTCAGATTTTGTTTCAAAGTCATGCAATATCAAGCAAACCGCCATTATAGCATGTTTTTTCTGATTTTCAACCTGGTTTTAATTTTTTGCTTTTTTTTCTTTTTTTTTGAAAGGCCTTATTACTGTAAGTAATAGGAGTGATGGGAGTGCGGAGAAGGGGGGGAAAGGGACTTGATTTTCACGGGAATGCGTGGCATTGTATCCCCGGAAGAGCAATGAAAATCTTCGGGAATCTTCCATGTCAATATCAATATAAACTCTGGTGTTTTTTTCTGATGGACAGCAAACTGGTGATTGTGGAGTCTCCGGCGAAAGCGAGAACGATCGGGCGGATACTCGGAAAGGATTACATTATCAAGGCTTCGATGGGGCATGTCCGGGATCTCCCGGAAAAAACTTTCGGAGTCGATATCGAACATGGTTTCGCCCCGCAGTATGAAGAGACGGGGACCCGGTCGAAAAATCTGAATGATCTCAAATCCGCCGCAAAAAAGGTCGGGGACATCTATCTGGCTTCCGACCCCGACCGTGAAGGAGAGGCCATCGCCTGGCATTTGAAGGAAGTGCTCCGGCGTGCCAATAAAAATGCCTCCTTTCACCGGGTCAGTTTCCATGAAATCACGGAATCCGCCATCAGCCGCGCCTTCCGGGATCCCGGGCAGATCAACATGGATCTGGTGGATTCCCAGCAGGCAAGACGGGTCCTGGACAGGATTGTGGGATATCTGGTGAGTCCACTGCTCTGGTCCAGAATCAAACGGGGGGTGAGTGCGGGGCGTGTGCAGTCTGTTGCGCTGCGCCTTGTCTGCGAGCGTGAGCGTGAGATTTCGGCCTTTGTCCCTCGCGAGTACTGGAATTTCCGCGCTCAGTTTGAAGCGGAGAAAGACCGGGGCGGACAGCGCTCCTTTACCGCCAGACTCGTCCGGATCAATTCGGATAATGTGGAAATCGGCAATGAAACGGAGGCGAATGCGCTTCTGAATTCCCTCCGGAGCGTGACGGACTGGAAAATCACTTCCATTGAGACCAAACCCCGGAAGAAGAATTCCCCCCCTCCTTTCATTACAAGTACTCTTCAGCAGGCGGCAAGTTCGTCTCTCGGATTTTCCGCGAGTCAGACGATGCGAATTGCCCAGCAGCTCTATGAGGGTGTGGAGGTCAACGGAGCGTCTCTGGGTCTGATCACGTATATGAGAACGGACTCCGTTTCCGTGGCGGCGGAAGCAGCCAGTGCCGCTCGCTCCTTCATTGCGCAGGAATACGGGCAGGACTATGTGCCGGAGAAACCCAATGTCTACCGCTCCAAGGCCAATGCGCAGGGGGCTCATGAGGCGATCCGTCCGACGGATGTGACCCTGACTCCGGAAAAACTTTCTTCCGCGCTTGACCCCCAGCAGAAGAAATTGTACACTCTGATCTGGAAGCGTTTTCTTGCCAGTCAGATGACCCCTGTCCGCCAGTCCAGGACGACGGTGAACCTTCAGGGAGGGGCGCCCGGTCTCCCGGATTCTTCTTCTTTTTCTTCTCCTCCTCTTTACACTTTCCGTTCGACCGCCACTGTGACCCTTTTTCCCGGATTTCTCCGGGCGTACAGCATCCAGGAGGAAGGCGCTCCTCAGGAAGAGGAGGATGATACTCCCGATGCCGAAGTCCTTGCCGGACTCCGCCCTCAGGACCGCTGTTTCCTTCTGAAGACGGACTCCGAACAGAAATATACGGAACCGCCTCCGAGATTTTCTGAAGCAACCTTGATCAAGGAACTGGAAACCAATGGAATTGGTCGTCCGTCCACCTATGCGGCGATTGTCAACACGATTCAGACCCGCAAATATGTTTCCCGCGAGAAAGGCAAACTGATTCCCACCGATCTGGGATTCCAGATCAATGATTATCTGGTGGCGACTCTTCCGGCTCTCTTCCAGGTGGGGTTCACCGCCTCCATGGAAGAACAGCTGGACAGCGTCGAGGAAGGGAAAGTCGTCTGGACCGATATGATGCGGGACTTTTACAGCAAGTTCTCCCGCTGGCTGAATGATGCGAAAAACGCCGGCGCTCCTGAGAAGGGCAAAGCTTCCGCCCTGATTCATCTCATGCGTGAGATCGTCTCCTGGGAGAAGCCGGAAAAGATTCCGGGAAAACGTCTTTTCAACGAGAAGAAATTTTTTGATTCCGTCTGCAGCAAGTATGACAAGGACGGCACTCTGAGTGAGAAGCAATGGAACACCCTCCTTTCCCTGGCATTGAAATACCGCTCTGAGCTTTCTCCCTCCCTGGAGGAAACTGCGGAGGCAAACGGCTTTTCCGATGATTTGCATCGTGCGGAGGAATTGCGCGCCGGAAGGGAGAGTGCGCGGGAGGAACGTCTTGCCCGTCTGGAAGCCGCGCAGGAATCTGCTCCGCCGCAGGAGGAGATTTCATCGGTGCTCTCCGCTCTGGAGGGGGTCGTCTGGGATCCCCCGGAAAAAAGACGGGGGAGAGTGTATGACGATGGAAAATTCTTTGAATCTCTGAAAAAACAGTCTGCTTCCGGGAAACTTCTTTCCGAAAAACAGCTCGGGGCTCTGGGCAAACTTCTTCTGAAATACCGTTCCGCAATTCCGTCCTGCGACGAGCTTTTGAAGAAGCTTGGCGTCACTCCTTCCCCGTTTCCTTCTTCTTCAGATTCTTCCTCTTCTTCTGCTGCTTCTGCTGCTTCTGCTGCTGCGCTTTCTCCGGGCGGCGGCCGTGTCGCTGCGGAGTCCGCCGCTTCCTCCTCTGGAGGAGAAAGCGGAGGCGTTGCTGTTGTTGCTGCGGCGGAGCACCCGGTTGCTCCAGAGGTTGCGCTTCTGTTCCGGAAGATGGAACATGTCCGCTGGGCGGAGCCGGAAACACGGCGGGGAAGAGTCTACGACGATCAGAAGTTTTTTGAATCTCTGAAAAAACAGTTCGACCGTTCCGGAACGCTGACCGAAAAGCAGATGAATGCGCTCCGTAAAATGATCGGCAGATATTTTCCGGATGCGGGAGACGCAACTGCTTCCGGTACGGCGGGAAATTCCTCTGTTTCCTCCTCTGTTTCAGTTGAAACGGATCCCGGATTCCAGTCTGGGAAGGGACTGGCTTCTCAGGAAATGGAATCCTCATCCCGTTCCGACCTCGCTTCCGGAGGCGGCGGAGACAGAGCGAAAACCTTGCTTGCCGCTTTTGAAAAGGTGACCGACTGGGCTGAACCGCAGAAGCGCGGGGCGAGGACCTATGACGACAAGGCGTTCGTTGCCTCCATCCGTGAACAGTTTGGAAAAGGCAAAACCCTGAGTCCGAAGCAGATTGCCGCGCTTGAAAAACTGGCTGTGAAGTATTCTCTCTGAATCTTTTCTTCTTTCCGGCGTTTTCTGGCTTTTCTTTTTTCCGCTTCTTTCCATGGCTGTCTTTCCCGTGGGGGAAAAAGACAGCCGGCTTCCCCTGTGCAGTAAAGGAAGAATCGGAAGCCCTTGTTGTGGACAGCAATACAGGGAGGCAATGCTCCACACACAGGAAAAAAAGGCGGGGGCTGCGCCCTGCTTTTTTCTTTGAGGAACAGAATGGTGCGCGGCGCGGGAGTCGAACCCGCAAGCCTTGCGGCAAAGGATTCTAAGTCCTTCGTGTCTGCCATTTCACCAGCCGCGCCCGGGAGACCGGAAGAGGGAGATGGAGAAGCGCCATACTATATTCTGTTCAGGATGAAAATCAAATGAGAGCGCTTTATTTCCTTCCGGGTTGCGGCTTTCTTTTGTCTGGATTTTTCCTGTTTTCATTTGCGAAGGGGAGCAGATAGCAGAGGAAAGATTGCCCTTCTGATGGGAGATATTGGATCCGGATGAAGCCTTCCGGATTGATTTTCATTGCCGGAGCAGTATCTTATGAGGCATTGTCTTCAGAGAGGGGGAGGGAGCGTCTTTGTTTTTTTATTTTTAGAAATCAAAAGTCTGTTTTTCTTCCGGGAAAGAAACGGGGATTCAAGGGCCCGGAATCTTTTTTCCGTCCGGCGTTGCGGATCTGCGCCGGCGAGGGGAGCCGCAGGCTTTTGCAGGTAAGAAGCATTGATTCAGGAAAAAATCAGGAAACGACGTATGAGACAGACTCTGCTTTGTAGTTCGGGATGGCTTTTTTCCCGTGATGTGGGAAAAAAAGAGAAAGAATGGGAATCCGTAACGCTGCCCCACAGTGTGTTTACCGAGCCTGAAATCATCGGTGAACCGCAACTGGGGAAAGCCTGTTACCGTTTTCCCGTTCAGGCTCCGGAGGAATGGAAGGAAAAGATTGTTTATTTCGAGATCGGAGCCGCCATGCAGACGGCCGAGGTCTTTTTGAACGGGAAAAAACTGTTTACTCATTACGGAGGGTATCAGCGTTTTTTCATTCCCCTTTCCGACTATCTGAACTACGGGGAGGAGAATCTTCTGGAGCTGGAACTGGATAACGCCCCTTCGTGCGACATGCCTCCCGGCAAGGAAGCGAACAATCTGGACTTCTGTTATCACAGCGGACTGTACCGGGATGCGAAACTGCATGTGTACGATCCAGTGCATATCAGCGATGAACTTGCGGTGTCGATTCCGGCGGGGGGAGGGGTGTTCATCCGGACAGAATCCCTGGAGCCGGGTCGGGCGCGTCTGACGTTGAGCTGTCACGTGATGCATGAAATCGCCCCTGCGCGGCGTTTTGAACTTCTGGATAAGAGCCGGGGACGGCATGAGGTGACTCTTTCCTGCCGGATTTTGTCTCCGGAAGGGGAATGTGTGTTTGCCGCGGAGGCCGTGGAGCCTGAAATCCGTCCGAACTGCGACCACAGCTTTTGCTTTGAAGCGGAAATTTCCGATCCTGAACTCTGGAGTCCGGAATCCCCGAAACTGTACCATGCGGAATTTCATGTGTGCCACAACGGGAGCGTGACGGATCTGCGTTCGGAGCATTTCGGAATCCGGACGATTGACTTCCGGAAGGACGGTTTCTATCTGAACGGGGAAAAAGTTTTTCTGAACGGCACCAATCGTCATATGGAATATCCCTTTGTAGGGAATGCCGTTCCCCGGAACGCGCAGTGGCGAGACGCCCGTCTGATCCGTGACGGCGGCTTCAACTTTGTGCGCCTCTGCCATTACAATCAGGATCCCGCCTTTCTTGACGCCTGCGACAGGCTCGGACTCTTTGTCATGCCCGCCATTCCCGGCTGGCAGGCCTATCATCCCAACGGGAGTTTCATTCAGAATGCCTTCCGTGACTGCCGGGAACTGGTCCGGTCACTGCGGAACCGGCCTTCGGTCATTCTCTGGGAGCTGTCTTTGAACGAGGCCTATCCTCCCACCTGGGTGAATGCCGAGTTTCACCGGATTGCGCATGAGGAATATCCCGGTCCGTTCTGCTTCTCAGCCGGCGACACCTGGGGGCTTTTCGAGGGATGGGATGTGCTGTTTCCCTGTGCTCACTGCCGCAATTCCGATCACAAGGCTCTCTTCCTCCGTGAATACGGGGACTGGGTCTTCGGCGGAGACCGAAGCACTTCCCGTCAGCGGCGCGGGGCGTCTGTGGGGGATCAGCTGGTGCAGGCCTGGAATTTTCTGTGGACTCTCAACCGCCTGAGCGCCGTCCCCGGCATGGCGGGCGGCGCGGACTGGGGGTTCCTGGATTACAACAGAGGATTTTCCAAGGATATGGAACGTTCCGGATCGATGGATCTCTACCGTCTTCCGAAACTCAAATACTTCTTTTATCAGAGTCAGCGTTCTCAGGGCCCGATGCTTCATGCTGTTTATGATCCGGCGGGGGAAAAACTTGTGGTGTTTTCCAATTGTGAGGAAATCGAGATTTCACGGAACGGGCACGCCGTACGCCGCCAGAAGCCGGATTCGGGGCCGGACACGCCCTATGGCATTCAGGGCTCTCCCGGATGGGAAACCGCTCTGCCGGAAGGCTTTGACCTCAGCGGAGGAAATCCTTTTGATGGAGGGAATGTCTCGCATCTGAAGCATCCGCCTTTCACCTTTTTCAACATTGCACCGATTGCGGAGGGGGAGGTCCTGACTCTGCGGGCCTTTTCCGGAGGAGAGGAGCTTCTGAAGAAAGAACTCCGCAAACCGGGGAGGGTGCATCATGTGGAGACGCGTCTCAGAACGGAGGGCGTGGAACCCGTCCCCGGCGATCTTGTCTTCGTCGATGCGATCCTTCGCGATGCCTCCGGAACGCTTGTGCCGGAAGAACATCCTGTCGCATTGGAGTTTTTCGGAAACGCCGAATTGATCGGAGGCATGGAAAAGACGGAAGCCGGAATCGCTTCCTGGCTTGTCAGGATAACAGGGGGAAAATATGAGTTTCATGCGTATCTGCCTTCCCGGAAAGGAGACTGAACAACCTTTTTCCCCTCCTCCGTTTCCACCATGCCTCCATATAGATCTTTCTCCCTCCCCTTCGGAGGGGGCGGGTGATTTTTCCCTCCTTCCCATCCTCCTTCTCCCCACCCGGGAAAGGAAAGAGGGGGGGGAAGGTGAGGGGGAAAGCGGTGTCTCTTTACGGCGGGTATAGAATAGAAAAGAAGAATCCATCCGGGAAACCGGGGAAAAAGGCCCCCCTCTGCGGAAATCTTGCTTGAGGCTTCCCGCCATGATCGGAAATAGCTGAAGAAAACTGAATCCTGAACAGAGAAATCCAGATCCGGACGAGCTTTTCTTTCTTCTTCCCCCGTGAAAGTCGAAATCAGACAATCCCACGGAAATCCTTCCTGAAAAGAATAAACAGGAAATGAGTTCTTTCCACAAAAAACGAAAGAGAAAAACTGTTTATTTAATCCCCTTCTTCCCCCCTCTCTTTCTGCTTTTCTCCAGAAATGCCCGAATTTCCCGAATCTGCCCCCTGGGAACCTCTACCTGAGGATTTTTGAATAATTTATTGCTTATGAAACTCTTTAGTTTTTTATCAAAAAAAAGCGGAATCCCATGGGAAATGAGTGCCCGAAGTAAAAAAACGGCTCTTTTTTTATTTTTTTTGATATAAATCATTTGATTTTTTGTATAATGCATAGAAATTTCAAATAACGCCAAATAAAAACGGAGGTGTCTACAAATGGCAACAGTGAAAAAAAACGCAAAAAAAGTCGTATCCGCTGCGGATGAAAAGAAAACTCCGGTAAAGAAAAGTTCAGCTTCTGTCAAAAAGGCGGAAGTGAAGGCCGTTCCCGCAAAGAAGGCTGCGGCTCCAGCGAAGAAGGAAGCGAAGACTGTTGCAAAGAAGGCTGCGGCTCCGGCGAAGAAGGAAGCGAAACCTGCAGTTGCGAAGAAGGCTGCGGCTCCAGCGAAGAAGGAAGCGAAGACTGTTGCGAAGAAGGCTGCGGCTCCAGCGAAGAAGGAAGCGAAGACTGTTGCGAAGAAAGTTGTGGCTCCGGCGAAGAAGGAAGCGAAACCTGCAGTTGCGAAGAAGGCTGCGGCTCCGGCGAAGAAGGAAGCGAAACCTGCAGTTGCGAAGAAGGCTGCGGCTCCGGCGAAGAAGGAAGCGAAACCTG
>CAKUDG010000009.1 GCA_934644965.1 uncultured Victivallales bacterium | reverse complement strand
AGCATTTTTCTCGAGGTCAAGGTCCGTGACCTTGTCGCGGTCCAGCGGCGAGACGCTGGCCGCCGGAGGCAAAAAAATAAAAAATAAATAAAAAAAGCATGAGGGCTCCTCGCCCTCATACTCCCCGGCAGGGCTGCATTCCCTGCACCCGGCAGGCGTTGCCTGCCGTATTTTTTATTTTTATATTTTATTTTTTTTCTGAAAAGCATGAGGGCTCCTCGCCCTCATACTCCCCGGCAGGATTGCATCTCCTGCACCTCGGCAGGCGCTGTCTGGCGTATTTTTCTAGAATGTTTTCCTAGTAAAATTAAAAGGTTGCTGTCGGGGTTTTGGTCAGATCGGAAAGATAATTGCTATGTCCATAGAGCACCCGTTCGGAAGAACTGCATTCAGCATGTCCGTCCAGAAAAGAAACATTGCATCTCTGATCGTGTCTGCCCCGGGTATAATCGTTCAGGACGTCACTTTCCTTCAGCGAACCGATGACCAGTGTCAGAACTTTACTTGTTTTCTCCGGAGGACAGAAGCATTCCGTTCCCGGGATGTACCAGGCATAGTTTTTCTGGTAATAACTGGAACTGGAATAGGTCGAGGATCCGATTCCGATATCCCATGTGGCCATCCGGGAGGAAGGCTGACGGATATTGGTCACTTTTGCACCCCAGGTGGTCCCGTTGAAATATGCTCCGTAATTTCCGTAGAGAGGGTCGGTCTGGACAGATGCCGGACAGAGAAAAATGTTTCGAGCAAACCCCATTGCGGAAAGCTGCATATACCATTGGATGCGGTTGTTGAAATAAAAATCCCCCATTTTTCCCGAAATGCCTGAGACAATAACTGTTGAGGCCGGGGTGTACCCGTAATCATGCATGTAACTCTGAATTCCGAGTGCCTGTTGTTTGATGTTGGTCATGCAGGACGTCGTTTTCGCCAGATTTTTCGCCTTACTGAGCGAAGGCAGCAGAAGAGACGCCAGAATGGCTATAATGGCAATCACCACCAGGAGTTCAATCAGAGTGAAGAAACATTTCGCATATTTTTTTTCTGAAGCCGGGGAATCGGTTTCCCGGCTCCTTCCTTTTTGAGAATGATGGATTCCCTTCATGAGATATTTTCCCTTCTTCTTTCCTCTGAAACAGGAAGAGTTTTTTTATTTTGGATTTATGCCGCTCTGGATCGATTCGAGCAGTGCGGAGAGCCTTTTCCGGACATCCGGCGGACAATATTTGTGATTCAGGGCCAGATTCGCCGCATCGACGATTTCCTGAGTCTGCGTTTCCGGGATCATGCGGAGCGCATTGACCAGATCCTCGGCCTGTGTGGGGCCGAAGACTCCGACAGGCATTTTCGGGATCAGACGACTCCGGAGTCCGGCTGCCGTTTCCCGACTGTATTCCGCCGCTTTTTCCTTTTCTCCCTTCTGGAAATAATAAGAGGCAATCCGGTTTCTGATCTTTCCCTTCTGCTCTGAGCCGGCATAATGCAGCTGTTTCTCCGCCAGGTCCAGGGCTTTTTCCGGATTCTTTTTCTCCATTGCGCGGGCATAGAGGGCGTCCAGAGCCTGGTAGGTCCAGCGTCCGGAAAGGCGCAGGGAATCCATTTCCCGGATCCAGGAATCGAGGGTTTCATCCGTGGTGTCGGGATTGCGGCAGAGGGCTTCGGTTTTCTGCACGGCGGCATCGGCTTTCTGTCTGGCCGTTGCATGTCCGGAGCGGAGGACTTCATCGTCATAGCGGACGGCTGCGTCCCATTTCTTCATCCGGGGATACAGCCAGCCCAGACGCAGTTTGGCCTCCTCCTTGTACAGCGGAGGGGAGTCGGGGGCTTTCAGGATGTCTTCCGCCTTCCGGATCAGGTCGTTCGGAGCGCCGTTCAGGGAGCGGCAGAAATTCCGGAACTCCTCATGGTTTTTGTGTTTCTCGGGCGATTTCCGGAAATCCATGTGCAGCATGGCGCGGAGAAGTCCCCTGCCGTATTCCTTTGCCGCTTCCGCGTCATAGTCCGGGTTCGAGTTCGCATAGGGACACTCGATGGTCACGGCGTAAATCATTTCCGGGACTTCCGCGAAATAGTGGGCGAAGGAAGTTCCCGAAGAGGCGGAAACGTTCCGTTTCTTTGCCTTGAGCAGGTTCAGGGTGTTTCCGATCATGCGCGGGGATTCCTCGGCAATCCACAGGGCGAATTCCTGGGTGTTCGCCTGATTGGAGGGGGTGCGGAGGCCGTCAAAGTAAAACGCTTCGTGAATGTCGTTCCGGACCGACGGAGCGTGAAGGTCGAGTCCGATGGAGATGTTTTCTTTTTTCTGCAGCTCCAGTATGGCCCGGGTTTCGGGATAGCGCTGAGTTTCCAGTCCGTAGTCGCGGTTGTGGTCGAAGGGCTTTCTGCCCTTGCCCTGGTCGCCGGATTCGACTCCGTCCAGATCGACGAACGGGACGGCGTAGAGAATGAACTTTTCCCGGAAGCGTTTCCCCGCCTCGGAATCGGAAAGCGCTTCTTCCAGAAATCCTTCCATGACGCGGCTTGCGATGGCTTCACAGGCATGATGCCTGGCGCTGAGAAGGATTTTCCGTTTTGGCGCAGAAGAGGAGGAGGAGTCTCCGGATTTGTCCATGATTTTCAGAAGCGGAGTTTCCCTCCCTCCGAGGGTCCGGGTCAGGATGGAAGACTCCAGATACGGACTCCCCTGCTGCTTTTTCAGAAAGGCGTCCAGGTCCGCCTTCTGGTACGGGATTCCCTGGGCGAAGCGGACCGTTTCACCGGCTTTGCTGAAATTCCAGATGAAACTGTCCCGTTTCCCTTCGGGTTCCGGGGAGAGGAAGGAGCTGTTTTCTTTTCCAAGCCATCGCCAGGAGCTGCCGCCGTCAGTGCTGATCGCCGGACCCTGTGCACTGAGCTGCTGGCGGTTGACGGGAAACAGGAATTTCACGGTCCCCGGTTTTTCCGCTTTTGCTTCAAAGTTCCAGTAGAACCAGGGCTGTGCGTTGCCGCGCAGATCGGCTTCGATTTCGGCGCGTCCGGGCTGGAGACCGTTGATTTTCACGTTGCCTCCGGGGTAATCGCAGCGCAGTACGGCGCTGCCTGGTGCCGCTGTATTTTCAGCCTCGGCGCCGGTGAGGTGGGGGGCTGCTGTTGTGGAAAGCAGCATCATCAGTTCCAGCCCTGTGGTGGTCAGAAGTGTCTTTGTTTTCCATGCATTGGTGCGGTGTCTGTTCATCTTTTGTTTCCCTTCTGCTGAGGAGTAGCGCTTTGTGGGCTGAGTTCTTGAAGCTGGCCCTGGTTTTCTTTCATGAGGATCCGGATTGTATTTCTGTCCGCCGGGAGCTGAAGTGTGGAATCCTGGAAAGTGCAGCGGACAAAGGAGAGGAGCGAAGTGGCTTTTGAGGCGTCTGCACGGACATGGTTCAGAGTGGAGTCCTCAAAGGAAAGATAAGTCCCTGTGAGCGGGGCGACATGCTGGAGAGTTTCGTTTTTCAAAACGAGAGGCGGAGTTGCCACGCGCTCGGAGGAATTTTTGCGCGGGAGACCATCCGCCACCCCCTTGGCATCGAAAGTGATTTTCAGTGAACAGTTTTCGTAGGTGTTTCCGGCAATACGGGCGATTCCGGTCCGGGTGCTGAAGCTGACGCTTCCGCCGCGGACAATGTTGTTCAGGAAGTGATAATTGAAGGTGCGTCCGTAAATGACGACCCGGTTGACATGCTCCGCGGTGGATTCAAAGAGATTGCGTTCAAAGAGGAGTTCACTGCCCGCGCAGACGACGAGCGAACCGCCGGTGTTGCCGCGAAAGCGGTTGTCCCGGAAGACGATGTCGTAAACCAGTTCCCAGCCGTCTTCGATATCGACTCCGTAAGCGGGGGGAATGCCCCCGTTTCCGGAAAATTCATTGTGTTCGATGATCCAGCGCTGGCCTCCGCAGAGCGCGAGTCCGAGTCTTCGGTTTCCGCGCATCGTATTGTGATGGAAATGGACATCGACGGGTGGAAGGAAGTTGTTGATCCCCAGGACCCAGGAATTCGCCTCCGCTCCGGAATGCAGCGGTTGGGTGCCGACTTCCGGCTGGTTGAGTTCCAGATTCATGTACATGGCGTTTTCCGGCCGTTGGATTTTGCGGTATTGGAGGCAGGAACGCTTCTCCAGGAAATTTCCGTCCTTGTCATAAAAGAGCACCTGGAAGACCCGGTCCGTCACAAAGGGGAATCCCTGATAGCCGGCGAGGTAGCCGATTTCAAATTCCGATTCAAATTTTTTCAGGTTGATGGGAGAGGAGCTGCGGGTTTTTTCAGAGGAGGGGATTTTCCTCCCCTGTTCGTCGAATGCTCCGGATTCCAGATGTTTTTTCGGATAGATGCGCAGGAAGATCCGGGAGAGCAGTTCGGGACGGGTTTCCGTGCCGGAAGAACTGGATCCGACTCCGTCTCCGGTGAAGTCGTAAAAATTTATGTGATCGATTTCAAGTTCCTTTCCGCTGACCAGGAAAAGCCCTTTCCCTCCGTCGTGGACTCCTTTTTTCGTGGTGTAGTCATGGCTGTTCCGGTCTCCGACGAGAGTCCCGTTGGTCAGGCGGAGATTTTCCGCGCCGCGGACAATTTTGATGAGCGCGTAATGCGTTTCTCCGTTCGGGACGATCCGGAAAGTGGATCCGTTGAGGTCGATGACCGTGTTTTTCAGGCGGATCACGATCGGCTTGTCCGCGGGGATGGAATAGTTTCCTTTCGGGAAAAGGATCCGGTTGAAGCCCTGTTCACCGGCATATTGCAGTGCGGCGTTGATGCCTTCCGCGGTGGCGTCCGGTTCGGAACCGTCGTTTCGGATTCCGAATGTGTTCAGGTCAACGAGCCAGTCCCGGGTGAATTTCCCGGCATCGGCGGTTTTTTCGGAAGGGTGGTGAGGGTGACGTCCAGGGGGGAGAAATTCCCCGCTCCATCGGATGTCCGGCCTCCGGAAATTTCTGGCGGCATCCAGGATTCCCGGTTTTCCTGCGCCGAAACGCTTATGACGGAGCAGAGAAACAAGGCAAGAAGACTTGCAGGGATCCGTGCCCGAGCCATTCCTTTCATTTTCTTTTTCATTTGGGAGCGTCCATTTTTGTTTTCTCGTTATGAAGCGATTTTTTTATATTTTCTCTTTCAGACTGTTTTTATTGACTTTTCCTCATCCCGGGCGAACGGGGCCGGGAGCAGGGGGGAAAACTGCGGTGCGATTTTCTGAACAGGAGGAATTTCTCCTCCGTTGATGAGTGTCAGCAGACTGTCCAGAGCTTTTTCCTCAGAGGATTCCGGGAAAAAGGCTTCATGCACGGTATCGGTGAAATGCAGAAAGCGGGGATGGGGAGAAAGAATTCCGATGAGGGGGCGCCGACGGCGTTTCGGCAGATGATAAAAAGCGGTCATCATGGGGATGAAAGCCTGAGTTTCCACGAGAAAAGCATCGCATTCGGGATGCTTTTTGAGGAAGGAAAGGGTGTCGGAAATGGCCTGTCCGGGAACACCGTTCTCGTGGGAATAACAGATGAATTCTTCAGGGAAAACGATTCCGTGGCTCCGCAATGTGTCGGAAAGGCTCCGGATCATTTCCTCGCCCGGAGGATATCCCCGTCCTCCGGGAAAGAGGGCGAATTTTCTTCCGCCTTCGGAGAGGAGCTTCTCCGTCAGGAGTTCCGTCATGGCGCTGTAATCGGGCATGACGATCGGGAACCCTTCCGGTGCGGCCTGCGGCATTCCTACGATGATGCAGGGGAGGTTCAGAGAACGGAGAGCGCACGCCCATTCCCTGCTCAACGTGTCGGTCGCAATGACTCCCTTGACTTTGCGGAGGCGTTTGAGTGCATTCGCTTCCGGTTTCGGATCCGTGAAGAGCACGGAGATTTTCCAGCCCATGTGCCTGAGTTTTTCCAGATATTCATCCGTCCACGGGAAGGCGTTCGGGGCGTAGATTGTTTTCACCCTGGGAAGCATTTCAAGGTAGAGCAGTTCTCCGTTTTTCGGAGGGGACTCCGTCAGATCCTTCTGGAGAAAGGTGCCGCGGCCCTGTTCCCGCCGGAGTATTTTTTCCTGCTCCAGATTCGAGACCGCTTTCCGGATCGTGATCAGGCTGACGCCGAAAAGTTCAGACATCTTCTTTTCCGTCGGCAGCACTCCCCCTCTGGGAATCCGGTGCTTCACAATGTATTCCAGAATCCGGCTCTGTGTTTTCCAATATTTTGTAGTAATCATAAAAACGAACCCAAAATTCATATTAACAATATAATGACATGCTTAATTATACTCCTCCCATCCGTTTTTGTCAAGCGGGAAAAAATTCTTTTTTTCATGGGAAAAGGAAGAGGGACCCCTTGACAAGTCCGCTTCTTTGGAATATAATGAAAATAAATAGCTGTAACGAGAAAGCATATTGCTGAAAAACTGGGAAAGACATTTCTGAAGTGTTTTCCTTCCGTATTCTCTGAAAGCGGAAGCGGAAAACGAAGGACTGCGCTTGCGGAGTGACTGACTGCGGAATCGCCTCCGGAAGAAATACTTTTCCCTCTGATTTTTCAGAATCCCGTGACGGCAATGGGAAAGCTCCGGAAAGGAAGGGAAAGGAAGGGAAAGGAAGGGAAAAACCATGACCCGGAAAAGAAAATACTCCGCCTCATTCACATGTCATGATAAAAATCTGGGAAACGATACGCGCTTTCATCCCTTTACACTGATTGAACTCCTTGTGGTGATTGCGGTGATTGCACTGCTGGCGGCGATGCTTCTTCCGGCTCTGCAGACGGCAAGGGGCACGGCCCGGAGAATCCAGTGTGTTTCCAATCTGAAACAGTGGGGACTCGGATTCCAGTATTATGCCAGTGATTTTGATGAATATATCCCGTGGAAGCTGTACTGGTATTATTTTTCAGGAGGGACAAAAATTCAATACTGGCCTTATGGTTCGGATCTGGAATGGATGGAGGCCTTGAGACTCCTCGGCTACTTCGGAAAACAGGAGAAGTCACAGTGGTATCGGCGGGGAACAATGGCGATTTGTCCGGATGTCGCCTCCCAGGCGGAGCTGGTCGCCACCTCTCCTTTGAACAAAACAAACGGTTATATTCACAATCACTATTCCAACAACTACGGCATTTCTTTTGTCATCAACGGGATGAAGCGGAGCCGTCTTCCGGCGAATCCGGCGGGCTATATGCTTGTTTCGGAAAAGGTCGATTCCGGGTCCGAGGTGCAGATCAATCAATTCCCCGGTGTCGGTCAGGTGGCGTCCGTTACGTCGAGTGTTTATCTGAACGACCGGATGTACGGCCGTCACCTCGGCATGACCAATATCCTCTGGGTGGGCGGAGAAGTTTCCGTAATGAGCGCCGCCGAACGCTGGAATCAGTATCTCCTTTACAGTGCCAACAAACCGAACATGTACTGGCGGAATTTCTGGGTCCTTGGCGGAGATTATATGAAAAGCAGTTTTTACTGAGCGGATTTGCGGAATGCCGCCCCGCATCTGCTGTTTTCGATGATTCCCGTTCAGGAAGAGAAGAAGACGTGTGCAGGAGGATGGGGGGGGAGGAAAATAAATGGGAATATGGAGTTGTTTCCCCTTCAGGAGAGGACGGGAAGCCTTGCCAGCGGATGAATCTGTTCCTCTGTCAGGGAAAGGGCGTCCGCCGTTTCCCCGATCAGAGCATACTGTTCAAAGGCAAGACGGGAATGGGAGTCGCTGCCGAAGGTGAAGCGGCACCCGGCATCGCGTGCGAGGGAGAGAACACGCAGGTAACTGTCAGGATCATAGAGCTTCCGCATGCGGTTGGCACAGAGGATCGCGGCGTTGATCTCGATGCCGATGCCCCGCTCCGCCGCGAGTGCGAAGGCGTCCAGGAATTCCTGATCGGAAATCAGTTCCGCCGTCCGGTCGTAGATTCCCTCGTATCCGAGCGGCATCATCGGATGGACAAGAACGTCCGCCAGGCCGGAAAGTACAGCGGAACGGAAGAATTTCATCATGTGCTTTGCCAGTTTTCCCGGAGCCGCTTCCTCCGGCTGTTCCACAAATTCGCGCATGTGAAAGTGATCGGACGCCATCTGCACGAAATCAAATTTTTCCCTGATCTGCGGCGTGATCCCGAATTTTCCCGGCGCGCACATATCGGTTTCACAACCGATGAGGAGCGTCATGGAATGTTCTTTTGCGGCCTTGCGGGCGGAGTCGGCCATCCGGAGAATCCGCGCACTGCCCTGAGCCGCGTACCAGGGACTCGGCGGGACGGCGGGATTCTCCCAGAGATGATCCGTGAAGGCGATTTTCCGGAAGCCTCTGCCTGAAAGCAGAGAGAGAATGTTTTCCGGAGTCTGGGCGGGATCGGCGCAACAGGAGGAAAGTGTCGTGTGAATATGAAGATCCGACTGAATTTCCATGAGAATTCAGGGTCAGACTCCGAGAGCCTTCTGAAGTTCGATCTGGAATTCCTGGATGTCCTGTCTGTCCGGCTGTCCCTTGGCCTTTTCAAGTCCGAGCCGTCCCTGCTGGTCGAGGAACCAGTCCGCCGATGCTCCGGAACCGAACTTCACCGATCCGCTCGCAATGGCGCCGGGCCGAACAAGCGGACTGAGCTCCACCGTGGTTTTCCCGCGGAGTGCCGGCGAGGATTCGGCGGAATCCGCCTGCTTGTCCCCTGCTGCGCTGCCGGGAACGGAGGAGGATGCAGACGGAAGATCTTCCGGGAAATCCTCTTCCTCCGGGAAATCCTCCTCTAGCTCCTCCGGACGGCCCGCGGAAGAAGCGGATCCCGTGCCGGAGACGTTCTTCTGCCCGGCCGCCGGGGCGGAAACGGGATCTTCCGCTTCATGTTTCTTCCATACGCCGCTTTCAATTTCGGAGGCGATGAGGCGGAGATCCATGAACGTCATCTTGACGCCTTTTTCCGTCAGGAGATCCTGAATCTGGGAAAGGGAAAGATCTTCATCGACTTTTTCCGCGATAAATTTTTTAATTTCTTCCTGAGTCATGGGAAATATGCTCCTCTTTCTCTCTCTGCATTGGTATTGTGATGTGTTCAGTTCTGTGGGATACAGTAATTCTTTTTTGCGAGGAATCAAGCCTTCAGGTCGGCATCTCCGGCGGAACAGACCAGGAAAGTGGGGGGCATTCCGGCGAGAATGTCGGAGAACTTTTCAAACATGGCCGCGGACGAACTGTCGTCATCCGGCCGTTTGAATCCCAGAAAGAGCGCCGCCGCGCTGGCGGATTCCCTGCGCATGACCTGTGTGAAAGGTTCATCCGTGTGAATGGTTTTTGTTTCGGCTTCGATGCGGGCGCTGTCGAGGATTTCCTTCATTTCGCTGTCGAGTTCTGGCAGTTCCTCGTCTTTTCCCGCCACGCGGATGATCCGCAGGACCGCCCCCTGCCAGCGGTGATCCGAAACCAGCATGTGCGCCAGAATCAGCATCATGGAAAAATTCTGCATCCCGCGCCACCAGAGATCGACATTGCCCCTCATCATCCGCACGGGTGGTTCGAAATCTGCGCAGTTCATCATGAAAATGCAGCTCATTTTCAGATCAAGAATGGTCTTTACATGCCGCACGGTCTGGAGAATCCGCTCCTGTTTTTCCGGGAAGTTCATCATGACAATATTCGGCTTCAGGGGGCCGATCAGGTGCGACTGGAGAAACACGCGGAGCGCCCTGTCGTAATCCGAACAGAGCACTACTTCCGGGAAAATGCTGTAATATCCGCCCTTGTCCCAGAGCAGTTCCGTCAGTTTCTTCTGCTGAGCCGTCCGGAGGGCGATGCCATCCTCCTGCGAGGGGGCGATGCGGTCGATGAACTTCACCATGCTGCTGATGCCGCGCTCCGCTTCCAGAAGATTGGCAAAGTAGGGCATGTGCATCTGACGTTCCGGGGCGCTTGAAAAAATCACGATGGTCGGCCGCCAGTTTTTCGGGTCGGCGGGGATCTTGGAGAGTGCCAGAAGATTTTCCCGGATCCGGGAGTAGATGAATCCCCTGCGGGCGTCCCCGAAAGCTGCCGCGTACTTTCTGCGCTTGATGTAAAGAAAGAGAATCCACGCAATCAGAAGCGCCGCCACCGCCGCTGCAAAATTGATCAGGAAGGAGGCCGCAAGACACGCAACGGCTCCGTACAGCGCCACCGACCAGTGAAAAAATTTGAAGCGCGGACGGAAGGAGGGATTCGCACCGTAGGATTCCACAAAGGCGGCCAGATTCACCATGGTGTAGGTCAGAAGGAAACACATGGTGGCGATTTCGGCGACCATGTTCATTCCGTCGCTCATCCCGGTGGGACTGAGTCCTTTCCAGGCCGCGGCGATGATGACGCCTGTCACACAGATTCCGAGAAGGAGTGTTGCCCTGTGCGGTTCGTTGTGTTTCCCGTATCCTTTCCCGAGGAAGGAAAGGGTCGGCAGAATGTTGTCCTTAGCCAGGGCCTGCAGGACCCGGGGCGCGCAGACGAAGAGCCCCAGCGCCGTGGAGATCGTGGCCGCCGCAACCCCGAGCGTCAGGAGGATTCCCAGGTTGAACGGAGAGTTCCGCACCATGACTTTGTAGGGCTCGTTGAGCAGAAGATCCCGCGAATACGCGCCGCCGCACAGGACAATCTCAATCGCATACAGAAGCGCTCCGGCAAGAATGGTGTACAGAATCCCGACCGGAATGGATTTCGACGGATTCTTCAGATCGCCGGACATATTCACCCCTGCCATGATCCCTGTCAGCGAAGGGAAAAGCAGTGCGAAAAGCCGGTAGAGATTGGCTTCTGCGCCCGGTTCCGTATTGGCCTCATAGGTCGTCATGCTGAAATTCAGCGCCGCCCCTGCATACATGGTGAGAATCCCGAGGAGCAAAGCGATGAAAATGAAAAACTGACATTTCATCGCCCAGTCCGCCCCCGAAAACGTGATCAGCAGAAGAACGACTCCCGTGATGACCGAAAACCAGAAATACCACGGCACCAGCACCGGATAGTCCGAACAGAGCGCTTCGGTGAATCCCAGGATGTTGAAGGGAATGGAAATTCCCTGCGCCAGAAAGAGCGTGAGTCCGATGGAGCCGCCGAATCCGGGTCCGAGCGTCCGGGAGATCAGGAAATAGACGCCTCCGCCTTTGACCGGGGTGTTTGAGGAAATGGCGGAAATGGAAAGGGCCGTCGCCAGGACGATGCTGGTCCCGCCGAGCAGCAGAAGAAGAGTCCACAGGATTCCCGCTTCGCCTGTGATGTAATTGATGCGCAGGAACATGATTGCGCCGAGCATGGTCAGGATCGAAGGCAGGAAGACTCCGTCGAAAGTGCCGAAATTATGGCCGGTTTCGGCTGCGGCGTTCTGTTTTCCGGGCAGGACTTTTTTCTGTTGCATCGTCATGGGATGCGTCTCCTTCCAGTCATTGCACAAAAGGCGTTTTCTCTCCGGTTCCGGAGAATGTGTTCTGGCTTCTTTCGTCTTTTGACTCTGTCCGCCGGACTCAGATCATGTGCAGGAAATAGTGCAGCAGAAGATAGAGGGAACAAAGTCCGAGCTGGAGAATCATGAGAGGGAATCCCCAGTAGAAGAAACGTCTTGCGGGTATGGGACAGCCGTTGGCGCGCGCCATGGTGTAGGTCAACATATTGGCGGGCGAACCGAAGAGCGAACCGCAGCCGCCGAGGCTGACTCCGAACAGAATGGCCCAGAACAGCGGATTGCTCCCGTCGGAGGGCAACCCCAGTTCCGGGACGATCCAGCGCGTGGCCAGGGGCACCAGAACCAGGGTCAGCGGAATGCTGTCGATAAAGGAGGAGAGAAGCGCCGAGCCCCAGAGAACAATCATGCAGATGGCAAAGAGATGATCCCCCCCCAGTGCGAGAATGCCCTTTGCCAGAGCCTCGATGACTCCGTTCTGCAGCAGAGCCCCCGTCAGGATGAAGAAGCCGATCAGGACAATCAGGATTTCCAGATTGAGATAACGCACCAGTTTGTCCGTCGGCGGTCTGTAGATGGCCAGCATGAGCGCCATCCCGAGCATGGCGGTCACTCCCGGTTCGATCCGGATCACCGCCTGAAGGGCGAAGGCCGCGATCATCAGGACGAAAATCGCGAAAGCCGAACGCATCCGTTTCAGATTGAGCACCGCAGCGCCCGCATGGAAATCCTCCACCTTGGTCCGGATCGCAGGAGGCGCATGCAGACGCTTCGACAGCAGAAGAGTCGCCAGAAGAATGAAGACGATCCCGATCCCCATGACGCAGGGCGCCGCGTTCAGAACAAAATCATTGAAGGTCAGATCCGTCTGCGCTCCGAGAATCATGTTGTGCATTCCTCCGAGGAGCGTGGCGGCTCCCCCCAGATTGGCTGCCACCAGAACCACGATCAGAATCGGTTCGGCGGGAAGCTCCAGAGCCTTGGCGATGATGATCGCAAGGGGTATCATCAGAATCATGACCGTCACGTTGTCAAGGAACGCCGAAAACACCATGGCGGTGACGAGCATCATGAACAGGATGAGAAAGACGTTTCCCTTCAGGAGTTTTGTCATGCCGATCACCGCCCATTCAAAAAATCCGCATTCGGTCAGAATGGACGTGGAAATCATCATGCTCGCCACCAGAAACAGCACATTCAGGTCAATGGAGGCGGACGCGGCCTGAAAGTTCGTGAATCCGCAGATCAGAGAGACAAAAAGCCCCAGGATGACCGTCACTGCCGGAGAAATGAAACGCCGCAGCATGAAGAAGATCAAAACCAGTGTGAAAACGGCGGCCGAGCCCCAGAAGGCGAAATCGGAAGCCGTCCCCTGGGCCATTCCGGCTGAAGCCGCGGCGGCGGGAGCGGAGGAAAGCGCCAGGGGAAGCTGCGGCAGGAGGAGGCATTCGGTTCCGGAAATCATTCTGTTCCCTCCTGTTCCGTGATGATTTTGTCCACAACGGCAAAACGGTTGACGACTCCGCAGAGTTTCCCTTTGTCCACGATATAGATTTTGTTTGCGTTGTGGGCGCAGATTTCAAAGAGGAGTTCCAGGAGTGTGGCGTCGGGGGGCACCTGGCGGAATTCGGGCAAATCCGGAAGAATGTCCCGCACGCGGAGTTTTCTTCCTTCCGGGAGCATCTGTTCAAAGGGATCCATGTGCTTCATGAAGGACAGCGTTTTCATCCGGAAGAAAAATTCCGGCATGGTATGGCGGAAGAGATCCCGGCAGCTGAGAACGCCGACGATGTTTTTGTGTTCATCGAGAATAGGCAGCGCGTCCGAGTGGTGTTTATGCAGTGCGGCCGCCGCCTCGCAGAGGGTCATGCCGATCCCGACGGATCCGATCTGGGGGCACATGATGTCTCTTGCATCGATATCCTTGCTGATGGCGGTGCCGCTGCGGTCGATGTACTTCCAGATTTTTTCAGGCGTGTCGAGCCTGAGCACCTCTTCACGGGCCTTGAGCGGCAGGAGCATGCGCATGAGGGAGGCGCGGGTCTGGAGAAGGAGATTGGCGTTTTCCTCTGCAATGACCGTCAGAAAAAGAAAGTGGACTGGTTTGTTGTCGGGGCAGGCGAATTCGACTCCTTCCGGACAGGTGGCAAAAAGAATGTACGCTCCCTTGATCCCTTTGAGGCGGACGTGTGGAAAGGCGAATCCGTTGCCGACTCCGGTGGAAAGTTCGTTTTCCCTGAGAAGCAGAGCGTCCACCAGTTCGGCGGTGGAGATGGCTTCATCCGCTAGCGGGGAATTTTCGGAGAGGGCGGTAACGAGTTCTGTGAGGATATCCCGTTTCCCCCTTTCCCCGCCTTTGATGCCTGCGAGGATACATTCCCGGGAAAGCATAAAACTCAACTTCATTCCATCGGCGCTCCGCTAGTTCTGGTTGCTGGGGACGCGGTACTGTAGCACCTGGCGCAGGATTATTCAAATCCTGTGTGGTGTCTTCTCCGGGAATTGTCCGGTTTTTCTGTTCCGGAGGGCGGGGCGGGATCAGTAGACGGAGTCCGGGAAATAGAATTTTTCCGCATTTTCCCGGGTGATGATTTCGGAGGGAATGATGATTTCCTTTTTTCCTTCTGGGGGTACTTTCCCGTTTCGGAGTCCGGCAAGGGCCTGGTCCATGCCGGTTTCGATCATCGCCGGAGAATAGGAAACGGTGGCTTTGACGAGCGGGTCTCCATCCAGAATGCGTTTGACGACGTTTTTGGCTCCGCCGCCTCCGATCATGGCCTTGAGATCGGTCCGTCCGGATTCAGCGTAGCCTTTGACTGCGCCGCTCAGGACATCGTCGTCTCCGGTCCATACGGCGTCGATCTTCGGGTGCTTCTGGAGAAAGTTCTCCATGAGGGCGAGTCCTTTTTCCGCATTCCAGTAGGACGCCTGGGATTCCAGAATCCGGATTTCCGGCCAGGATTTCTCCAGTTCCTCCCGGAAGGCGGAAACGCGTTCCGTGTTGATGGGGGAGGGGACTCCTTCCATGACGAGAATATCGCCTTTCCCGTTCAGAAGTTTCCCTGTCGCTTCCGCCGCCGCTTTCCCGAAACTCCGGTTGCTTCCGTTGACGAACACATCCTGATGCGCTTCCGAAAGCGGATTCGATACCACCACAAGATACACCCCCTGTTTTTTGGCTTCTCCGCAGATTCCGGTGAGGGGTCCCGGTTCCTGGGCCATGACCACGAGTGCATCGATTCCCCTTGCCAGAAGGTTTTCAATGCGTTCCACCTGTTCGGCGGCGGTCGCGGCTGAAGTGAGCAGAATTTCCGTATCCGGATTTCCCGATTCGATGCGTTGTTTCGCCTGTTCCGCATGCCAGAGCACGCCGCCTGTCCAGCCGTGGGAGGCGGCGGGGACGGAGACTCCGATTTTCAGTTTCCCCGTTTTCCCCTCCTCTTTACCGCAGCCGCAGAAGAGCGTAGAGAGGACAAACAGGAAAAGAAGGGAAAGAGGGAAGAGCGGTGTGAAACAACGGAAAAGGAGAGACGTCCGGCGTGTCATATCCATCATATCCAGAAAATCCTTTCATTCTTTATCTTTGATTTTTTATCCGATCTCCGGTGTTGTGATATATTTTCCGCAAAACAGGAGTATGGGATACAATACCCGGGGGCTTCGGGAATGTCAAACGGAAATTTCCGCACAAGGCGCGAGCCTTCCTCTTTCCGGAAAAACGCGGAGCGGAAAGGCGTGACTGGAAAAAAACTCACACGCATGTACAGTACATCTGCAGTGAAATCAGAATACTTCAGAGTCTGCGGACTCCGGATGAAAACAGCGACTAATCAAAGAAAAAACAACGGGGAAAAACAACGGGGAAAAACAACGGGACAGGGAAAAAAGCTGCTCCCGGTGCCGTAAGAGGATGAGATTGCCATGAAAGTACGTCTTTGCCGGATGGATTCCGGAGAGGAAATTCGCTCCGCGGTTCCGGAACCGATGAAGAATGGAGGATCCTTTCTGCGTGTCGGAGTGACGCGGGAGGACCTGGAGCGTTGTTCAGGAGGAGTGCTGAATCTCTGTTTCGAGCTGGAGATTCTGGATCTGCACGGGTTCTGGCAGCCGGAGCTGTACCGTCCGGTGATGCATCTGGAATGGGGGATTTCCTTCCAGTCGGGACTTCAGCGGAATTTTCCCTATCTGACCTTTTTCGAGCAGGGCGGCCGCAACCGCGCAGCCTTCGCCCTGACTTGTTTGAAAGACGATGTTTCCGTGAACGCCGCCATGAATCAGGAATTTTCCCGTTATGACGTGGTCTTTTCCGTGGCCGCGGACGCATCCGCGTCCCCGGAAGGCTTTGATTTTCTTGTTTCGACAGAAGCTCTCCCCTGGCAGGACCTTCTATCCGAATACCGATCTCTGGTTCTCAAGGAGGGGATCCCCGCATTTCCGGAATCCGCCTGGAAACCGGTGTACTGTACCTGGTACGCCGTGCACGCGGCGCTGAGCATGGAGTACCTGGAACGCAATGCGGAACTCGCCGCGGACATGGGGTTCGGCACATTCATCGTGGACGACGGATGGTGCTTCGACCGGATGAAACGCGTCACGCCGGAGGAACTTCCCGACTGGTACTGCGATATCGGAGACTGGCGTGTTTCGGAAAACAAACTTCCCGGCTTCCGTGAACATGTCCGCCGTGCCCGGGAACGCGGACTGAAATATCTCCTCTGGGTGGCGCCCTTCTTCCTCGGGAAGAACAGCAGAGCCTTTGCGGAGATTCTGAATGTCGCCGGAGGAGTCGAGGCGGGGAGACTGCCCTGCATTTCCGGAAGCGTTGTGATGGATCCCGCGGAACCGGCCGCGGCGCGCCATGCGGAGGAGAGTCTGCTTTCCCTGATGAAGGAATGGAACCTGGACGGGTTGAAAATCGACTTCCTGGACACAGTGAGGCCATCCGTCACCTCTCCGAGGAGCCGTGTCATCGCCGGGTATCTGGAGCGCCTCATCACCCGGATCCGCGGGATGAAGAAGGATGCCCTCATCGAATTCCGCCAGCATTACGCCACACCCGGCATGCTGCCTTATGCGACTCAGTTCCGGGCAGGGGACGTGCCGTTTGATTATCTGGAGAACATTCACCGGATTGCAATGATCCGCCTGATCCTCGGGGATTCCGTCCCCGTTCATGCGGATCCGGTGTATTTTCACGCAGACGAGACCCCGATGAATGTGGCCAGGCACATGATCGCCTCTCTGGCCGGGGTCCCGATGTTTTCCATGGATCTTTCATGCCTGAAAGAAGATCTCCGCGCCGTTGTGAAGCATTGGATCGCCTTTTATCTGGCGCATCTGGAAACGTTCCGGAACGGACACTGGAGCGTGGAATATTTCTGCGATCATCTTGTCCGCGTCGCGGTCGCGGGGGAGAAGGAGGAAGTCGCGATTCTTCTGGACTCCGCACGCGCGGAAGGGGAATGGATGCGTCTTGCCGGAAAAGGAAAGAAAAACAGCTGCGGAAATGGCCGAAAGTGTTTCCTGCTGAATCTTGCCGAAAGGGAATTCTTCTCTTGCCCCGCGGAGGCGCGTGTCTTTGATCCTTCGGGGAGAAAAATGGAACCCGGGACGGCCGTCCCGTGCGGCGGATTTGCAGAAATCCGTTTCTGACGCGTCCCGCGGTGTGTGTCCGGCCCGGTTGTTTTCCCCTGTCTTTTTCACTCTCCGCGGAGAAGATGAAAAAAAGGGAGGGCGCCGGGAAAAAGGGAGGGAAACCCGGCGCCCTCGTGAGGGGACTTGTTTTGAATGGCGGAACCGACTACTTTTTCACGCCGTTTTCCAGCACTTCCTTCCGGAGGGAAGGATCATCAGTTGTCTGCAGTTCACCGTTTTCGCGGTTTTTCTTGTATTGCTCCATGTAACGGTTCAGATGCAGGAAGAACTCTGCGTAATTGCGTCTGAGTAACTCCTGCGATCTCGGGATCCGGTGAAGGACTTGAGCTTTTCTCATGGCAGTTACTCCTATTTTTTTGTGTGGACGTCTCCTGTGTTTCAGTTTTTCCCCGGCAGAATTCCGTCTGTTTTCCGCCGCTTTACATTTTACTCCTGATTTGGAACGAGTGTTTTCAAAATGCTTGGACAGGCGGTAAGGAGGAAAAGTTCCCTTTTTTTTCTGAAAATGCAAAAAATGATTGCAAGTTTGCGTATGACGGTGTAGAATAACAGTTTACAGGAACAGTGCATGGATCAGAAGGAGAAGGAAAATGAATGAAGAAGCGGAAATCCGAATTCCGGAACTGGAAAATATTCCCGTAAGCAATCCCTTCCCGATGAATCCGCACGACTGGCGGGACGGATTGCTGGTGCGGACTCCGAACTGGCTGGGAGACGCTGTGATGACCTTTCCGGCAATGCGCCAGCTGAAGAAACTTCTTCCCCGCAGCTGCGGCCTTTTCACGCTATGCCCGTCCGGACTGGCTCCGCTGTACCGTGCGCTGGACCTGGTGGATGTGGTGATTCCGCTGAGAGACGCACATGCTTTCCCGAGCTGGAGGGAGTGGCAGTCCATCCGCTCCCTGCATAGTGGGGCGTGCGTTCTTTTCAATAATTCCCTGAGAGATGCGATGGCGTTGAAGGCGGCGTGCATTCCGCGTTTGTTCGGTGCGTCTGCGCGTTGCCGTGGGGTGTTTCTGACTCGCTCCCTGCGTTTTCCTGCGCGTCGCGACCGAGTGCTGAACAAGCCGCATCAGGCGGCGAAATATCTGGCTCTGGCCTCGCTGCTGGGGGCGGAGCCCTGGGATGGGGAATTGCCGGAGGTGTCTCCGCGGATTGAGAAGGAGGTCCTTTCTCCCCGCGTGGCGGAACTTCTTTCCCGTGAGAAACTGCTTGTCCTGGCACCGGGAGCGGCGTACGGAGATGCGAAGCGCTGGCCGTCGGAACGTTTTCACGCGGTGGCGGAGGAATGGATCGGACGTGGCGGTGCGGTGGTCAGCGTCGGTTCGCGAACGGAACGGGACGTGGCGGAAAGAACCCTTGCTGGACTTCCTTCCGGACAGGCGGACTGTCTGGCAGGAGAAACCACTCTGGAGGAACTGATGCTGCTCCTGAAACATTCCGCGGCGGTTGTGGCGAATGACAGCGGAGTGATGCACCTGGGGGGAGCACTCGGGGCGAAAGGAGTGGCCGTGTTCGGATCCACCGACTGTGCGGCGACTTCTCCGGTTTCACGTCGGTGGAGAATCGTCTACCGGAAACTCTCCTGCAGTCCCTGCTTCCGGCGGGTCTGTCCGAAAGGGAGCAAGGAATGTTTTGATGCGGTCCGTCCGGAAAGCGTGATCCGCGCACTGGAATCGCTCGGGGCGTTCTGAAAAAGCGCAAAATCGGCCTCTGCGGAAGTTGCGGCATCCGGGATGAGGAGTTATAGTAAAGAGCTGGAGAAAGCCAGTTGGAACATAACGGGACAAAATGTCAGAGGAAGGTGTCTGTCCGCATGAGGAAAGCATTCATGCCAGTGTATGGGGAAAGACTGTTGCAGAGTCTTCTGCTCCTGCTTTGTCTTCTTTTTTTGGGTGCGGGCTGTTACCACGATCAGTCGCAGCAGGCTGTGGAGAAGGCCAGAAATTTCGCGCTGGATCACCTGCGCGAACTGACGGAGGTGCAGAGAAACTACATCCGTTATACCGATCCGGAAATCTACGAAAATGTGATCTACCCTCATTACGCTTTTCAGCCGACGGATTTTGAACATGTCGGGATGGACACTCCGAAAAATCTTCCCCGGAGAGCCGCCCTGGACTATATGCACAGCTGTGTGGTGTGGTCTCCTCCGGATCTCGGAGCCAAAGTGGTTGTGACCGGGGAAGGGGAGCGCTCGATGCGTTTCTGGTGGCCGAACAGGGTGCTGGTGAAGAACTACATTCCTGCGAATCTGGAACTGGAGGCGGCGAACCGGGAGGCGGTGGACTACGTTTTGAGCCGCATGCTGCATCTTTCGGATGCGGCGCGGAACCGTGTGCGCTTTTCGGAGCCGGAAGTGTTCCTGACGAATTTCGATCTTTCCGGAGATCATGAAGGAGTTCCGGCTCTTGAAAAGGATCCGTGGGAATCCTATATGGAAAGTCTCCGTCCGGAAAAGGAGCCTGTGCAGATTTCTCTGGTCTGGAAAGGGGACGCGGCGGGAGAGCGGATTGTGGTGAGCGGATATGCTCCGGAAAGAGGGCGTCTTAGTGAATGGCGTCCGGAGACGGGGAGGCTGCTTTCGTGTGAAGTTCTAGAGAATCATATGCTTGCATCACCTGATAAGAAGAAGGAGTCGTCCGGCGGGAAGGCCGCCGCGGCGGAGGGGAAAGGAGCGCTTCCTGAATGATGAAAAGCATGACCGGTTTCGGACGTGCGTCCGGGGGGTGTGTTGCGGCGCTTCCCGCGGGATTTCGGGCGGAGGTGTCTTCCGTCAACCGCCGCCAGTTTGAAATGAAGTTTGTCATGCCGAGGGAGATTTCGTGTTACGAGGCCTCCTTGCGTTCGGCGTTGACGCCTCTTGTCAGCCGCGGTGCAGTGACCGTCCGTGTGGATCTGGTCCGGCAGGAGGGTGGATCCTCTTCCTCTCTGCGGCCCCGGATCAACAAAACTCTTGTGAAAGAACTTCTTTCGGATGCGGAGGCCCTGCAGTCGAAACTTGCTCTGCCGGGGAAACTGACGATTTCCGATGTCCTTTCTCTTCCAGGGGTTGTGGAAATTTCTGAAATGGACTTCACTCTTCCCTGTGTGGAAGAATCCCTCCGGCGCGTGGTTCTGGAAGCGGCGGAAAACATGTTGAAGCACCGGGAGACGGAGGGCGCGAATCTGAAGGCGGACATGGAAAAACGCCTTCGCTTTCTGGAGGAGATTCTGGAGGAAATCATTCCCCTGGCCGCTCGGATTCCGGCTCTCCAGCAGGAGCGTCTCCTTCAGCGCGTGCGGGAATCCGGAATGGCTGCGGATCCGCAGGATGAACGGTTTCTGAGGGAACTGGTGATTTTTTCCGACCGTGCGGACGTGACGGAGGAAATCACCCGCCTGAAAAGTCATTTTTCTCATTTTTCCGCCCTGATGGAAACTTCTTCGGAACCGGTCGGCCGGACTCTGGATTTCATGGTTCAGGAAATGTTCCGCGAGATCAACACCCTCGGGAACAAGGCCCTGAGCATTGAAATCTCCCCCCGGATCGTTTCCATGAAGACGGAACTCGAAAAGATCCGCGAACAGGTGCAGAATATCGAATAATCAGGAAGGAAACGCAGATTCATGAAGCTTGACTGTGAGGAACAGAGGGAGAATCCCTGCGGAGAAGAAGAGAACGCCGGAAACGGCCGTTTCATGGAACTCCTGGTGGATCAGATCGCCGCCACTTTCCTGGACGGGATCGGAGTCAATCACAACGAGGGAGCGAATCTTCCCCGGGAATCAGAGATCCTCCACGTGCTCAGCGAGCTTCTGGAACTGGTGTTTCCCGGATTTGCGGAGCGTGAGGCGTATTCTCCGGAATCATTGAAATATGCGGTGGGCAATCTGGTCGGGGCCTCCTATTCCGAGCTGAAGGATCTGATTCTGCGCGCCTACCGCCACAGCTGCTCGCTGCAGAAACGCGCGGAGTGCGACTGCAGGACTCTTGCCCGCGATTCGGCACGCCTCCTCCTGGAGGAAATTCCCGTCATCCGCGAGATCATGAAACTGGATGTGCAGGCCGCCTTTGAAGGGGATCCCGCCGCCCGTTCCCTGGATGAAATCATCCTGAGCTATCCCGGAATCAAGGCCATCACGATTCAGCGGATTGCACATTTTCTGTATCAGCGCAATGTGCCTCTGATTCCGCGCATGATGTGCGAATATGCGCATAGAATCACGGGGATCGACATTCATCCCGGGGCGCGGCTGGGAAAGGGCATTTTCATTGATCACGGGACGGGGGTGGTGATTGGCGAGACCGCCGTCATCGGATCGAACGTGAAGATCTATCAGGGTGTCACGCTGGGTGCGCTTTCCTTCCCCAAGGACGCCTGCGGGATGATTATCAAAGGTGCCAAGCGCCATCCGACCATTGAGGACAATGTCACGATTTATGCCGGCGCCACGATTCTCGGATCCGTCGTGATCGGAAGCGGATCGGTGATCGGGGGGAATGTCTGGCTCACTGAAAGCACGGAGCCGGGAACGAAGATCACCATCGCTCCTCCTGAGTTGACCATCAATCGCTTCCGGCGAGGGAAGGAGCAGGGGAAAACGGATGGGAGTGATCCCGCCTCTTCCTCGGGCAGAGAGCTCGGCACCTGAGAGAAAAAGAAGGAAGGAGGGGCGGACAGAGAATGCCTTCGATTGCAGAAAATCTTGCCGCTGTTCTGGAAAAAATCTCTGATGCGGCTGTAAAGTACGGAAGGAAACCGGAGGAAGTCCATCTTCTTGCGGTGTCGAAGACCTTTCCTGCTGAAGATATTGCGGAAGCTTTCCGTGCAGGGCAGTTGTGTTTCGGGGAGAATCGGACCGCTGAACTGGAAATCAAAGTCCCGCAGCTGCCTGCGGAAATTTCCTGGCATTTGATCGGGCATCTTCAGAGCAACAAGGTGGTGAAGGCCGTCCGTTACGCCTCCTGGATTCATTCCGTCGATTCGGGAAAGCTTCTGCGGAAACTGGATCATACGGCGGCGGAGGAGGGAAAACAGATCAACATTCTGCTGGAAGTGAATCTCTCCGGAGAGGAATCGAAGTCCGGCATTCGGGGCAGGGACGAAGCGGTCGCTCTTGCGGAGACAGCCCTGTCCATGCGTCATCTTTCCTTCCGCGGACTGATGACCATGGCCGAATTCGGAGCGGGAGAAACGAGAATCAGGGAGACTTTCGCCGGACTGCGCACTTTGCGCGATGCCATGGAACAGAAATTCGGAATTCTTCTCCCGGAGCTTTCCATGGGGATGAGCGGCGATTTTGAATACGCGGTTGCCGAAGGGGCGACCATTGTCCGGATTGGGACGGCTGTGTTCGGCAACAGAGGCTGAGGAAAGAGAGCGGGAGAAAAAAATGCGTGTGCTGGTTGTCGGGGCGGGATCCGTCGGAGTGTTTTTTGCATCGAAATTATCTTCTTCCGCGCATGTTTCCGTGGTCGCCCGCTCGGATTATGAGGCGCTGATGAGACAGCACGGCGTATATCATATCCGTTCCTGCAAGGGAGACTATGATTTCCGTCCGGATGCCGTGTATCATGATGTTTCCGAAGTTCCCGAGGCTCCTGACATTCTGCTTTGTGCCCTGAAAGTCCTTCCCGGACTGGACCCGGCCGCTCTCTGCCGTCCGGTTATGGGGAAACATACCGCTCTTTTCCTGATCCAGAACGGACTGGGCAATGAAAAGCCTTTTCAGGAAGCGTTTCCGGAAAATGAGATTGCCGGAGCGATTGCGTATGTCGGGGTCCGCCGTCCCGAACCCGGGACCGTGGAGCATCTTGACGGCGGCACGCTCGCGGCCGGTCCTTTCCCCGTCGGAAAGTCTTTTTCCAAACGGATGATGGACTTCATCGAACTCTTCCGCTCCTCAGGAATTCCCGTTTCCATCGAATCCGACATTACAGCAAAACGCTGGTATAAACTGCTCTGGAACGCCTCTTACAATCCGGTTTCCGTGCTTGGCGTCTCTGCGGATACATCCGTCATCATGTCGGATCCTGATGCCGTGGCGCTGATAGAGGCGGTGATGTCCGAAGTTGTCGAAATCGCAGAAGCCGACGGTTGCCGCGTCCCGCGGGAGGGCATCACGCAGAACATTGAATACACCCGTTCCTTCGCCGCATACAAGCCCAGCACCCTGCAGGATTTCGAAGCAGGTCGTCCTCTTGAAATCGACGCCCTTCTCGGAGAACCCCTCCGCATCGCGGACAAATACCGGATCAGGGCCCCCCATATGCGGACTCTCTACGCCCTTCTCAAACTGGCCGCAAGAAAAAATTCCGGAGAATAACCCGCTCAGAAATTTTTTCCCCCATCAGCACTTGCAAAGTCCGGGGGAAAAAAGCCTTTTCTTTTTTTTTTCTCTTCTCTTCCTGCTCCTTTCTTTTGTTCCTGCCGGAAGAAAAGTTTCCCTTCATTTCAGCAGGAGAAAACAAGAACGTGACCATCGCTGTCCCCCCCTCTTGGAAAATTAGTTCCATTCGCCAGAAGGAACAACGGGAGAAAACGGGGGAAGCGGGAAAAAGGAAACAGGACAAAAGTCAAGAGAAAAAAGAAAGAGGGAGAAATCCCGTTCATTCTGAAAGGATTTCTCCCTGACGGTCCGGATTTGTCTGACGGTGTCCGGATCGGATCAAAGGTCCTGTCTGCTTTTCCGGAAGGCCGAACAATGGGTGTGTCTTCTGAATTTCTCTGTTTTTTCAGCGCGGCAAACTCATTTGATGAGATCCCGCCTGCGCGAAATGTCTGTTGCGGAGAAAAAGAGCAGAAGAGTTATTGAAGAAGGGTATCGTCGTCGAGTTCGAGACCGTCGGCGGAGATTCCGTTGTCATCCCCCTTTCCTGAAATGATGTCGTCAATATCGAGGATTTCAGCCTTCTTTTTCTTCACGGCATTGGCGGGATCGCTGACTCCGTCCGAGGCCGATTTGAAACTGGACGCGACATTCTCCTGGAGCTGTTTCCCGGATGCTTTTGCCGCCGCTTCAAGTTTTGCGGCACGCTTTGCCATGATTTCGTTCAGGGATTTCGCATTTCTCTCGTTCGTGAACCATTTGATTTTGCTGATCCAGCTTTTGCACCAGAGGGGGCGGTCGTCCTCGGCTCTCTTCAAGGCTTCGAGAGCCATGTCGTACGATCCGAGAGCGAGAGTATAATCCTTGTTCTTATAATAGGCGAATCCGAGGAAACGGCAGGTGTCCCCGATCATATAGTTGAGATCACGGAGTTTGTCAAACGTTTCAATGGCGCCTTCATAATTCTTCATTCCTGTCTGGGCATGTCCGACGATGATGCTGAGCTGGTTCCATGCCCACTGGGAGGGGGGATTCCTCTTGGCTTTCAGAAGCTTGCTGGCCACTTGAAAGGCTTTTTCATAATTTTTCCGGTCGAGATGAAAGTTTGCGAGCTTGATGGTGGCATCGTCCCTCTTGTCTCTGGGGACTCCTTTCATGTCAATGATGTCCTGATAGACTTTGCACGCGGCGTCAAGATCTGCCTGGGAAGGAGTGGCGTAATAGTTGTTTCCCGCCAGGATGACATCGCTTTTTTTGATCATGAGATCCACTTTGCGTCCTGGAGGCACTCCCGGAAGAGCGATGGCCTTTTCCAGGCAGTCGAGCGCTTCCTTCTGTTTCCCCGTCTCCAGAAGCATGTCGGAAAGTTTCATGGAAACATTGATCTTGTCATAGACGTTTGCCGCCGGATGATCCAGCACACGGCGCAGCTGCATAATGGCCTTCACGTATTCCTGATCTCTCTTGTATGCCTCGGCAAGTTCCTGAAACGCCGCAACTTCCTGTTCCGGCTTCTTTTCCGGCATCTTCAAATAGGCCTCCCAGAAGGAGGGGGGGATTTTCAGATCCAGATAAAGGGTGTGGTTTTTCCACTCGTTTGACATTTTCAGAGCATGAAACATTGCATTGGCACGCTCCTCCGCGGGAGCCGTGGGATTCCCGGCAATCAGAAAACCGTATTTCCCGACATTATCCTTGTCTTTTGTCCCGAAAGCGGCTGCAAATGCCGTGGATGCCACCTGAAAGCGTTCCGAATCGTTTTTCGCCGCCGAAAGAGCTTCGTCCCAGATCTTGTAACGGTCTGCGAGCGTCTGCGTATCAGCCGCTTTCTTCATCAGACTTTGAAAATCCGCTCCCTGAAGCATGATGAATGTCGACAGTATGCACAGGACGCAGAAAACGCATTTCCCATTCAGTTGAAAAGTTCTCTTCATTCCCATTCCTCCAGAAAATCCGTGCTGAACAGATGATCACGCATTGCCTTGCGGCGCATCTCCTCCCATTCGGAGTCCGGGTCCGCGTAACGGTCGTAATCCGATGCCATCAGAAGCCTGGCATAGATGGAATTTTCACCGACACGGACTCCGGCGTCGCGTGCGAATTTCAGTTTCTGTTCCCGATATTCCGCCAGCTTTTCCGTGTCTCGGATCATGTAGTAGGTGCTGAACGGAAACGTGAACGCCTGACGGCGGCTCAGACCGTAATTGATGTGCGACGGCTCCACCTGCTTGAGAAAACCAAGCAGCACATCCAGCCGATATTCCTTGGCCAGGGGGATCCCTTTGTTGTCCTTGCCCGGCTTGTAATAAACGGTGGTTGCCTCCTGAAAAATTTTTGCCCGGATGCCGCGGATGATACGGTCTGAAAAGGCCGGCAGACGCAGCAGTTTGTCGTTTGGCGTTCCCGGCAGCGATCCCCAGCGGTAGCCTTTGCCTCCCGACCAGAGAAACACGCGGAAATCCCAGATGCCTTTCGTATCCGGAGAAAGCGGAATGTCTCCCGTCAGATGCTGAAAATCCTGCCATGAAAGACGCAGGGTGATGGTCCGGATTCCTTTTTCCTCCGAGAACGAGTATTTCCTTTGCCTGCTCAGATCGAATCCGCGCAGATGCTGTTCGGAAAGACTTCTGAGAGTCCTGGAACTCGTGTCCAGCACCAGATGCAGATCAGCGCGGCCGAGGAATTCTCCCGAATGAGGTCCAGCGATAATTTCAACGATGTCGCCTTCAGAGGCGTTGCAGCGGAGAGCGAAGAAAAGCTCGTCACGGGTGACATTGATGAAAAATTCCGCTTCCTGGCCCTTTCCCTTTTCCGCCTTTACCGCTGCTGCGTCACCGGATTCCTTCCCGGCGGTGGCGGCGGAGGAAGAGTCCTTCTGCAGACTAGTTGCCTCCGCAAGCGCCTTGCGCCGTTCCCAGAAACGGTCGACAAGCGACGGCTCGTCCGCCATTTCAGCAGTTTCCTTTTCCGTAAGCGGAATCAGGATTTCGATACCCTCTCCCTTTTCAAAGACGGTATCCGCGGTAAATCTCTCCGTGATGGCGTGTGCATCGTAAATGCTGGCGGAAGGGACGCCTTTCATTTCCTCATCCGTCGCGGGAAGAACGGAGGAGGAGGAAGATTCCGTTTTCTTCTGCTCGTCCGCCGCTGTCAGACAGCAGCAGGGTGCCATCAGAAGCATGCCCGCCGCAAAAAATGGGAAAATGGCTTTCATCCTTTGACCTCCTTGCCGAGCACTTTCATCATCTGAATGATGTGATCCGCCATTTCCATCCGGAGCAGATCCAGATCAACCTTGTCCGCATCGGTCAGCTCGAACCAGGCAATCGCCTTTTTCGCAGTATAGATGGCGTCCTGGTTTCCGGAGGCGAAGCATTCTTCGGCCAGCTGACGGAGAAGCGTGGCGTAGCGGATGTCGTCAAGTCCTTCTCTCAACCCCTCGAAGGCGATGGAATTCACCGGTCCGTTGACCGTCGGATACGCCATCGTGAAGTTGCGGTAGCGTCCATTGACGCGTTCGTTCCAGAGGTGAAGTCCGCTTGCGTAGGAGAGCATGAAGAATCCGTCGTAATCCGCGCGGTACATCTTCATGCCGTGGGAGCGGCGCATGAGATCCGGGTTATCCGGTCCCGCGAACGGTCCGGCGTAGCAAACCAGTTTGCCTTTGATTGCATGCCAGCGGTCGGCAATCGGCTTTGCGATTTCGGCGGCCTGCGCATGAATGTTTTCGTAGGCGGGAAGATACAAGTAATTGTCGTGCCAGCCGGAGGTGAAGACCTTGGCACCCATCCGGAAGAGAATGTCGCGGTAGGGGGCCATTGCGCGGAGAGTCCCGGGATGCTGGGCCTCGTCGATTCCATAGAAGTGGATGTCATTGTGTCCGAAGGCCTTTTGTACCACGGGAAGAACCAGTTCCATTTTCTTTTTAAATTCCTCCTGGTTCTTTTTGTAGTCTTCCGGAGTCCGTTCTTCCTTGCCTTCATTGCGGATGAAACCGCCGTCGTCTGCCGCTCCGGCGCTGCAGACCGGTTTGAGCGACATTCCGGCCTCCTTCTGCAGAGCAACATCACGAAGGAACACTTCCTCCGAACGTTTCGATCCGTCAAAGACGGCGACTCCGGGATGATGAATGTTGTGCGCCGCCATGTTCGCATAGTCCATCTTGAGAATTCTTGCGGCTTCATCCAGATCTTTCGTCATGCCCGCATAGACTCCCAGGTTGACTCCGATGATGAAGGTAATGTAGTCTTCGTTCAGATTGTAGGCCGTTTTCGCACGCGGAAGTTCAAACGGGTAGACGCGGAGAGTGATGTCGAAGGTCCCTGTGTCTTTCCCGTCGCAGCGGGTCTGGACGCGGGAGGTGTAGAGCCCGGATTTCGCATCCTGCGGCACATGAACCGTCAGCCAGAACTGCGTGCCGCGTCCGGGAGTGAGTTTTACAGGCTGAAGGGTCTTTGCGTCCTTTACCGGTTCGATGCAGTAGTTGAAGGGTTTGACGTTTTCAAAATTTCCGGAAAAGTTCACGTCGCAATATTTCGCGCCTTCAGGATAGTCGATGCGCAGGAAATTCTTCCGTTTGATTTCATCGACTTTCACCAGAGTGTCGTCATTCAGCAACAGGTCTGGCACGAGAATCTGGTTTCCGCTGTTGAAATAGCTGTTCCAGTTCGCCTGATACCAGCATTTGACCACCTTTTTGTCGATGGCGCTTGCCGGAATCACGGCGCCGTCCTTGCTTTTGAAATCGCCGGGAATGAATTCAAATTTCTCGATGTCCTGATACGGATGAATGATGAAGGACAAAGGTTCATATTCTCCTTTCGCGGCTGCGACACGGAGATTGGACGTATACTCCGCATCCGGGGGAAAGGCTTCCGGAGTCCGGATGATCGGACTGACCGGACGGACTTCCATGAGCGCAAAGGGCGCATCTGAAAGACTGGTCGATTTCAGGGCTTTTGCCGCATCCCGGAGATGGAGCATCGTATTGATCTGTTTGGTGAGATCATTCAGTTCGCTCAGCGTGACCTTGTCCTTGGAACGCATCGAAGTCAGACGTTTCAGAAGATTGTCCCGCATTTGGGCAAGTCCTTTGCTGTCCGGATTGAATTTTTCCAGCTCGCTGCGGTATTCCATAAAGGATTCCGGACCGATGGCGACGGTGGAAAGTTCCTCTTCCGAAAGGGCGCGGTCCCAGATCTGGATGGAGGCAAGTGCACCGTCAAAGGTCCCGATTTCGTTGAAATTGAGCTTCAACGGGAAAAGTTCCGCATCAATGGAGCTTTGATGCAGATTCCCGTCCAGATACAGTTTCATTTCACCCTTGTCGATGGAATACGTGAAGGCGATCTGATGCCATTTGCCCTTCTCCACGGGAACTGCGCTCCAGAAGGTCGCGTTCCCTCCCGGGCCGGTGATCGGGAAACCCATGGAAAAATGCTGATTCCCGGAAAAATTCATGCCCAGGCCTGTCCGGTTCTGGTTTTTCGGGAGAATCGAGTCCAGTCTGACCCAGAAACTGATGGTGAAGTCGAAGCCGTCCAGCTTGTCCTTTATCTCCTTGCCCAGATCAAGTTTTGCGACTGCTTCCCTGCTTCCGTCGAACTTCAAAGCTTTCATTCCCAGGGGACCGTTGATGAATTTTGTCTCCTTACCCGGGATGATTTTTGCATGTCCGCCCCGGTCCGTGATGGCTCCGTTTTCAGGTTGACGGATCCAGAGATCCGCAAGCGGCGCTTTCGCATCCTGGTTCTGGGCGATGGTGTACAGGCTGGAAAACAGGATTCCCGCCAGCAGGAAAACTTTTGCTGCCTTCATAAAAAGTTCCTCTCCTCATCATGTTTTGTTGTGGCCCGCTTCCCGTCCTGCGGCGTGGCGGACGGCACAATCCCGGGTCTGGAATAGGAAGTTTTTTTCTTTCGACCTTCTCCGGGCAGTTTCTTTATTTTTCCCTTCAACTTCAATACATAACTCTTCATTCGGGAAATTTCAAACTTCCCCGAAAAATATTTGAAAAAATACTTTATGACAGATCTGCTTCTTTTCTGCTGCGGAATATGGGAAGAACAAAGTGTCCCATGTTTTCCTTTGCTTTTTTCTCCCCGCCTATCTTTCTGCATCCCGGACAGACGCTGCGTCTTTTGATCCAACATGAAATGGATCCTGCTGATTTTTTAAGAAAAAGGGGAGAGATCGTTTATCTCAATCTGTGTCTCTGGGCACGAACATGCGGTCTCCGGAATAGCGGTTCACGTGCCATTCGTTTGCGGCTTTGTCGGGAGCGCTGCGTTCGGCGTGGAAATCTCCGAACAGGGCATTGAAAGTTCTTCCGTGTCGGCCTTCATAATATTCCCGTGTCAGGACATCCTTGTTCGCATCGGAGATGGCAAGGGACACTCCGGATGCGCAGGGGCTGCTCCCCGCTCCGGGGACAAGAGCATTGTTGAATCGGTTCGCCACTTCAATCAGCGGTTTCGTGAAATCGCAAAAGAGAACTTTGCGCGCAGGGGACTTGATTTCATGAAGTTTCCTGGAATGACGGTATACCTTCGTCTGTGTGCCTTCGACGGTTTCCATCTTGAAAGAGAAAAGTTCATATTGCGCGGCATAACTGTTGCCTGCCGTCCGCACGCATGCGGAACTGTCCGGTTCCAGAAAGATTTTAATTCGGTTGAAAGAGGAATCCCCCGCGTTTCTCAGAACGAATTTCTGTTTGCTCAGATATGGTGTAAGCAGGTACTGCCATGCCACCGTCGGAATCGGATAGGCGAAACTCACAAAATGGCCGTTGCTGTCCAGCGCATAGGTCTGGGCGGCAAAACCCATTTCACGGAGATTCGAGAGACAGCGGATGCCGAGCGCCGTTCCTCTTGCCTTTCCCAGCGCCGGAAGAAGCAGTGATGCGAGAATCGCTATGACCGCTATCACGACCAGAAGCTCAATCAAAGTGAAATGTTTCCCTTTTCTCATTATTTTTCTCTTCCTCCCTGTAGTTTTTTCTCTTTTGCTTCCATCATCATGATTTTCATTTTTCCCCGTCTTTTTTCCATAATCTTCCGCATCCTTAGAAAATACCCCTTCTCCTCCCCTGTGTTGTTTCCTGCTGATTTCCCGTCCCCACAGATCCGTCATTTTCCGGGAATTTTCTGAAGGACGTTCTTCCATGAACGATTTCTTCGGTTATTTCTCCAGCTTTCCGCCGTCGTCCCGTGTTCAGCGGACATGCTGTACACTGTCTCTGTGTACGCGATGGCGGAAGATTCAGTTCAGCGGTTCAAACATTTTATCCTGCGGCGGCAGATAATATTCTCGGGTCGGCCTTTCAGGACTCATGCGTTCCGCATGAAAATCCCCGAAAACAACATTGAACGTGAATCCGTGCCGCCCCTGGAGATATTCCCTTTTATGCCATTCCTGGACGGTGGATGCCAGGGGATTGAACGGAATGGATGCCGCATGACTGGTGCGCCCCATTCCCGGAATGAAGGCTTTTGTGTATCGAAGAGCCAGATTCGGAACCGCTTCCGTGAAATCCCAGATCAGGGCCTTCCGGGGAGGAAACTTCATTTCCTTCATTTTCAGAGAGCCGGGAAGCCCTCCGGTGCTCCAGTCCGCGAATTTGTCGCAGACGGCGGCATAACTGTTAGCGGCTGTCCGCTTGCATGCGGAATTGTCCGGTTCCAGATAGACTTCTCTGCTGTTGAAAATGCTGTGCCCCACATAATGCGGAGTGGAGAGTTCGAGTCCAAAATAGGGGCTGAGAAGATACTGCCACTGCCACATGCCGTTGGACATCTTGCTGCTGATGAAGTATCCGTCGTAGTCTTCCACATAAAACTGGGCGGCAAAACCCAGCTGGCGGATGTTGCTCCCCATGCAGCGGATGCCGAGAGCTGTCCCTCTCGCCTTCTGGAGTGCCGGCAGAAGCAGAGATGCGAGAATCGCTATGACCGCTATTACGACCAGAAGTTCAATCAATGTGAATGTGTTTTTTTTTACGTCTCTTTTTCATGATCTTCCTGATGATCCGAGGGATCTCCCCTTTTTTTCCTGTATTTTCCCCGTTTCTTTCCCGTTTTCTCTGCTGTCTTTATCTCTGTTGTGTCTTCTTCCGGAAGGAAAAGCTCAAAAGAATTTCCTTCCTCCGCTGTGTTTTTTTGAATCGTTTCACTCCTTCAGGCAGCGAGAACTTTTTTCTCATTGACTTTTTTTCTGAATGCAATCTTTAGTCATCTGTCATTACCCGGAAATCAGAATACCTTATCTTCCGGTTCCGGAGGTTCAGAAAAGAGGAGTTCGGGCATCGTGCGCCCGGGCCCGTTGAAACTGCATTCTGCGAAATATCGGAACAGGCGGTCCGCGGGACCGGATTTTGCCCTCTTCCGTCACCAGGCAGGACGCATTTTTTCAGGCTCCTGCAGATACTTATATTCCATGAAATTCTGATTGTCAAGTTTCTTCCGGGAGAAGCTTCTGATTTTGTCCGTGCTTCGCCGCGGCTCCCGGTGCGGAGTTTTGCTGAAAAAAATAAAAATTTCATTTGACATTTGGATGATACCCTCTTATTGTTCCGGACAAGGTCCCGAAAACTCCCGGCAAAGGAAAGGAGTTTTTTTTTCAGTCGGATGCTTTCTCGTAAAAGCACTCAGAAAATGAATTCGTTTTCCGAACAGGAAACAATGGCAACGGGCGAAGGAAAGGAAAAAAGAAGAGATGAAGAAAGGACTTTTCGGAATCATCTGCATGCTGGCGTTTTGCTTTTCGGCGGAAGCTCTGCAGGTGACGTCGGGGGGGAAGCCCCATGCGGGGATTGTGCTGGAAGAACAGGGGAAGCCCCGTGTGCAGCTTCAGTATGCGGCTGAGGAACTGGGGAAATGGGTGAAAAAGATTTCGGGAGCGGAACTGCCACGCTTTTCTTCTCCGGATGTGAATCTTCCGGTGAAGATCATTCTGGGGACGCCGGAGAGTTCACCGGCGGTTGCGCGTTTCGCGGCGGCGAACAAAGAGGCGTTCGACCGAATCGGGAAAAGCGATGGATTCATCATCCGGGAAGAAGGTGACCGGATTTACATCGCCGCCTTGCGCAACAAAGGCGTTCTGAACGGAGTCTATCGTTTTCTGGAACGGAATTCCGATATCATCTGGGTCCGCGAACGCGAAGCTGAAGACGGTTTCGGAACGATCTATTCCCGGAATCCGGATCTGAAGAACAGCATCCGGGATCTGGTGGACGTGCCCGTTTTTCCGAAACACCGGTACTGGACCAATCATTCCCGCGGGAACAGCGTCTGGCAGGCGCGGCTCCTGAACAATTTCAGCCGTCCGCTGGATGGGAACATGACTCCGGATCTTTTCGCGTTCATGCGCAAAGTCGGGAACATGGATGAACTTTCCGGCTCCCTGGGGCTCGGACTGCTCCTTCCGTACAGCAAGGAGCATCCGGAATATTTCCCCCTGGTGAAAGGGAAGCGTGTGACGTATCATGACTGCCAGCTCTGCTTCATGAATCCGGAAACGATCAAAGCCTTCTGCCGCGAGGCGGAGAAAGTCGTTCTCGGCAATCCGCGGAAGGTCACCTCCTACAACATCGGGCTCGGAGACAACTGGGACGTCTGCGAATGCGAACTCTGCACGGCTCCGATCAAACTCCCGGACGGCCGGACCGTTCAGCCCGGCGATAAAAATTTCCGTTCCACCCAGTACGCCCTTTTCACGAACGCCGTTTCCGACTACCTGACAAAACGTTTTCCATGGGTCAAACCGATCGGCGCCGCGGCCTATCTTTTCACGGCTGAAGCTCCCGCGGTGCAGGTCCGCGGCGGCGGCCCCTGCTACTGTCCGTACATCAAAAATCACAAGAAACCCGTCTACGACGACACGGTGAACAAAGTCTGGCACGAGAAGGCCGAAGCCTTCCGCAAAGCCGGAATGCCTGTTGCCGAACTCTATGAGTATTATCTCTGTTCCAGCACTCCACAGTTCTATCACGCGATCAGCGAAGTGGCGCAGAAGGATTTCCAGTATTACCGGCCCGGACTCCAGGGAATCTATCTGGATGTGGTTTACGGCGATACGGACAACAATGATCCGGGGGGAGTCTACGATGTTTCCGCCATTGAATTCTGGGTCATGTCGCGCCTGATGTGGAATCCGGACATCGACGTGGCGGAAGCAAGGCGTGAATTCTGCCGCCGGGCATATCGTGAAGCCGCACCGCTCATGATTTCCTACTATGAAAAGCTTGCGGAAAACTACAACAGCGATTCCGCAGGCTGCTTCTGGAATGACGATCCGGTTTCCGCCGCGAAACACTATATCGTGGAAAAGAATCTTGCCTCCTTTGTCCGCGAGACGCTTTCAAAAGCGGAGAAAGCAGCCGTTCATCCGGGTTCCCGTGAACTGATCCGGCGTCACCGCGTCCGGATGGAGGATCTCATTTCAAAAGCGGAGAAACTGCCGGACCGCCAGACTCTGGCCGTCCCGAATCTCAGCGGCGCACCGGTCTCTCTGGATCCTGATTCGGATGAGTGGAAAAAGGCCGCGAAAATCGAATCCTTCACGGCGGTCAGCAATGCGAAGGCTCCCGCGCAGCATCCCACGCGCGTGTATTTCCGTCACGACCGGAGCAATTTGTATGTGCTCTTCGACTTCGTCAACCCGAAAATTCATGAGATGATGGACAAACTTGCCGCTCTCCCCGACAAAGGCATGTCTTCCAACTTCGACTGGGGCGCCTGCGTGGAAATGTTCTTTGACGGCGATCTCCGCAGCGCCGGAAGCTACTACCACATGGCCTTCATGATGAACGGGAGAACCCACACCGGGCAGGGCCCGACGGAAATGGAGAATCCTCCCGAATGGTCCGTCCAGCCCCTCCGCACGGAGAGCGGCGCGCGTTTCCTTGTCCGGATTCCCCTGAGTTCCATTGGCGTGAACATTTCCCAGGGGAACAAAATCGGTGCCATGTTCGTCGGGAACGGCGGTGCCTGGAACGGCGGTCAATGGCATTCACCCACCGGATTCCAGACCCTTCAGCTCAACATGGACTGATGTCCATACCTTACTGAAAACGAGGTGTCTTATGAAAAAATATCTGATTTTCGCCGTTCTTTCCTCTTCTCTTCTGTTCTCCGCCGCCGGTGCTGATCCGGCGGCCGGGGCACCCTCCGCCTCCTCTTCCCAGACCGATCCGGTGCAGGCGAGGAAGGCGCTCAATCTGCAGATTTCGGAACTTCAGAAAAAGGGTAGACATGTGGAAACGCTTCCGCTCCGCAGGCAGATCCTGGCATTGCCGCTGAGTGATGCGGACCGCGTGACGGAACTCGAACGCATCGCAAGTCTCTGCATGCACACCATCCGTGACCTGGAGTCGGGGAAGAAATATTTCCATGAAATGATCGTTCTGCTCCGGAAACAGGCCGCATCGGAAAAACTCCCGGACAAAATCCGGACTCTTGAGCGCATCGGGAACATCTATCAAAATCAGATCCGCGAAAAGGACAATGCGAAAAAAACGTATGAAGAAGTCATTGCCCTTTCCCGTGAGGCGATGAAAGATCCGTCCGTCAGTGAAAAGGAGAAACTCCAGCATCTTTCCCGGATCCGGAATGTTTCCGAGAGAGCGGGTCTCCCGCTTGAGGATGTCTCGGCTGAACTGCTTGCCGCATGGAAAAAGCGTCTGGCAGAGTGCGGGGGACTTCCTCCCGCGGAATGGCTCAAGGAAGCCGATCCGGTTGCGGCGGTCCGGCAGCTGAGCTCGATTCCGGAAGAGGGGTATCGTCTTGCGGCATCTCTCGCGGACAAGCTCCTGGTCATGCCGGAAGCGGGGAAAAATGAGAAGAGTTCCATCGCCGGAACAATGATCAATGCCGCTTATCGCTTCAAAGACTCTGCCGGAATTCTGAAATATACAAAAAAACAGGCGGAACTCACCTCGTCCGGAGCATGGACTCTCCGGCTGGGAGAATTGTACTTCCGTCAGGAAAGAAATCTCGCAAAGGCAAGAGAGATTTTCGCTTCCGTCCGTGACGGGGAACAATATGATGCCAAGTCCCGGGAAAGCGCCGTCCTCTGGCTCGAAATGCTTTCCGACGATTGATGACGGGGTGTGAGCCGGAACCATACGGTCTTCCGGGCTTCTCTCCTCTCCCTCTCCCCCCTGCCGGACTGGAATTTTCTTTTCCTTCCTGGAGAAACACAGCGGAGAGGGGGGGAGAGGAGTGGAACAAGCGGGACAAAAGGAAGAAGACAAAGACAGGGGGGAGACAAATTAAGGAGACAAATAAGAAGAAATATAAAGAAGTAAAATAAAGAGAAGAAGGGGCGGAGAATGAAGAACTCATTTCCCCGCCCCGTTGTATTTCGCTCCTCCGGATGTATATTATAGACTCTTTCCGTGACGGATTCGGGAGAGAAAACGTGTTTCCGCAGGGAGAGGCATTCAAAGCGTTTCCCGGTGGAAAGATGATTTGTTGTGTTACATCGGATGACGGAACGGAGGACGGAGGGAGGACGCGGAGAACGGAATGATCCGCTTCCGGCTTTGCTCTCTGTGCCTTGCGTTTGTGCCGCATGTCCTGTCTTGTTCAGGATGAAGAGATGGGCGGCGGCTGTCTTTTTTTTATTCAAGGGAAAAGCATGACTGATTTAGCAGAGTTCCGTGCTCTCGGGATTTCCGAAACGTTCCTGGAAGCGCTTCGTCTCAAAGGTTTTGAAGAGCCTACTCCGATACAGGAGCAAACCATTCCCCTTCTTCTTTCCGGGGAGAGGGATCTGATTGGTCAGGCGCAGACGGGGACGGGAAAGACGGCGGCCTTCGGCCTGCCGATTCTGGAAACCCTTCCGGGAGGAGCGCGGGATCCGGGAGCGCTGATTCTGTCTCCGACAAGGGAACTCTGTCTTCAGACAGCGCAGGAACTGAATTCCCTGAAAGGGACGCGGGAACTGAAGGTGCTTCCGCTGTACGGAGGACAGGCGATCGAGATTCAGCTGAGGGGTCTGCATGCCGGACTGGACATCGCCGTCGGGACGCCCGGGCGCATACAGGATCTGATTGACCGGGGGGCTCTGAATCTGGGGTCCCTCCGTTTCGCCGTGTTGGACGAGGCGGATGAAATGCTGAATATGGGATTCATAGAGGAAATCGAGTCGATTCTTGCTCATACCCCGCGGGAGAAACGCATGCTGATGTTTTCCGCGACGATGCCGGAACCGATTCTGAAAATCGCGGAAAAATTCATGCGCCCCGGATACGGGATTGTCCGGACGGAGCCGGAGCGCCTGGCGGTCGATCTGACCGATCAGATCTATTACGAGGTCCGGCGCGAGGACCGGCTCGAAGCTCTGTCCCGTCTGATCGACATGGAGGACCGGCTTTTTGCCATGGTGTTCTGCCGCACCCGGAATGATGTGGACGATCTCACGGAAAATCTGAACGCCCGCGGTTATGCCGTCGAGGCCCTTCACGGCGATATCGCACAGGCACAGCGGACCCGGGTCATCAACCGTTTCAAGGCGCAAAAGTTCAGGATCCTGATCGCGACGGATGTAGCGGCACGCGGCATCGATGTCAGCGGCCTGACCCATGTGATCAATTATTCCATTCCCCTCTCCACGGAGGCTTACGTCCACCGCATCGGAAGAACCGGACGGGCGGGGAAACGCGGGACGGCTCTGACGTTTGTTTCTCCTTCTGAACTCCGTCAGCTTTCCCGGATCCGGCGCGAGGCGAATGTGGAAATCCGCAAAGGAACGCTTCCTTCCCCTTCCGGAGTTGTCTGCGCCAGGCGCCGCCGCGCGGCTGAAAAAATCGCCGCCGTCATTGCCGGGGAAGAGGGCCTTCAGGAGTATCTGCCTGTTGCCGAGTCCCTGCTCGCTGCGGGAAGTGCAGGTGAAAACGCGGGAAGTGCAGGTGAAAACGCGGGAAGTGCAGGTGAAAACGCGGGAAGTGCAGCCATTGGAGGCGAATGTTCCGCGAATCCGGAATCTGGAGCTGCCGCCGTTGCTCCCGGGCTTGTGCTTGCGGCGCTTCTGCGTCTGCATTACGGCGATTCCCTGCTGGAGAAGGGCTGTGCTCCTCTCTCTTCTGAGAAGAAGCGCGGCAGACCGCGCTTCGGAGAGGAGAGAGAAAGGGGAGGAAAAAAAGAGGATGCCGGAAGATTCAGGTGCGCCGGAGGGCAGGCTGTTTCTCCCGGAAAAGACAGAGAGATGGACGACGAAACACGTTTTTATTTCGGCGCAGGAAGAGCTTCCGGATACGGACCGGCGGAAATTCTGGAATTCCTCTTCCGCAGGGCCGGACTCAGAAAGAACCGGATCGGAAAGATTGACGTGCATGACGATTTTTCGTTTTTCAGCGTCGATTCCTCCGATGCAGTCCGGCTTGAGGAATGTTTCCGCCGTCACGGCCGTCATGACGAGGGCCCCCGGGTCCGGATGCTCTATGAAGAGGATGAAAAAAGAGGAAAGAAAAAAAGGTTTTCTTCCATTCCCGCATCCGGCCGTCATGCACTCATCAAGGGATCCTTCCGCGGGGGAAGACGCTCCGTGCTCTCCTCTCCTGCTGAGGATATGGAAGATCCTGAGCAACCTGCACCTCCACCATACGCCAGTCCGGACTGCGGAAAGGAACGCGGAGGCCAGGAGACGGGTGAAAAGGAGCGTTTCCGCGGCCCCAGACTGGGAAAGCCTTTCTATTCCGTCTCCAGAAAACGCATTGCCCGCAAATTCCGGGATGGGGAAAATTCCGGAATCAATGACCTCCCTCTTCCAGCTGGATCTACTTCCGATTCGAAGAAAAAGGCGCGGAAAGGCAAAAACAGAGATCTCTTCCCCCCGGAATCAAAACGCGGATGATGGAACGCGCTCGATGGAACGCGCTCGATGAAACGCGGACAAGAAGAGTGGAGGGGGAGAGAAAAAAGGGGGGATATTCCCCCCTCTTCCTTTCTGCTTTTCTGCTGAATGCGGAAGAAAGGAAAAGAAGAAGCCGGATAGTATTCTCTTCTGCATCATCCCCCGGGAAGAAGGGAAGGCAAGGGAGAGAGAGGGGGGAGGGGCTTCCTGCGGCCTTTCCTTCTGATGTCTTCAGACATTTATTTTCGCCATCTTCGTTTCTGAGGATACATCTGAGGGAAGATGAAAACGCTTTTTTCTGTCCCGTTTCTCTTTTTCCGCGTCAGGACGACTTTTCCGCCGCCGAGAGGATGAAGCAGAAAATGCCCGACAGGATGACCCCGGTCCCGCAGAGGAGGATCCGACAGTTTTTTTCCTTCAGGAAAAGGACGGAATACAAACTGTATCCCGCGATGCAGCTTCCGACTGCGGCTGGGAAGAACAAGGCTCCTGCGCCGCATCCTGCCAGTGCATCAATGGCGAGGAACTGAAGCGAAAGAGCCAGGAGATTGGAGAAAGACATCAGAAAAACCAGAAGCCAGGAGAGACGTGACATGGAAAATCCTTTGTCCCTGAGCAGGATTTTCCCGGAGAGAAGCGCTGTGAAACTTCCGCCGAGAGTCAGCAGCGGGCGGAGATTTCCCGGATCCGTATAGCTGAGGTGTCCGGTGGCGGCGGTCATGCTCTGGGCGATCCCGAGCAGGCAGAAAGCCGCGAGAGCCAGGAAAATCCCGTTTTCTGCCTTTTCCGGAGGAGGAGAGCCCGAATGCGCTTTTTCTTCCGGAGTTCTCCGTCCGAGCAGAAGCATTCCCATGACGACGCAGAAGATCCCGAGGCTTTTCCAGAGGCCGGGCGTTTCCCCGAAGATCAGCGAGAGACTGAGAAAGGGCACAATCAGAGCCGACTGTCCCAGAGCCCACGCCGTTCCCGATTTCCCGCATGCCATGGCGCGCTGAAGAAAAAGCGATCCGCTCATATTGAGAAAGCCGGCTCCCAGGACGAAAAGCACATAGCCGAATCCGGGAAGAGGGAGGCTTCCTTTGAAAAAAGAGCCGGTTTTTGTCAGGAGAAGAGAGGCCAGAAGAAAAGCGCAGAAATTTGTCACGATGCAGATGTTGAAAATGCTCAGGCCCCGTTTTGCAACCGTGTGGAAAAAGATGCCTGTGAAGATCCAGACAGTTCCCGTAAGAAGAGAAAAAAGAAGTCCGAAGAACATGGAAGAATGGCTCGCAGATCAAGGGATGGAATTTGAGATGGTACGGGACGGGAATGAAAGAAATGAAGGCAAAATGGAAAAGGATGGATTCGGGGGAGGAGGAAGCCGCGGGAGGGGCGGCTCCATGCGTCCGAACGGTGAAGGGGCGTTCAATGTTCGGACACATGGCACTTCCCGTTGGAGCGTATCGGCCCCGGAAGGGCTCTCAGGGTTTCCGGCCGAAATCAAAGACCTTGACTTTCTCTCCGTCCTTCAGAGCGGATTGATGTGCCGCCACACCCATTGCCATGTAAAGAGCCGCATCCCATGCGCTGATTTCGGGCGTCCGGTTTTCCGAAACGGCGGAGACGAATTCATGGACGAGATAGGGATGGGATCCGCCGTGTCCGGCGGGGACGAAGTCGCTTCCGGTCTGTCCGAGAGCTTTTTTGAAGGCTTCGGCGACTTCATGCGGGAGGGGATCGCGCATTTCGCTTTCAGTGAGTTCGGTACAGCAATTTTCCTTCGGTTTTCCGTCGGGGACGGTTCTCCCGTTATCGCACCATTTCCGGTATGAATAGCTTCCGCGGGTGCCGAAGATCCGGAAATCCTCATCCATGCAGCCGATGTTGGGGGAGATTTCACGCATTTCGGCGACGCGCAGGGAGGCGCCGTTTTCCATCCGGAAGAACGCCACGACGTTGGAAAAATCGAAATGCCTGAAATATTCGTCCCCGTTCGAGTTCCTGTATCCATAGGCCGTGCATTCGACGGGTCGGGATTTCATGACGCTGACGGGTCCTGAAACGGAATGAGTCGGATAAGCCATGGGCGAATGTTTCAGCCCGCGCGCATAGTAGCGCTGCATGATACCTTCGCGCTGTTTCCCGATGACTCCGGTGCTCCGGGACAGGAGGACGTTCCGGAGCGAGCAGCTGAAACAGTCTACGTCATGGGCGTATTCGGCTTCGGCGAAGACAAAATCCCCGAATTCGCCGAGAGAGGCCTTCCTCCGGCAGAACATGGTCTGGGGACGGTAGATGGTGGTTTCTCCCAGCATGTAATGTTGCCCGGTGCGGAGGCTGCAGTCGATGATTTTTCCGCACCAGTCGAGAATTTCCGAGTCGTCCGGCAGACAGGTCACGGGAACAGCGGAATAAACGTGTTTGCCGGATTCCATGGCCTGAATGCACTGCGGAGCATGCAGCCAGGGCTGGGTGATGATGGCAAGCGCATCCAGATCCTGCCGCGCACAGATCTCATCAAAGGAAAGACAGGCACCGCCGGGAAGCAGTTTCTTCCGGATTCCCTCTGCCTGAGTCCATCTTTCAAGTTTGGATGCCTCCGCATCGCAGAGAACGACTCCGTCCACCAGTGGATGGGCGCTGAAAAGAGGCGCGAACGCGCTCCCGAAACTCCCCAGCCCGACAAGACCCAGTCTGATACCCATGAAACCATCTCCTTTTTTCCTGTTTTTTATATTTCTGCATTTGCAGACATCCGCAAATCCAGGATGTCTGTCTTTACTGTAACTTGAAAAAAAGGATATTGCGCGGTAAATTCAAAAACAGCTTTTACAGATCAGGCAGAAAAATTACATATTTGCGACATTTCTCCGTCTCATGCTTCTTCCACAGGTCAGAGGTTCCGGCGTCTACCGCCGGAAGGAAAAGCATCGGCAGATCATCCCCTGCCGCTGGCTTGCTTTCTACATCCGCGGCGCTGTCTGGTCCGCGAACTACTGGCCGGACGGCCGGCTCCGCCATACGACCGGACCGGAAACCGGACCTTACCTCTCGCTCGGGTATCCCGGGATGACGACTGACTTTGAATACGGAGACGACCGGGAAAACTGGGTGGTCATGATGGACTGCCCCGAACTCCAATACGATCCAGAGGGACATTGCCTCTTTCTGGCGGAGGAAGACGGCAGAATCATCCGCCCCCTTCCGGACAGGGTTTTTGTCTCCTCCATGGAAGTGCCTCTGCTCCGCCGAACTTTTTCGGAAATCACATCCGCTTACCGCTCGGCTCTTCCGCAGGAATTGTTGAGAGCGAATTTCCTGCTGGCTTCACTCTTCCCCGCCTTCCTGAAAACTGAGTTTTCCGACGAAAACGGTCCTGCCGAATCTCTCCGCCGCCTGATAGACGAAGATGCAAAATGGGAATATCCTCTTTCGGAACTCTGCCGCCGCTCCGGATACAGCCGGGACTATCTGCGGCGCGCTTTCCGGATCCGGTATGGAATTACCCCTGGGGAATACCGGAGCAGAAGACGCCTGCACCTGATTCTGCATCTCATCGCTTACAGTTCCATGAGCCTGAAGGAGATTGCCTATGAAGTGGGCATGCGCCATGTGACGCATCTGAATGCGTTTCTGATGCACAGCTGCGGGAAAACGCCTTCCGAAATTTGTCGTTCCTACCGCCGTTCACTCCATTGAATCTCTCGGCTTCAGCTGCAGGATCCCGCATATGGCGGGGTGGCGGAAAAGAGAAAAAAAATATGCGTTAGCGTCTCGTGAAAAAGAGTTCCCCGCCCCGACGGGAAGAAAGGGGAAGGGAAGGGGAGGGACGGCATATCGCTCCATACGTGATGGAAGAAAGGGGGAAACAGGAGGCGGAACAATCGAAAGCCTTATCGGACTGTAAGGATGACACGGCGTTTGATCAGGAAAACACCCCCTCCGTTGTTCTTCCTCTGCGGCACCGGATTTCCGGCCGCGGAGGAAAAGGAGATGAATTCCGCCTGAATCCGCTCACCCGGGGAGGTCTTTTCGAGCGCCTGTGCAAGGTCGGTCGGGGAGTTGATTCTGTGAGCGTTGAGTGAGACGAGCATGTCTCCTCTGCGCAGAGGCAGTCCGGAATTGCCGGGCAGATCGTCCAGAATGACGCCCGAATGGAAGGGGAAGTGCAACAGTTCCGCAAGCTGCGGGGTCAGAAGACGCAGGCTCAGATGAAGTTTCTTTTCCGCCAGTTCAAGACCGTCCGGATGACGGAGCGGTTCGAGTTTGAGTCGGAATACAGTATTCTTTCCCCGCAGGCGAAGGGTGACGGTCTCCTCCGCTTTGAGCTTCGTCAGCTGGCGGCAGAGTCCGGGCAGCGACTTGCAGTCCGCTCCGTTGAATTCCTCCAGCACGCTTCCCGGAGTGATTCCCGCGCGGGATGCCGGACTCCCCTCCAGCACCTCCGCAATGAATATTTCAGGTTTCTGCCCCTCCACCGAAACCCGGACCTGAGGCAGAATGCCCAGAGACAGCGAATGCAGTTTTTCCGGAATCATCCATCCCGCAAGCGTGTTTTCAATACGCAGAAGCGGAATGGCGAATCCGATGCGCGGCGCGTCTTTGAAGGAGGACATGTTCATCCCGATCATGTCTCCATCCATATTGATCAGGGGGCCTCCGCTGTTGCCGGGGTAAACGCCTGCGTCGGTCTGGAGGATGTCGGAAAAGAGAGTTTTCCCCCGGTAGGTGAATTTCCGGTGCGTGGCGCTGAGAATGCCCACCGTCACCGAACTGTCCAGCCCGAACGGGTTCCCGACGGCTATGACGGTTTCCCCGATCAGAAGATCGTTGACCTGCGCGATCCGGATCGGGATGAGAGTCGCGGGGGGATTGAGCAGACGCAGAAGCGCAATGTCGTTCTGGTTGTCGGCCGCAAGAGTCTGTGCCTGATAGACCTGCCCGTTGCTCAGGGTGATGTCGATTTCAGACGCCCGGTGTATGACGTGTGCCGTGGTGAGAATCAGACCCGAACTGTCAATCACCGATCCGCTTCCCAGGGAATAAGACTCCCGTCCGGGCGCGGAAGCGCTGTCTGCCACTCTCCCCGAAGGCAGCGGAGAAAAAGGAAAAGCGTTTTCTCCAGTGCTTTCCCTGATGATCCGTTTCGTGCTGATGTTCACAACTGACGGCATCGCTTCCCGGAGAATCGACACCACGGCGCTTTCCCGGGAGGACGCTTTCTCTTTGCCTTTCTCCCCGGAACCGCATTCCGATGCCAGAAAAAACGCCAGCCCCGCCGCGGCAAAGAGAATTCCCACAATACAGGGAAGAAATGTCCTTGAAAAAGAAGAAAGCATTGTCATATTTTCCTGGAAAATCATACAGTACAGAATAGAACGCTCTACAATAACCGAAATGACGGAAAAATGCAAACGGATTATCAGAATTCTCCGCTTTCCTCCGGATTCGGAGAGGAGGCCTCCTTTCCGGAAGAGACTCTTCAACTCCTGCGCATGCAGAGTTCCTGGATGCGTCTTGATCTTCCCGCCTTCCTACCGCTGATTGCAGGGGGAACAGTCGAAATCCTTTCCCCGGGCGTCTGGAACCATGGAGCGGAACCGGATTTCCTGAACGCAAGAATCCGCTTCAGTTCCTCCGGAGAAACCCGCATCGGGGACGTGGCGCTGCGCCCGGGAACAAGCGACTGGATCCGGATCGCTTATGCGGCAAAGGAACCCGTATACAAAAATGTCGTTCTGCGCGTTGTGGAAAACGATGATTTCCCGGAGATTCTGCAGAAATCCCTCCGCGATTCCTTTGCCCTGCGTGGAATTCCCGTCTGCCTCCTTCCGCGGGGGAAGGCGCCTTCCTTCCATCCCGGGATTTCTTCTTCTGCTCCGGGAAAGACCTTCTCTGTCGCCGCTGCCGCCGCCACTTCACCCGACGCCTTTTTCTCTTCCCCCGTTTCCTCCGGGGGCGCGGAAGAACGGAAACGGAAAAAGAAGAAAAGAAAACTCCTCCCTGTGGCGGAGCCCGCGCAACGTCGTTCTTCCGCTTCCCGCGGCGCATGTGCTCCATTCTTCGGATCCCTTCCAGCAGAGGCTCTGGTCCATTTCCTGGAAAATGCCGGACTCGAACGCATGAGAAGAAAATCGGAACGGATCCTTCTGGAGATGCTCCGTTCGGGCTCAGGAAACGCCTTTCTGGGCGCTTTTCTTTCTTTTCTCGGTTCAGGTGGGCGGAACAGGGAGAATTTCCGGATGCTTCAGCACCGTCTGCAGGCCTATCCGCCGGAGTGTCTGGAAACACATTTTGAAGCGCTTCTCTGGGGAGAATCCGGTCTGCTGCCGGATCCTTCCCTGACTCCGCTTCCGGAAGATGCGGAAAAAATCGTGAAGAAGCTCTGGCTGCACTGGTGGCGTCTGCGCCGGGAGGCTTCCTCTCCGCTCCCCTGGGTGAATGACAGCCGCCCGCTGAACAGCCTGGAACGCCGCATCGCTATGACCGCGGCATTTTTCAGACGTTTCCCGGGAAGAAATCCGCTTCCGCATTTTGCTGTGCTTCTCGGCGCGGATCCTTCTTCCCTCTCCGGAGACGAAGAGAAGCCGGAAAAAGAAAAAAAGAACCCCGCGGAGGAAAAGAGAAAGGAAAAAACTCCCTCTTGTTCGCTCTTTCTCAATTCCCTTCGCCTGAATGATGCTTTCTGGGACGTTCACACATCCTTCCGCTCCGGCGCCATGAAACGCCCTGCTGCACTGCTCGGGAATGCCCGTTCGCTGGAAATTGCCGCCAACGTGATTCTGCCGGCTCTCAGAGCTTCCGCCATGATCCGGCATGAGAAAGAACTTCTGGAACTTTCCGAAGCCTGCTTTCTTTCGCTCCCCGCTCTGGAAATGAACCGTACACTCAGAGACATGCGTTCTTGCTGCTTCTCTTCCCAAAGAGGAATTTTCCCTTCAGCTGCCTCGATGCAGGGAGCGATTCATCTCTGCAGGACCTATTGCGAAGCGGCTGCGTTCGACTGCAGCATCTGCCGCTTCCGGCGTTCCCTGCTGCTGTAAGGGCATTTTGCGGGGGTCTTCTCCAATACAACCGAGAACTATGATCAATCAGTATGAGGATGTCCGGAGTGTTTTCCGTCCCCTCCTTTTTCCCCTTTCTTTGCTCTCCTTTTTCTTCCTTGTTCTGCCTTTGTTTTCTTTTCCCTTATATGAATATGATCCGAGAGAGCGACTTTTTCCCATCTGCTTTATTCAGAAGGAAACAAATGGAATTCTTCTTCCCGCTCTTGAAGATTTGCGGAAGCGGCAAAAAAAAGATCCCGCCTTTTCAGACGGGATCTTGAGCGATGCGGAAAAGATAAAAAATTCAGGCCTTGCCAACGGGGCATTTCAGTTTGTCATAAGCGGCTTTTGCAATAAATTTCGTGAGATTCGTTCCGTCGTCGTCTTTCGCGCGGACCGCATAGCGTTCCTGGATGCCTTTGCTGGTCTCTCTCTTGTAAACGACCTTGGTGCATTTTTTGTCATCAATTTCGACGTTTTCTCTTTTTTTGACGTTGTAGAATTTCATTCCCGCTTCTCCCTGGTTTGGTTGACTGTTACACACCGTGTGTATCAAACTTGGTAGAAATATGGTCCTGAAAAAATCAAATGCAAACCGAAAAATGAAAAAAAAGTGAAAAATGAAACAGGAAACTTGCATTTCAAGGAGAAAAAACGTGATTCCAAGTTGTTTTTCAAAAAAATTTCCCCCTCGTTATGTTGGGGAAAACTTGGGGAAAAACTTGGGGAAAAACTTGGGGAAAAACTTGGGGAATTCTTCCTCTCTGCGCTCCGAGGGGAGAAAAAGATGCGGTTCTTCTACTACTCTTCCGGGGAAGCGCTGGTTTCCATAGGCAGAGCCGAGCTCTTCCGGAAACGAAGGGGGGAAATGCCTGTTTTGCGATGGAAAACAGCGGAAAAGTAATTGCCGTCTGAAAAACCGCAGAGGAAGGCGATTTCAGTCACGGAAAGATGGCGGTGGAATTTCAGCAGCACTTTGGATTCCTCCAGGCGTTTCCATGTCAGGAGTTCCCGGAAGGTCTTTCCTGTCTGACGGCGGAGAATCCCTCCCAGATAATTCGGATTGACGCGGAGCCGTCCGGCCAGATCTGAAAGCGCAATGTTTTCCGGATAATGCGATGCAATGAAATTCAGGGCGCTTTCCCGGTAGAAACTTTCCTTTCTGTGTTTTTTATCGGAATTTCCATCCTCTCCGGCGCATCCCAGTTCGGCTTCCGCGGCGATCAGTTCTTTCAGGAAGGTCTCCGCCCGGCGGATTCCCCGCATGCTTTCCTGAAAGAATGGCGAAGACTGCTTCCCCTTCCGAAGGGGAATACCGCTGAAATAAAGAATTCCTCCCAGCTGTCCCCGGAGAAAAATCGGCACGCAGTATTCCCGGACTCCGAAAGGGCAGGTGCTGAAAAAGCTTTTCCCTTTCAGCGCTTTGGCAAAACCGGCGCTTTTATGGGCGGAACATTCCTTCAGACGCCCTGAAAGCTTGATCCCCCTGCAGAATTCCGAATGATGCAGATACTGGTTCTGCGCCAGGGACAGGGGGGAACTCCTGCGGTAGAAAAGCGGGTGAAAGGGTTCCAGACTGATGGAAAGATTCCATTTCTTTTCATAAAAACGCATGGCTTCGGAAAGCGTCATGGGGGAGAAATGGCCTCCTGAAAGTTTGGTTTTCAAATCTGTGATAATTTAAGATTTTTTTCAGAAAAAGTCAAGGATTGCTCTTTTCCGTGGAGCTATTTTAATCCGTCGCAAAAGAGAAAAACTGGAAAAGAAGCTCTTCAGGGATCCGGAGCGGAGATGGAAAGTTCGGAAAGACGGAGAAAAATCTCTTCCGCTGCTGAATCCCGGCTGTACGGAAACGGAATCAGCGGAATCAGGAATAATCATAAGGGAATCCCCGGAGGAAAATCGAATCAGAAACGGAAAGGATCGTCAGAAATGAACGGAGAATCAGCAGAAGTGAGGAAAATGTACGCGGAGAAGGAACGGAGCATTCCCGTATCCGGGAAAACGGAAGTTCTTGTGGCGGGAGGAGGTCCGGCAGGGATCGGAGCGGCGCTGGGGGCGGCGCGCTCCGGGGCGAAAGTGATGATGGTGGAGCAGTCGAACGTGCCGGGAGGAATGGCCACTTCCGGAATGATGTCGGACTGGAGTCCAGGGACGGATTCCCCCCTCATGAAGGAAATCATGACCCGTACCCTTCAGAATCCCTCCATGCCTCCTGTCCCGAATGAAGGCAGCCTGAACTGCATCCCCCACGAATGTCTGACATCCACTCTTTTCCAGATGCTGGAGGAAGCGGGAGTGGAACTGCGTTTGTATACGATGATCGCGGATGCCGTGGTGGAGGACGGAACTCTGCGCGGAGTGATTACCGAAAGCAAGTCGGGTCGGGAAATGCTGGAAGCGGAAGTCGTGGTGGACGCCACCGGCGACGGCGATGTCGCCGCCCGCGCCGGCGCCGCCTTCCGTACCGGACGTGAGGAGGACGGCTTGTGCCAGCCGATGACACTGATGTTCCGAATTGCCGGAGTCGATTATTCCCGTGCGATTTTCCCCCCTTCGTTTGAATCTTACATGGATGTCCCGGACGGTGAGATCCAGTCTCTCGGCAAATCCATTCTTCCTTATCCCGCCGGGCATGTGCTTTTGTACAGAACCCGGATCCCTGGCGAGGTCTGCGTGAATATGACGAACGCCATCCGTTTCGACGGAACAGACGCCCGTCAGCTAACGGAAGCCGAGAAACTCTGCCGCAAACAGATCGATGCGATCATTCCCTTCCTCCGACGCTATGTCCCCGGATATGAAAACTGTTATCTGGTGGCTGTTGCACGGAATGTCGGTGTGCGCGAGACCAGGCATTTCCGCGGTCTCTACACGGTCACTGCGGAGGACATCCTCGAAGCCCGCGTCTTCCCGGACTGGATCGCCACAAAAAATTATTTCAACTTCGATATTCATTCCCTCAAAGGCCCCGGCCTCGACGAACATGGCGTCCAGCGCAAGTTCCGCTCCAAAGGCGCTTACACCATTCCTTACCGAGCCTGTGTTCCGGAGAAAATCGACGGGCTTCTCCTTGCAGGAAGAAGCATTTCCGGCACACACAAGGCTCATTCCAACTACCGGGTGATGCCGATTTGTCTGAATGTGGGGCAGGGGGTCGGCGTCGCCGCAGCGCTTGCCGCAAAAGGAAAGATCCGCCCCCGTGAGGTTTCGGTTCCGGAGGTCCAGGAAATTCTGAAGCGTCAGGGCGTTTCCGTCGAATGAGAAGATGAGGTTGTTTCTGTTTGCAGGTTGTTCCCCTGCGGCAGTGCCGGAAAACTTGTCCGGTGTTTTTCAGCCTTGTTTTTTCCTCTCTCCCTCCTCCTTCTTTATGTCTCGGATTTCAGGGATGTCAGAAGGAGGGGGGAGAGTTCATTTTATCCCCCGCCTCCTTTTTCTTAGGATACAGGAAAAGGAGGATGAGTTTTACCCTTCCGGCTTTTTCATATTTCAAAATTTCAAAAAAGTTTTTAAAAAAATCCCGCCTCCTTCCGGGAAACGGCTTGAAAAGAGAGGAAAAATTAATATATTAGTTAGGAAACTATATAAAATAGAAGGGAATTTGTCTATGCTTGAGCAGAGAGATTTGATTGGAACGATTTTTTACATGGCGAGGCGTGTGGAACGGATGGCGGATCGTCTGGCGCGGATTACGGGTCTTTCGGGGAGTCAGGCCAGACTTCTGGCCTTTCTGTCCATCGGCACACTGAAACAGGATATTTTCCAGAAGGATATCGAAGAGGAATTCGGAATCCGTCCTTCTTCCGTAACGGGGCTGCTTCAGACGCTGGAACAGGAAGGGATGATCACCCGGGAAGCGGTCAGTTCGGACGGAAGACTGAAAAAGATCGTCCTGACCGGAAAGGCCAGGGAAATCCAGACAAAGCTCCTGACCGTTCATGCACAGATGATCCGGCAGCTCCGCGGTCCGATGGGCGATGAGTCTCTCCGCCGTTTTCTCCGGAACTGCGAACAGATTTCCAGGCGAGCCGGAGAAATCTGAAAACGCGTACATTCGCTTCTGTCTTGTTGTTCCGGGTTCATTTCGTTCCCCTTTTCCTCTGAGGGAAACACTCGGGGGAATCCTCCGGACAGAGCGGGGAGAGTAAGCGGACAGAGAAAATTCAGACGGAAAAGCAGATGGGGGACGGCAGAAGGGAAAAATTTTTTTATTGTATTATTTTGTTTCCTAACTAAATAAAAGAGATTGTTTTTTCAGGAGGTGTCTGATGAAGAAGAGAAAAATTTTGTTCGGGATATTTCTGATGCTGTTCAGTGTGAGTGCCGTTTCTGTACTGGGAGGCGGCGGGACTCGGGAAGCGGAAGGAGATACCGTCCTGCCGTCCGTGCGCGTGGAGAAGGCTTCGGAGCTGACGGGAAGCGAAGCGAAGACGTACGTCGGGACAGTGTCCGCCTCGAAGACAGTGGACATTGTGGCCCGGATCAGCGGGGTTCTCTGGGAGGCGGCCTTCAAGGAGGGGAGTCTGGTGAAGAAGGGAGACCTTCTCTTCCGGATCGAAGACACGATCTACCGGGAGAATGTCAATATCGCCCGCGCGACGCTCAAGCAGACGCAGGCCGAACTCGATTACGCCACGCGTGAAAAAGTCCGTTACGAACAGCTCTATCAGACCAACGCCACCGTACAGACCACTTATGAGAACGCTCTTCGCAGCTATCAGGTCTATCTCGGGAAACTGGATGAGGCCAATGCCGATCTTGTCCTTGCTCAAAACGATCTTTCCTATACCGTGATTCAATCCCCGCTCAACGGGAGAATCGGGAGAAATATTTACAGCAAAGGCAATTACATCACTCCGGGAAAAGGTACACTTGCCACCATCGTCCAGTTCGATCCGGTCAACATCCGCTTTGCGATGAGCGAATCCGATTTCTTCCGCCACAGCCGCAATGGGCAGCTTGCCTCCGATGGCCTTGAAATCCTGCGTGCGGACGGAGAACCCTACAAAGGCAGAGTCGAAGTCGATTTCATCGATAACCAGATCGATTCCAAAACCGGCACCATCATGATTCAGCTGGTGGGGGAGAATCCCGAGATGGAACTGATTCCGGGCGGCTACGTCATGGTGAAGTTCCGCGAGAAATTCCAGCAGGCGCTTCCTTCGGTGAGCGTCACGGCGATGATGACGGACGGGGAGCACCATTATGTCTATGTCGTCACCCCCGAAAACAAAGTGGAGCGGCGAGACGTTGTCATCGGGCCGCAGGTGAAGGCCCGCCAGGGAATCCTTTCGGGCCTCCAGGTTGGAGAGACGGTTGTCATTGCCGGCATCAACAAGATCAAACCGGGGGAAAAGGTCAACCCCGTGTTTGCCGGCGAAGGGCTCAGATAAAGGATCAGCAAAGGAGAAGCAATCATGTTTTCAGCAATTTTCATCAGGAGACCGCGTTTTGCGCTTGTGATCTCCCTGTTTCTGATGCTGGGGGGAATCATTGCCGCCAGCCGTCTTCCGATTGCGGAATATCCGCAGGTTTCTCCTCCGACGATCATGGTGATGGCTGCCTATCCGGGAGCGAGCGCCCAGGTGATTGCCGATACTGTGGCTTCGCCGCTGGAGTCGGAGGTCAACGGGACGGAGGACATGGTCTACTATTCCTCGCAGTCGGACAATCTGGGGAACTACACTCTGACTCTCACTTTCAAATCCGGCGCTGATGAGGACATGGCGCTTGTGAATGTCAACAACGCGGTGAAACGCGCCGAACACGCTCTCCCGACGGATGTGGTCAACAACGGGATCACCGTGGTGAAACGCTCCAGCGACATGCTCGCAACGCTCGCCTTCTACAGCGACAATCCGGAGCATACTCCGCTCTTCCTGAGCAACTATGTGAGCATCCATGTGCGGGACGCCATCGCCCGGATCGACGGCGTCGGACAGGCGGTTGTTTTCGGCGAACAGGAATACAGCATCCGGATCTGGCTTGATCCCTTCAAGATGCGCGCCTACAACATCAGTGATGAAGAAATCCGGAATGCCGTGGCGTCGCAGAACATTCAGGCCGCCACCGGTTCGGTCGGCACCGAATCCAGCAGCCGCTGGATGCAGTTCAAGGTTGATGCCAAAGGACGTCTGAGCACGCCGGAAGAGTTCGGAAATATCGTTGTCAAATCCACCGAAGAGGGGCGGCAGGTCCGGCTCTCCGACATCGCGAGAGTGGAACTCGGCGCCGAAACCTACAACAGCACGGGCACGTTCAACGGCCGCAGCTCCGTTGCTCTGGCGATCTTCAAGCTGAATGACGCCAATGCGCTGGAAATCATGGAAAACGTCAACAAGACGCTGGAAGAGCTCCGCCGGAACTTTCCCGATGGTCTGACCTGGGAAGTCGGTTATGATTCGACCCGTTTCGTGGTGGTTTCCATGAAGGAGATCATTGAAACGCTGATTCTCACCTTCCTTCTGGTTGTGGTGATCACCTATCTCTTTCTGCAGGACTGGCGGGCAACGATCATTCCTTCGGTCACGATCCCGGTATCGCTCATTGGCACCTTTCTCTTCCTCTATCTGCTGGACATGAGCATCAACACCCTGACCATGTTCGCGCTGATCCTGGTGATCGGCTCGGTCGTCGACGACGCCATCTGCGTGACGGAAAACTGCACTCGCCTGATCGACGAGGAACATCTTTCCCCCTTCGACGCCGCGATGAAAAGCATGCAGCAGCTGAGCGGAGCTCTGATTGCCACCACGCTGGTTGTTGTCGCCATTTATCTTCCGATCATGTTTTACGGCGGGATGGTCGGCACCATCTACACGCAGTTTTCCGTGACGATGTGCATTGCACTCTGCCTGTCGACTGTGAACGCCATGACGCTGAGCCCGGCACTCTGCGCCCTGGTGCTGAGACCGACAAAAACTCCGCGCGGCTTTTTCCGTCTGTTCAACATCGGGTTGAACTGGACCAGGAACTGCTATCTCTTCGTCGGAGGCATTCTGGTGCGGCGCACGCTTCTGACGATCCTCCTCTTCGGACTGATTCTTTTCGGTAGTTATTACTTCTACCAGCGTCTTCCCGCCGCGTTTCTGCCGGAGGAGGACAAGGGCACGCTCTTCTGTGAAGTGACGCTCCCTTCCGGAGCTTCGCTGCCGCGTACGGAAGAAGCTCTTGCGGAGGTTTCAGACCTGGTCCGAGACATTCCCGGAATCAACCAGATCATGACCGTCCCTGGACGCAGTCTGACGGCTGGCGAAGGGGAAAATCTCGGGCTTCTGATTCTCGATCTGAAACCATGGGAGGAAAGGACCAGTCCGGAAACGCAGATCGGAGAGATTCAGGCCGAGGTGATCCGCCGGACTTCGGTTCTTCCCTCCGCGGCGGTCAACACCTTTGTTCCTCCCGCCATCATGGGGCTGGGTGCCACAGGAGGCGTCACTTTCTCCCTGCAGGCGACAGGTGACCAGAATTCGCAGGAGATTTCTCAGACGACCCATCATCTGCTTTCCAAAATCATGGAGACGGGGAAAGCGGTTTACGCCTTCACCTCGTTTGACGCCAGCACCCCGATGCTCTATCTGGACATCAACCGCGACAAGGCGGAAGCCATGAACATCCCAGTGAACTCGATCTTCAGCGCTCTCCAGAGTCAGCTCGGATCCTATTACATCAATGACTTCAACAAGTTCGGGAAGACTTACCAGGTCAAGACCCAGCTGGCTCCGGAACTTCGGGAAAACCTCAATATCATTGAGCAGCTCTATGTCACCAGCGGCACGGGAGAGAATGTCCCTCTCAGCGCGGTGGCGGATCTGCGCTGGAGTCTCGGCCCACGGCAGGTGGAACGCTTCAATATGTTTCCCTCCGCCGCGGTCAACACCCAGAGTGTGGCGTCGTTCAGTTCCGGCGAAATGATGGCGCTTCTGGAAGACATTGTCCGCGAAAATCTCTCGAAAGACTATCAGATCAGCTGGACCGACATGAGTTATCAGGAGAGCCAGAACGAAGGAAAGATCGTGAGTCTCCTGATGATTTCGCTGCTGGTGGCGTATCTCTTCCTCGTGGCGCAGTATGAGAGCTGGACCATGCCGATTTCCGTGATGCTCTCGGTGGCGACCGCAACTCTCGGAGCCATTCTGGCATTGAAATTCTGCGGGATGTCTCTGAACATCTACTGCCAGCTCGGACTTCTGATGCTGATCGGGCTTACAGCCAAGACGGCGATTCTGATGGTGGAATTCTCCAAACAGGAACGCGACAACGGAGCATCGATTCCCGATGCGGCGCTGAACGGCATGCGCGTCCGTTTCCGTTCCGTGATGATGACGGCGCTCTCCTTTGTCATTGGAGTCTTTCCCATGGTTGTGGCCAGCGGAGCGGGGGCGGGCAGCCGGCAGTCGATCGGCGTCACGACCTTCTGGGGAATGCTTGTGGCGACCGTTCTGGGAATGATGTTCATTCCGGGGCTGTATGTGATTTTCCGCTCCCTTGCGGAAGCGGTCTCCGGATTCTTCCGCCGTCACTGGTGAAAATGCCCAGTTCTCCGGTCCTTCCCGGGAGAAGGAAAGCTCTCTTCTCATCCCTCCCGGGAAAAGAATTCTGCATTTCCGATTTGTAAAAACGAGGGGAAAAGGTTATTATACACCCGGCCCCCGGAAAGAAAAAGTCCGGCCCCGGATGATCATGATGACTGATGGCCCGAGAATGATGACGATGGACATTGATGATGGACAGAAGGGAGATCCCGACGGATGCAGAAACGGAACAGCGCCTTTTATGAAGTTCTCTCTTTGAAAAACCGGGTTGAACGGCATGAGGGGGACGCTTCCGCCGCATCCGTGTTCCAGATTGTCGAAATCGAATCGGAACGGGACGGCATTGTGTTCATTTCCCAGCACCTGGATGGGATTGAGATGTTCGAGGCGGTGCGTTATCCTCTGGTGAAGGGTCGGAACGTTCTTGAGCTGAAGCCGATGCGCATAGTCAATTCCCGTCTGGCGGGGCCCGGTGGCGGATCCGTCTCCTATCTGGGGGGCATTGCCGTTTTTGCCTCGGGTGCGGAACGGGAGGAGATAGCCGAAGAGTTTTTCCCCGGTGCGGAAATGGGGGGCTGACGGTTTCATGCGGAAAATGTTTTCCGCGTGAGGGGATAGGTGGAAAGGTGATTCAGGAAAGCGGTCTGATTTGAAATGAAGAAATCCATTCTTTGCATCGGGGGGGGATATGTCGGCGGACCGACGATGGCGATGATCGCCTGCAGCTGTCCCGACTGGAAAGTGACGGTTGCGGATGTCGATGAAGAACGTATTCGCGCCTGGAATTCCGATGAACTGCCCATTTATGAACCCGGACTGGACGAGATCGTGAAAGAGGTTCGCGGGCGGAATCTGTTTTTCACCACCGATGTGGTGACGGGCATCCGGGAGGCATCCATTATTTTTGTGAGTGTGAATACACCGACGAAAACCTCCGGGGCCGGAGCCGGGAAAGCAGCCGATCTCCGTTTCTGGGAGAAATCCGCCCGTCTGATTATGGAACATGCGCAGGAGGGGAAGATTGTTGTGGAAAAAAGCACGCTTCCCGTCCGCGCGGCCGAGGCGATTCACCGGATTCTGCAGTCCAACACGAAGGGGCTCAAGTTCCACGTGCTTTCCAATCCCGAGTTTCTGGCGGAGGGGACGGCGATTGCCGATCTGCGCAATCCGGACCGTGTGCTGATCGGATCCATGACCGTGCCCGACGGGCATGAAGCTGTTCAGATTCTGGTGGACATTTACGCCCGCTGGGTTCCCCGGGAAAAGATTCTCACCACCAATGTCTGGAGCAGTGAGATGGCCAAACTGGCCTCCAATGCGATGCTTGCCCAGAGAATTTCCTCCATCAACAGCATTTCCGCCCTTTGCGAAAAGACCGATGCGGACATTTCGGAGGTTTCCGGAGCCATCGGAATGGATTCGCGTATCGGGCCCAAGTTTCTGAAAGCTGGCGTCGGCTTCGGGGGATCCTGCTTCAGGAAGGACATTCTGAACCTGGTCTATCTCTGCCAGTGCTACAATCTCCCGGAGGTGGCGGACTACTGGGAACAGGTGGTGCTGATGAATGAGTTCCAGGAACGGCGTTTTGTCCGGAAAATCGTGGAAGCGATGTTCAACACTGTCGCCGGGAAACGGATTGCCCTTTTCGGTTTTGCGTTCAAGGCGGATACCGGCGACACGCGCGAGGCGCCCGCCATCTATGTTTCCAGAATGCTTCTGGAGGAACAGGCCGATCTGGCCGTTTACGATCCGAAAGCTATCCCGAACGCAAGAAAGGATCTGGCCGGATGCGCTGGGAAGATTCACTATTGTTCCGATCCTTATGAAGCTGTCCGCGGCGCCCATGCGATTGCGCTGCTTACGGACTGGCGGGAATTCGCTTCTCTCGACTACGGAAAAATCTTTTCCCTGATGGAAAAGCCGACCTTTGTCTTCGATGGACGCAATCTGCTGGATCACAGGGCTTTGTATGATCTCGGATTCAATGTCTATCCTCTTGGGAAGCCGGCTCTTTCTCACTTTGAAAAATCAAGGTGACTTTTTGCCTTTCTTTCTTCCCTTCTCCGGATCCAGACACAGATTTTCCCGGATTTTCCCGGATTTTCCCGGATTTTTCCCGGATTTTCCCGGATTTTTCCCGGATTTTTCCCCTTCTGTTGTCTGCCCTGTTGTCCTGTTTTTCCCCCCCCTGAGAGTTTCTTCCTGTGCCGGAAGGACCGGAGCGCCTTGGGAACAGCGGCGGGAACGGCAGAGAAAGCGGAGGGAAAAAGTCGAAGAAAGAGAGGAAAGAAAAGAAGCGGTGGCCCCCCCCCTTCAAGCGGGAGACACCCCCTTCAAGCGGGAGGACACCCCCTTCACTTCTTTTTCTTCGGGAACGGGACGCCCGGACCGATCAGCTTCGGGGAAGCGGGATCGGCAATGGAAAGCACGCGGAGTCCGAAAAAGTCGTCATTGGCATAGAGATACTGCCCGCTGACGGCGAGGCTGCGGATGTAGGCGTAAAAGAGTTCCGGACAGATCGAAAGGATGGCGGGTTTCTCCGGACGGCTGACGTCCGCCGCGGCGACGCCGGATTCTCCGGCGGCCAGATAGACGTGCCGTGCAGGAGATATTCCGTTGTCCAAAGCGATGTCGAAGAGAAAAGTTCCGAAACATTCGTATGTGCCGAGAGAGGGGATTTTCCCGAGGACGGCGCAGTATCCGTGACTGTCTGCGGGCGCAAGGATCTGGAATCCGCCGGATCCGTTGACGAGGAAAAGATTCTGTCCGTCGTCGCGGATGCGCATGGCAGTTCCCGGTCCGGAGTTCTGACGTTTCAGCAGCTTGCCCTTTTCATCGAAAATCAGGATTCCCCTGACATCATTGGCTCCATAGAGATGCCTTCCGAAGCGGTGAATGGAGCGCAGAAAATCTGAAGTGAACGAAGCGGATGCGGAAGGGGGGGCGGCGGGGGCTCCGGAGAAAGCGGATTCGGGAGGGGAGAAGATCTGCAGGGAAAGTCTTCTTGCGGCGCAGAAAAGCTCTTTGCCGTCGAATGCGATTCCGCCGACAGCTGCGGCCGGAGTTTCCGAAGGGGAACTGCTTCCGGTGAGGAGCGGTTTTTCCGGGTTGGAAATGTCGATGCGGAAAATCTGCGGCGGCGCGGCAACATACAGAGTATTCCCATCGAAGGCAAGGTCCTGCGGGACAGAGCCGGGGAGGGGGACGGTGGAAAGGAGACGGGGCGCATCGGGACGGGAAGAGAGGTCAAAGAAATGAAGGGCCGGCTCCACGCTTCCGTTGTCCGTTCCTCCGGAAGAGAGGATGAGCAGATTTCCGCGGACGGCTGTGATGCTGGGAACCGCGCAGATGTCGGTTCCCGGATAGGAATTCTGGCCGGATTGTGCCGGACTTTTGACTTCTTCTGCTGCGGACAGTGTTCCGGAAGAAAGGAGGATGAGGAAGAAAGCGAGTCCGAGTCTGCGGGAAAGGGATCGGGAAAGGGCAGTCATTTGAGAAGCTCCCAGATTTGAATTTCACCATAGCGTTTGGCGAAGAGTTTACCGTTCCGGATGTCGAAGAAGAGGCAGGATGAGTTCTGGTTTTCCGTCCCGTAGCGGCGGAGAAGGACGGGTGAAAGGGGATCGGAGAGATCGAATTCCGAAATTCCCGTCCGGGCGCTGGCATAGAGTTTCCCGTTTTCCGCACGGATGGCGGCAACCTGTCCGGGAAGAAAACGGGAGATGGTTCGGGCAAGTTTGGGAGCCGCGGGATCGGAAATGTCGAGAATCAGGAGGAGGGAAAAGGCGGAATAGCCCGGAGCTCCCGGCTGTGTGCAGGGCAGATAGAGGAAAGACCCCTGAGAGGTGAAACTGAGACAGTCGGAAGGGAGGGAAAAGCCGGAGATCCTGCGGATGTTCCCGGGATCGGAGACATTGAGAATTTCCAGTGTTCTGTTTCCGTTCAGAATGGAAAGAGTCTTGTCGTCTTCCGAGGCTTCCGCGGCGATGATGTGTGTGCGTTTTCCCGGGCTTTCAGGGGGGCGGTATTCTCCCAGGCGTTTGACTTCCGGGATCCGGGAGAGGTCTTCGACGGTCACGCGTTTTCCTGCCGCGAAGTAGAGGCGGCCGCTTCTGCTGTTGAAATCCAGATCGGCCGCGCTGGCTTCCAGATTACGGACCGGTTTGGGGCTGCGGGGATCGGAGATATCCAGGAGCATGCCGTTGGCGAGGAGATAGCGGTCGTTGAAATTCATCATGGCGGTGGCGGGTGTGACGATGCCGGTGTCGAAGCGGTCGGGCTGTGGTTCCATGAAAAAAGTCATGCCGTAATTTTCCGTTTCCGTTTTTGCTTCCGCTCCTTCTTTCTTTTTTCCTTCACCGGATTCCTTCTGCAGGGGGAATCCGTAAAGCAGGACAGTGCCGTATGCCGGATTCTGGGAATAAACCATGTCTCCCGCAGCGACGACGGCTCCTTCCGAAAAAATGACCGGAAGTGTGGAAAGAATCTGCAGATGCTTTTTTCCGGAAATGTCTCCGAGAGTCAGTTCTCCGGTCCGTGTATTGAGGAAGATCATGCGGGACTGGTTGAAGTCGGCATACTTCGGCGTGTAGTCGCAGTTTTCAGGGAATTCCAGAATTTTGACGTGGTCTCCGGAGAAGCCCTTGTCGCGGATGTCTCCCAGCGTTGTGAACAGGAGATTCCTTTTCCGCGTTTTCATGTCCCGGGCAAGGAGACAGATCCGGCCATTCGCTTTCAAATGGACGGCTTCAGGAAGGAAATCCGAAACATGGCGCACCAGGGTGGAGGGGTCGACGGAAACCGCGTCAGAGTTGCCGCCCTCCTCCATTTTCCCCTTCACGGTGGAAAGAAAATTCAATTTCCCGCTCCGGCCGTCCTTGAAGAGCAGGCCTTCCGCTCCGGCGGAAAGGAGGGAGACGGTTCCTTCTCCGCTGCGGGCAGGGGGAAGCCGTGTCAGCTTCCCGTCTCCGGAAAACAGGGCTGCCTTGATTTCTCCAGGCGTATCCGGAGTGGTGTAGAAGATCCGGCCTCCGCCGGAGATGGCAAAGTCGGTTGCTTCCCGGAATTCCGGATGAAAAGAAGAGAAAAGCGGAGCATGTGGATCGGAAAGATCCAGGATCCGGAGTCCGTCCGAACTGAGCAGGAACAGGTGTTTTCCTTCTGGATCCGCTGCAATCTTCCGGGTATTGGGGGTGGGGAATGCGGTGAGAATGTTCCGGTAAAATGCGGGATCCGGAGAATTCCCTTCCGGATATCCGGCAACAAGGAAGGAGAAGGTGCTTGTGAAATAGGCCGTGTCTCCGGCCGATGCGGCGGACATGATGTATCCTTTGGCGGGGATTCCGCCTGTACAGCGGATGACGTCTCCGGAGAGGTCGAAAAGCAGCACCCCCCATCCGCGGGACCAGGAACTTCCGAAGAGCGCCTTTGTCCCGTTCAGCAGCACCGGTCCGTTCTGACCGTGGGGGAAACGGATGCTTCTTTCCGGCGGAATGACCGGGCAGGACGTTTCTCCTTCTCCTTCTCTTTTCCCGCCTCCTTCGGCGGCGGGGGCCGCCCAGGCGGAAGAAGGCTCGGAGAAAAGAAAAAGCGCAAACAGCAGGAAAAACAGCGTTGAAAACCGTTTCCGGCACGGCGGGGCGATGGGGATTCCTTTCTTCATGGGAACTGATCCTGACTCCTTTTTCCGTTCTGATTTCGGATGAGGTATTGTAGACTGGAAAAGAGCGGAAGTCAATTTGTTTTCAATGGGGAATCACAATTTTTTTTCTCCGTTGTTTTTCCTCAGCGGGATCCGGGATTTTTGCGGCAGGCTCCACACCCTGATTCTTGTTCCCGCCGTCCTTTCCCGTTCTGCATCGGGATGGAACGGATGCGGGGAAAAGGAGGGCGGGAACAAGAGCTTCCCTGTTGCGGAGGAGGTCTGCGGAAACGATCCGTCAGACAACTTGTCAAACGATTTGTCAGACGATTTGTCAGACGATTTGTCAGACGATTTGTCAAACGATTTGTCAAACGATTTGCGGAACGACCCGTGAAACTCGGTCAATGATACTGGCGGACCGGCATTCCGCGGCGGATTCTGGCATCGATGACAGGGCCGTTGCAGACGGGTTTCCCGAGATCGTGGACAGCGGAGAGAAAACTTTCCGCCTCCCGGTCTGTATCGCGGAAGAGACGGACGGCTCCGCTTTCCGCAGCGGCTTCGACGAAACGGCTTCCGGTTTCGCTGCGGACGACGATCATCGTCATGCCGCGTCTGGCCAGTGCGATCCGTTCATCGGCTTCGGCCTCTTCATCGGAGTATTTTCCGAGGAGGGAGGGGCAGAGAACGGGGTGGTGCCAGGTGTCTCCGACCACGATGTCCGCGACACTGGCGACTTTCTCGAGACAGACCCTGCATTCCTCCGGCGTGAAACGCGCAAGCTGACCGAGGAGACTGTTGACAAAGGGCGCGTCAGCATCTTTTCCGTTTTTGAGCTTCACTTTGAAGTCACCCGGGAAGGGACGCGCGCGGTAGCGGATGGCGGCGACATCCTCCAGCTTCACGCCGACGGCGTTTTGAATCAGCCACTCCGTTCCGTGCCTCGACCAGTGTGCTCCGCAGATGTTGCTGATGATGAGTTTGATCCTGGATCCGAGTTCCTTGAATTCGGGATTCAGCATCATTTTCCGGATGGCGATGGCGTGGCAGGGCGTGGCTGTGACAGCAATCCGTTCGAGTCCTCTTTCAAAGGCCTCCTTGAGCCCGAGCAGCTGGGGATGCGGCTGGTATTTGCTCCCGGCGCAGCGGAGCACCTCCTCCCGGGTTGTGGCGACGACCGCTTTGGCTTCGTAGGGTGTTTCCGGATCGAATCCGGCAAGGACGGCGCCGTCGATCAGTCCGTTTTCCAGCGCATGGATCAGCAGTGCGGATGTGACGCCTCCGGAGACGGCGTTTTCGTGAATTTCCTTTTCCAGCGCATATCCGCTGTAGACGGCGCGGACGATTCCCCCTTTGTCTTCTCCGTGTTCCACCGGCAGATCCGGCGAAGTGCCCGGGAAAAGATGCTTTCTGGTGCGTCCGAAGAACTTCGTTTCAATCTCCGAGAGCGGGACGTCCCGGGCGGGACAGACCTGATAACAGCGTTCGCATTGTCCCTCGGAACAGCTCCCTGCCAGTTCCGGATTGCGCCCCCAGGAGTATTTCTTCAGCGTGATCGCCCCTTCCGGACAGACGACTGCGCATGCCCCGCATTCCACGCAGAGCCCCGTATTGATGCATTCCGACTTCAGACGGTCAAATCCTTCCTGCGACATGAGATCCTTTTCCTCCATGAATGAGATTGCATTTTCTTTCGCGGCAGGATATAATATCCCCATCTCCGTTCCCCGGAAATAGGACAAATGTGTCATTCATGGGAAGAACATGTCAAAATATCCCCGGCCGCAGATGTATCATTATCTGAACCCATGGGAAGGCGAAACGATGCGTTCGCCCTATCTGTGTTTCCTGCCGAGACGCTGCGGATATGAGCTGCATACGCGCCCCTCCGATTTCCGCATCGACGGCGCAACGCGCGGACCGCAGTGCCGCGCTTTGTTCAAATACACGATTTCGGGCGAGGGATGCTGCCGCCTGAATCATTCCCTTGTCCCTTTGAAACCCGGGGAGGCTCTGCTCCTTTCCGTTCCGGGGGATTATTGTTATTTCTTCCCGAAGCATGCGGAGAAATGGGAATTTCTCTTTCTCAGTTTCTGGCATCCGGCTGCCGCGGAGATGATCGGAAAGATGGCGGAGGAGTTCGGGAATGTCGTCGCACTCTCTCCGGACGGGGAGGCTCTGTCGAAGGCCTGGAGCCTCTACGAGTTCTACCGGAACGGAAATGAAATGAATGCGGACCGGTATGCAGTTTCCAGAACCGGATATGATTTCCTGATGAGTCTCTGCCGTGAAGCGCAAGAAGACGGTCCGGGAATGGGATGGAGCAGCCGTGCCCGCCGCGGGGAGGAGAATCTGGTCGGGGTGGTGACGGCGTACTGCAGAAGGCATCTTGACCGTCCCGTGTCGGTGGAGGAGCTTGCGAAACTCTGCGGATACAGCAGATGGCATTTTTCCAAACGGTTTCACCGTCTTTCCGGGAAGTCGCCGGGAGAATTCATGACGGAGCTCCGTCTGGATGCGGCTCTTCAGTATCTTCAGCAGTCCGGGGGGCCCTCTCCCGGCATCAAGGAGATTGCCGCAAACTGCGGCTTTTCGGACACAGGGTATTTCATCCGCCGTTTCCGCGCCCGTTTCGGAGTCACGCCGGGGCGCTTCCGCGATCTGCTGTGATTGATGAGCCCGGCGGCGCAGCGGTATTTTCTCCCGTCTCCGGGGGAACACGCCGCACTATGATTGAGGTTCAGAACTCGGAGAGACTGTGACTTGACTGCCGTCTTTCCGCCGTCTTTCCGCCGCTGCCGTCACCCACCGACTGCAGTCGTCTGCTCTGCCGCCTTCCTTCTCCATGATCGTGCCTCCTGCGCGAGGCGGCGCCGCGGGGAGGGAGAAGGAAAAAGAAGAGACGGGAGAGGGCGGCGAGAGGAGAAGAAGGAGAAGAGGCGGGACATCCTTTTCTCAACACTCTCAGCCCTTAGCCTTCCGCTCCGCGGCCTCCCTCATGAAATAGAAGGAGTTGATGAAGGACTTGGCACGGGACTCGTCATAAGTGAAGATCCGGAGGATGATGCGGCCGTTTTTTTCGAGGGCGATGCAGAATTTTCCGCTCCGGTGCCGATAGAGTTTCAATGCATCGGGAGTGGTCCAGTAGAACGAGCGCTCCACTCCGCGCGTGTCTCGGAAGCGCATGGCCTCTGCGTCCACGGTGGCGGAGACGGGCGGATTCCGGACTGGCTGTTCCAGCAGCATTGTGCGGATCAGTGTTTCCGCCGACTGTTCCGTGATTCCTGCGGTCACCTCTGAATACTCCAGGAGCCGGTAGCGGGCGCATCCCGTGCTGAAGAACATCAGGATAAGGCATGCCGCCGGAAGAAGAAGGAGGGCAAAATGTGCAGGGGAAGGAATTCTTTTCATGGTTTTGGATCCCTTTTGTTTTTCCTGTCGTTTTTCTGGATGAATGTCACGGATAAGAAGAAGAGGACCTTGCCGACTCTTCCCGCTTTGACAATATAAAACCATGCTCCTGCAATTGCAAGTTGTCCGGGAGAGAGGAGGAGGCTGTTTTGAGCTTCCTTTCCGTCTTCCTCCCGGCATGAATCCGGCAGAACAGAATCAGAAAATGAGTCCGGATTTTTCTCCGTGGATCCGGCGGAATTCACCGGGAGGCATTCCGGTGTGTTCCCTGAAAAAACGGGAAAAGTAATATTCGCTGGAAAAATGGAGCGCCTTTGCAATTTCCCGGACCGGCTGTGACGGGTTTGAGAGCATTTCCGAAGCTTTCCTGAGCAGCTGTCTTGCAAGGAACTGTTTGGGGGAAATCCGGAAATCGCGTGTGAATTTTCTGCTGAACGACTCTCTCCGCATGTTCATGAAATCCGCCAGGTCCGTCACCGTGATTTCCGCAGAGGCATCTTTCTGTTCCAGCCAGGCGAAGAGTTCCGCATATTCTTTTCCCGCAGGCTGTTTTAATCTCTCTTTTTCCGGGATGAAGGAAAGAGCTCTGCCCGCGACGGCAGAGAGGAAGCCTTCACAGTCCAGTGCCGCTGAAAGCGGATCGGGATTCCGCCAGATCCGTTCCGCTCGTTGCGCCAGACCCTTTTCCCGGAAGACGCAGATCCCCGGAAGACGCGAAAGCAGATCATCCCCGTAAAACCATTCCAGATTGAAGTGGAATGAGAGAAAGCAGACCTCCTTTCCCAGTTTCACCTGCGCATTGCAGAATGCCGGAAGCAGGAAAGTTGTCTTCTCCCATGCGGGATATTCCCGTGCGGAATCTGCGAACAGGCTTCCTTCCCCCGGGTTCTTCAGAATCAGAATCAGGCGGTTGACCGGATGACGGCTCCTCAGATTGCAGGGCCAGGTCCCGCGCGCCAGATACACCAGACGCAGTTTCAGATGATTGAACGCCAGAATCTGTTCCGGATGTTTGACTGCTGCCATGATGTCATGAATTCTCCTCTGCTTTTCCTGTGCCGGAATCCGGAACGGGAAACGTTTTTTTTGTTTCAGCCTTTGCCGCCGCCTGTGTCCGATTCTGTGCCTGATTGTGGATTCATGAGGAAGATCCGTACAGGGGGGATGTTCTCCGCTAGTCGGATTCTTTCCTCTTCATCGTTTCTCATCATTTCCGCGGTCCGGACTTTCTTCCGGAGAAAAGACAAGTGACATGAAGGGGAGGATAAGCCGGAAACGTTTTTTTTCAAGTCCCTTTTCTGATGAATGTCACAGGAATGTCACAGGAATGTCACAAAAGGATAAGATTTTCCGGAATCCGTGTATTTTTCTTTTTTCTTACGGCCTTATTCTTTCTCCCGGAAACCTTGTGATGCAGCATGTCTGAAACGGATGAGGCAGACGGGGCAGAGGGAGCTTCTTCTCCCCGGAAGGATCTTTCCATCAGGCGTGGAAAATCGGAGAATGTTCAGAAAATCACAAGAAGAGAGAAAATCAGAAGAAGAGAAAGGAAGACGATATGAAACGAGGTGCCAATGTAAAATGGCTTCTTGCCGGAGCCGGAGACATTGCGAACAGACGTGTTGCCGATGCGCTTTCCAGGGCGGAGAACTCCGAACTTGTCGCAGTCTGCGATCCCGTGACGGAAAAGGCTGTTTCTCTGGCCCGGCGCATGAATGCTCCCGAAATCTGGTCCGATTACGAAGAGGCGCTTGCCCGGACGGAGGCCGATGCCGTGTATATTGCCGCCCCCGCTCAGTTTCATGTGCCGATGTGCCGGAAGGCGCTGAGGGCCGGGAAGCATCTGCTCTGTGAAAAGCCGCTCGCCTTGAATCCGGAGGAGTGTGCCGGTCTCTGCGAAGACCTGGAAAACTCTTTTCCCGGACAAATTTCATCCTGTTCCAACTACCGTCTTTTCAGCTCCCAGTTTCGGAAAACGCGCGAACTGATCGGAAACGGGAGCATCGGCACGCTGTTCGGAGGATGGGCGCATGACGAGGAGGCGGTCTGGAATCCCGGCGGGCATCCGCTCCTGAAGGAAAACGGGAGCTCTCCTCTCCTGCAGTTCGGTTTTTATCTCATCGACATGGCAAGGGAACTGTTCGGAATGCCTGAACAGGTTTTCGCCTGTATGCACAGTTTCAACCCTTCCGGGAGAAAGCAGTATGATGTTGAAGATCTTCAGAACGTCTTTCTCCGCTTTCCCCGGGGGGAACAGTTCACGATCCTCATCAACACCACCGCGGATCATCTGCCGCTGCGTCATTCCTGCGAGTTTTTCGGTTCCTCAGGGCGCATTCACTGGCCGGGATGTCCCCCTCATTTCAATGAACCGGTCCTTCTTGTCAATTCCGGAGGCACTGCGGAGGTTCCAGAAAGCGTTTCCGGAGAGGCACGCGGCGTGATTCCGAACTGGCATCTTCCCATGATTGAAAATTTCGTCCATGCCGTCCTGGATTCTGTCCCCGTCCTCTGCAGCATGCAGAATGCCGTCCGGACCACCTGCATTACCGAGGCGGCGTTCCGTTCGGTGAAAAGCGGAAAAGCGGAAAAACCGGAGGACTTCTTTTCCTGAAGTTCCGGAAAACCCTTCCCGGAAGAAGGGGAAAAAATATCCGGGAGAAAACTCCTGTCCGGGAAGCGGAAGACAAGTCTGAAAACACATGTCTTCAGATGGGAAAAGCGTCTGTGCCTCAGAATGTGACCATAACGGATTCCGTCCGCAGATCCTTCTTTTCCCCCTCCGGATGCGGGAAATATGGAAGACGGGGAAGTGAAAAACAGCCGACGACTGTGATTCAATCAATTTCCCGTTCGTGCATATGCAGCTTCATTTCTTCCAGAAGAAGAGGAGCGATCTGTTTTCCGAATTCCGTGAAATGGGGCTGTTTCATATGAAGATCCAGGCATTCCCGGTTTTCCCAGACTTCATGGAAAACATAGGTGCCCGGAGCTCCGGAATCCGCAAAACAGCGGTACTGGATATTTCCCTTGTCTTTTCTGGATCCGCGGATCAGGGGATTCAGAATCTCCTCCGTTTCAGCGGCGTTTTCCGGTTTGACCCGGAAGATGGCTGTGACTGCAATCATGATTTTTCCCAATATCTGTTCTGGATATTCATTCCCGTTTGCAGGGAAGAGTGCTTTTTCTTTGTCCTCCCTGTCATGTGTCACATTGTTCCCTGTTCCCCGCCCGCCGGGAGGTGCCGTCTGGAAGCTGCATGAACAGCTTCTCAGACGGGGAAAAAAGAGAGGTACGGCGGACGGCGGGTGCGCCCCCCCCTTCCTGTGCGGATGCACGGAGGAGAAGCGCGTTTCAGGAAACTCCTTATTTTTTACTGCTTTTTCTGAGGGAGGCTTTTTTCTGTCCGTTGTTGAAGTATTTGACGAGATCGGGATCCGGCGGGGGCACGTCCATGGGGACATTGCCGTTCCGGATGGAGTAGGACCCGAGGACTCCGGCTGCGACCGAATTTCTTGCCGCGATGGGTGAATTGCTCGGGATGCTTCCTTCGCCCTTGGCAAACGTGACGAAGGACGCGACGATATCGGGATCCGCACCGCCATGACCACCGACGGTGGGAGGCATCCGGATGATGGTGTCCGGATCACCGAATCCGCAGCGGGTGGTGTAGATGGCGATTCTTCGTTCGTCGATGTTTTCAATTCTTCCGGCGTCGCCGATGAAGGTGTAGTTTCTGCATGCGTCGGGAGCGTAATGGCACTGCATGTAGTTGGCGAGGACGCCGTTGTCGAGCTGCATCATGAGGGTGCTTTCGTCTTCGACGTCGATGACCGGGGAGATGCCCTTCTGCGAGAGGGGCGGCCAGTTGTACTGGCTCCACGATGCGTTTCCGCGTTCGGATGCCTTGCGGCGGTTTTTGCAGCGGTTGTAGACGGAAAGTCTGCCCATGCCCACCACCCGTTTGGTGAAGCCGCCGGAGAGCCAGTGGATGACGTCGATGTCATGGGCGCCTTTCTGCAGCAGGAGTCCGGTGGTGTATTTCTGTTCGGAATGCCAGTCCTTGAAGTAGGCGTCTCCGCCGTAATTGATGAAATGACGGCACCAGACGGTCTGAAGATTTCCGATGGTCCCCGCTTCAATGAGTTCCTTCATCTTGATGATGAAGTCCATGTGGCGCATGTTGTGACCGACGAAGAGTTTGGATCCGGTTTTCTTCGCTGTTTCCAGCACCTTGTCACAGCCTTCGACGGTGATCGTCATGGGTTTTTCGAGATAGACCGCCTTGCCCGCTTCCAGTGCGGCAAGGGCGAATTCCTCATGCAGATAATCGGGGGCAGTGACAAAAACGGCATCGACGTCCTTGCGGTCCAGAAGTTTTCTGTAGTCGTCCGTCAGGAAGAGTTTTTCTTTTGCACCGACGAATTCCTGCCATTCTTTGAATGCCTCATCGCGAATGTCGCAGAGTGCGACCACCCGGGATCCATTGCCCGGTTTGTGGGCCGAATACGCCAGTCTCCCGCGTCCGCCTGCTCCGATTACGCCGATCCTCAGTTCATCATTCGATTTAACCGTTTTCCTGGCCATTTCTTCATCCTTCAAAAATAGAGTTTTTGCGTTTTGTTGATGCCTGATGGAAAATTTCATGAAACATATAAAGATACATCTGACGCTACCGGAAACAAGATCTTTCCCAAGGAAAAAAAGGATTTTTCCCCGTTTCCCCGTTTTTATCCTTGGATCCTTTCTGCTGTTTCCCGCGCTCTCTTCCTGTGTCGGGGGGGGAGAAAAGGGAGAATTCCTCCTCTTCCGCACCATGATGCAGGAATGGATGGGGGAAGGAAAAAACGGGAATCCGGGAGGAGAAGACGCGTTCCGCCGCTGCTGACGCTGACGCCTTCCGCTACTGAAGACGCATGGCGGGATTCTGCAGATAGGGGCTTTCCGGAATTACCGTATCCACGGGCAGGGGGGCTTTCGTATCGACTAAACCCCAGCGCCGGGAGACCGGCCAGAAGACGTTCAGCGCCAGGCCGATCATGTTGTGACGGGGAATGAACCCCCAGTTGCGTCCGTCCAGACTGTGTCTGGTGTTGTCTCCGAGAGCGAAGAGACTGTCATCCGGGACAGTGATTTCCCTGTCCGGAGCCAGCAGCCCCGAGGCGCCGTGACCCGCGTATCCTCCCAGGCCGGAATAGAGTTTCCGGAACGCCGGGGAGAAATCCGTCGCCGGCCGGAAATCTCTTTCGCCGCGGGGACGGATCATCAGAACTCCGTCCGTGATTTTCAGTGTGTCCCCGGGGAGTCCCGCAAGGCGTTTGATGTAGTAGTATCCCCCGATCGGCTGAGTCGGAGAGGAAATGTTTTCCGTGTTGAAGACGATCACATCGCCCCGGCGCAGCGGACGGAAATGCAGGGACACCCGGTCCACGAACAGATGGTCGCCCGAAGACACGTATCCGTCACAGAAATCCTCCCCTGCGTGATATTCCCTGAGCAATGCGTCCGGATCCAGATACGGCAGAATGTGATTCCCGAGAATTCCCGGAACCGCGTAAACGGTTCCGCCGATCTGAAAGACGGATCCCGTCAGATACAGACTTCCGTCCCGGAGGAAATTTGCGATCACTTCCCCTGCGGGAATGCTCCGGGTCCGGAATCCCGAATGGAAGAATCCGTCCTCCCTGACTTCCACTTTCGCCGCGGAGGCTCCCAGCGGCCTGAAAAAACGGGTCAGCGCAGATGTGTACGGTTCCGATTCCTTGCGGTCGATGTAATGGATTCCGAACAGGGTCGGCTGCATGCTGCTGGTCGGAATCTGGAACGGCTGCAGATAAAGCGCGCGGATCCCGAATGCCACCGAGGCGGCCACAGCCAGGACGTCCAGATATCCGCGCACGGTGAAGAAAAAGCTCTTTCTCGGGAGGAGAGAATCGAATTCCGTTTCCATTCGGCTGAGTTCCCCTTCCTCCGGGGGGGCGGGGTGGTTTTTACCGCCCATTGCGGAGAGACGGGTGTCGAGATCCCGGAGTTTTTCGCGTCTGGCATCGGAGAGGATGTCGTCATCCGCCTTCAGGGTGTGGCGCACGAGAATGAGGAGATCCTTGTATCTTCTTCTGAGTTTCCGGTTTCTGAAGAAAAGTCTGCATTGTTCTGCGGCGTTCATCATGCTGGTCCGTGTTGCTTGTGCATCCGTCTGTTCTGTTTGTTTCCGAGGGGGGGCGGGGCGCAGTTCCTGTATCTGATTGCTTTATTCCTTGCCGGATTTGAGAATTTCGACAAACGCTTCCTGGGGAATGTTCACGCGTCCGATCTGTTTCATTCGCTTTTTCCCTTCCTTCTGCTTTTCGAGCAGTTTTCTCTTGCGCGTGATATCGCCTCCGTAACACTTGGCAATGACGTTTTTCCGGAGTGCCTTCACCGTGTCGCGCGCGATGATTTTTCCTCCGATGGCGGCCTGAATGGCAATCTGGAACATCTGCTGGGGAATGACCTCCGCCAGACGTTCCACCAGGGCTTTCCCGCGGCTGTAGGCGTGATCCGTGTGAACGATTGTGGAAAAGGCGTCGACGGGTTCCCCGTTCACGAGGATATCCAGTTTCACAAGCTTGTCCGCCTGATATCCGGCGGGTTCGTAGTCCATGCTTCCGTAGCCGCGCGTGATGGATTTGAGTTTGTCGTGAAAGTCGATGAGAATCTCATGCATGGGCAGACGGGCGGTGATCATGACGTGTTTTCCGTCCACACTTTCCGTATTGGTGCAGATTCCCCTCTTGCTCATGACCAGATTCATGATGTCCCCGATATACTGGTTGGGCGACATGATGTGGGCGTGAATGACCGGTTCCTCGATCCGTTCGATTTCGGACGGATCCGGAAGAAACACCGGATTGTCCACCCGGATCATCCCCCCCCCCTTCATGTACACGTGGTAGATCACGCTCGGATAGGTGGCGATGATGTCCATGTTGTATTCCCTGCGGAGACGCTCCTGAATGATTTCCATGTGGAGCAGCCCCAGGAATCCGCAGCGGAATCCGAATCCGAGCGCCGCGGAGGTTTCGGCCTGATAAACAAAGGCGGCATCGTTCAGCTGGAGTTTAGCCATGCTGAATTTGAGCTGTTCGTAGTCGGCCGTGTCGATCGGATAGATGCCGCTGAAGACCATCGGCTTGATTTCCTGAAATCCGGGAAGCGGATCGGGACAGGGATTTTTCGCATCGGTCACGGTGTCTCCCATCCTTGCGTCCGAAGGACTCTTGATGTTGGGGATCAGATACCCCACGGAACCCGATGTCAGGCCCGGGACGGCTTTCATTTCAGGAGTGAACACTCCCGTCTCCTTGATTTCGCTTTCCAGTCCTGTACTGAACAGGCGGAGACGGTCTCCCCGTTTCAGAGTCCCCCCGAACATGCGCACATAGATGACGACTCCCCGGTAGGCGTCATAAATCGAATCAAACACCAGTGCCGCCGTCCCCTCCGCACTCCGGTCCTGCGGCGGCGGAATGCGCTTGACGATTTCCTCCAGCACCTTTGGAATGCCGATCCCTTCCTTGGCCGAGACCGCAATGGCGTCTTCCCGCGGTATGGCCAGAATTTCCTCCATCTGCTCGTAACAGGTTTCCGGGTCTGCGGCGGGCAGATCAATCTTGTTGATGACGGGGATGATCTTCAGATTATGCCGGAAGGCCAGATTCACATTGGCCACGGTCTGTGCCTGCACTCCCTGGGTGGCGTCGATCACGAGCAGCGCTCCTTCGCAGGCCGCGAGGGAGCGGCTGACTTCATAGGCAAAATCCACATGCCCGGGAGTGTCGATCAGATTCAGTTCATATTCCTGTCCGTCCGGAGCGCAATAGAGCATTCGGACAGGGTGGGACTTGATGGTGATGCCGCGTTCCTGTTCCAGATCCATGGCGTCAAGCAGCTGGGTGTGAACGAGATCTCTCGGCTCAATGGTATGAGTGGCTTCCAGAAGACGGTCGGCAAGCGTGGATTTCCCGTGGTCGATATGGGCAATGATTGAAAAATTCCGTATTCTGCTGATTTCTGTCATGTATGAATCTTTCCAGAAGATGCGTTGCGTGAAATGAATCCGGCGCGTAATATACTTTGTTTTCCGTTTTTTTTCCAGAGATTTGTTTTTCAAAGCGCTTTTTTTGTGATATAATACAGGAGCGGGTTTTCCGTGATATGTCATGAAGAGTCCCTGCCTGACGCGATTCCGCTTCGGGATTCCGGGCGCGGGCAGGATTCATGCTGTTCATGAGCCTTCCTCCCTCCCGTGCTCCCGGAAGCCGCGGGAAAAGGGGGTGTGGAGACGGGAAGCACAGGACTCTTCTGAATAGGAAAATACGGAACAGAATATACAAGACGGGAACGGCAAACAAAAACGGAAAAAGAAAGGGGGGCAAAGAAGACACCTGCCTTTTCTTTCCTCTTTCACTTCACCCGGTCCCGAAAACCATTGCGGAGAAAGTGCAGGGCGAAAAAGTGAGCAGGAGTACAAAATCTGGGAAACACAAACATCCTGTCCGCTGTCCGGGGGAGGAGCGGAGTCATGGCTTTTCTCTGTTCCGACTCCGTTTTTCCTTTTCACTGCTTCTCGTGATTCTGACTTTGGCGGGGATGGGCCTGCGTCTGCTGTTTTCGATGGAAGTGATTGCGTCTGATCCTTTTGCATCATCTCCTCCGGCGGAAACGGATATGGCGACGTATTTCAAGCTTGCAAAGGAAATTCTTGCCGGAAATCTGCCGGAGACATTCTTCTACCAGCCGTTTTATTCTGCGGTGTTTCTGCCTTTTTTTGCCATCTTTGTCCCGAGTCTTCCATGGGCTGCCGCCCTGGGGCAGACGCTCTGTGCGGGAGGAGTCATCTGGTTTGCCGGTCTTTCCGCCGCGCTGCTGAAAGGCCGCCGTGCCGGCCTGACTGCGGCGTTTCTTGCGGCGTTTTCCACCATGCTGGTATTTTATGTGCCGTATGCGCTGATTGAAATCCAGCAGTGTTTCTGGATCACGCTTCTTTTTTATCTGACGCTGCGGGGAATGCGCGAAATGCGGAAAATGCGCTCTTCCGGAGCAGAAGAAGGGAAAGGAATCGTCTGCCATAGTCTGTTTTTCTGGATTGCGGCGGGGATGGTGCTGGGGGCTTCCATTCTTTCCAGGGGGAGTTCATGGTGTTTTGCTCCGCTGATGTTTCTTGCGGCGTTGTACGGGGGCAGCTTCCGTCTGCGGGGGTGGCTTTACGGGGGACTGACTCTGCTTGCCTCGGTTCTAGTGCAGCTTCCGTTCATTCTCTGGAACAGTCTGGCGCTGGGGAGGTTCTCCGGGCCCAGCACCGCGGGACCGACCGTGCTGGGGCTCGGGAACAATCCGGAGGCTCCTCCGGGATACCTGGTCTATACCGATCTTTACAAGGACTGGATGGCGTATCAGTCGGAAACGGCGATTGTCCACAGGATTGCGGACTGGGCTTTTTCAGAGCCTCTGGCGTTTCTGGAACTGTACTTCCGGAAATTTCTGCTGTTCTGGGATTCTCTGGAAATTCCGAACAATCTGGTGCTCGGGGTGAACGCCTCAAAAAGCGACTGGTTTGACGCGGCGTTCATTCCGACGTGGCTGATTGTGATTCTTGCTCTTGCATCGTTTCTGCTTCTGCTGTCCCGTCTTCCAGGGAAGAAGGGCATTCTGCTGCTGACGCTGTTCATTGTGCTGTATGCGGGAGCGGCGGCGGCGTTTTATATTCTGGCGCGTTTCCGAGTCCCGTGTTTGGGGCTTCTCTGTATTGCGGCGTCGCTGTGGGTGGCCTGTTTGCTGTCGGATCTGCGGAAACGGCGTATCCGGCGGATACTGCTTTTCAATACGGGAGCTTTGCTCGGGGGGATTTTCCTGACGCTTCTGGCATATGATTACTACCGGGTGTTTCTGGAACCGTCCGTCATGCGCGCTGCCCGTCCGTACGGAGTGAGGGCGGAGTTTTCCGGCGGACGGCGTGTGTATGACAACGGTCCACTGATGCTGGGCGGATGGAGGATGTTTCCCGTGCGCAGCGGCCTTCTTCTGACAAAAAAATTTCATGAAAAGGCCTCTGGCGCCTTTGCGGACGCCGAGAAGCCGCTGTTTCTGGAAATCCATTTCTTTTCCTACAGATACAACGAGTTCACCGTGACCGTGAATGGGGTGTCGCACCGGGTGACGCTGGTGCCGAAAGCGCCGGCGCCTTATGAGGACGTCGTCCGCATTCCGCTTCGGCCTCTGAAAAGGGCGGGGGGGGAAGTCAATGAGATTGGCGGAGAGGAGACGATGTACCGGATTTCCTTTTCCAATGTCGCCAATGATGAGGCAACGGCGCTGGCAATGGACTTCCAGCGTGACTACGGCCGATCTTCCCTGGATGGAGAAGTGATGCCTGGAGAGTTTGTGATTTCCCTTTCCGATCTTCCGGAAGGTCCGTCCCCCTTTTCTTCCGGAGGACGGTGATTTTCCCGTTGCGGGAACTTGTATTTTCTTTTTCTCCGGGCTATCTTCTCTCCCGGATCTTCTTCCCGAGGGGCAGGGACATTTTTCCCCAGCTCCTCCCTCTTGTCCAGAAAGGAAACACCCGAACCCGGGAAAAAAAGAAAGGGGAAACCCAGACAATGAAAACGAAAACACCGAAGAAAATATCTGCGGGAACTGCGGAGAAAAAAACACTGAAAATCGCTTTTTTCGACACCAAGCCCTATGACCGGAAATCCTTTGAAAGTTTGAATGCCGATTTCGGCTTTGAGATTTCCTATCACGAGGCGAAACTCGGGCCGGATACGGTATCCGTGGCGGACGGCGCCGATGCCGTCTGCGCATTCGTGAACGACAATCTGGGGGCGGAAACGATTGAAGGACTGGTCAAACGCGGGATCCGCCTGATCGCGATGCGCTGTGCCGGGTACAACAACGTGGATCTTCCCGCCGCCTCCGGACGGATTGACGTGGTCCGGGTGCCGGAATATTCTCCCCATGCCGTGGCGGAATATTCACTGGGGCTTCTGCTCTGCCTGAACCGCTCGCTGCACCGGGCCTTCTGCCGGGTCAGGGAAAACAATTTTTCCATCAACGGATTTCTGGGGTTTGACCTCCATGGAAAGACAGTCGGCATCATCGGGACGGGGAAGATCGGACGGGCCTTTGCAGGCGTGCTCCAGGGCTTCGGAGTCCGCATCCTCGCGTATGACGTCTATCCGAACGCGGAGGCCGCGAAAACTCTGCACATGGAATATGTCGATCTGGAAACCCTGTACAGGGAGAGCGACGTCATTTCCCTGCACTGCCCGCTGACTCCGGACAATCTGCATATGATCAACGCCTCTTCCCTCGCCATGATGAAGCACGGCGTCATGCTGATCAATACCAGCAGGGGCAAACTTATTGATTCTTCCGCTCTCATCAATGCGCTGAAGACCGGTCAGGTCGGCTCCGCTGGGCTCGACGTCTACGAGGAGGAAACCGATTACTTCTTTGAAGACCGTTCCGACGCCGCCATTCAGGATGACATCCTTGCCCGTCTGATGACCTTCCCGAACGTTCTCATCACTTCCCATCAGGCATTCTTCACGCACGAGGCCATTCGGAACATCGCGGAAACCACTCTCGGGAACATCCGTATGTACTTTGAAAGCGGTGACATGCCGAACGGCATCTGCAACCACTGCAGCGGTGGGAAGTGTCCGCACTGCCGGAAGACGAAGACGAAGACGAAAAAAGCGAAGTCCGGGAAAAAAGGAAAGATCTGACGTTCCCCCTTGCCTTTCCTTATTTTCCTGTCATGTTTTTCCTGTCTTGTGCTCGGGGCATCCCCTTTTTTTCTTCTTCGTCCCCCGCCGGGCGTTTTCCCGGTTCTTTTTCTGTCACTTTGCGTGCCGTCCTTCCTCCTCCTGAGTGATCCCTCTTCCAGAGGGGTCGCTCAGGATTGAAGGGACATGCTTCCTGCGACGGCGGGGAGAAGGGGGGATGCTTCAGCAGAGATTGCCCAGATAGACGTTTGGGAAACCGCGTTCCTCTTTTGCATGGGCCTGAATGTCCTCCAGCATGGAGAGGGGAGTCCGGGGGCTTTCATGATAGAGGTACGCGGGATGATAGGCGGTGAAATGGACGGGAGTGTCCCTGCCGAGTTTGTCTTCCACCCAGTCGAGAAAGGAATCGATCATTTCGCGGGAGCTGTTTTTTCCTGGGATGACGAGATTGGTCAGTTCCAGGTGTCCGCCGATTTGTTTTTTGTAGAATTCGCAGGCCTGTTTGACGGGTTCGAGAGATCCTTTGCACATGCTTTGGTAGAACTCTTCGGAAAACCCTTTGACGTCGACATTTGCGGCCTCCATGAGCGGATAGAGTTTTTCCGCCGCCCTGAGTTCGATGAAGGCGTTGGAGACCAGCACGGTGCCGAGTCCGGCGCGTTTTGCCTCTTCCGCCGCCGCCATGGCGTATTCGAGCCAGACGGTCGGCTCATTGTAGGTGAATGAAATCGAGTCGCATCCGTGCCGGATGGTGAGGTCGACCAGTTCCCGGGGCTCGTAACGGCGGTAGCGGAGCCTCGGGTGATAGACCGCGCGTGAAAGATGATCATTCTGGCAGAAGCGGCAGGCAAGATTGCAGCCGAATGTGCCGACGGAAAAGGTCCTGGTACCCGGGCGGTAGTGCTGAAGAGGCTTTTTCTCAATCGGATCAATCTGCAGCGCGACAGGATAGCCGAATGCAAGGCTCCGCAATCTTCCGCCGGAGTTTTCCCGGACCCCGCAGAATCCGCAGTGCCCTTCGGAGATGACGCATTTCCTGGGACAGACTCCGCACCGGATCCGTCCGTCTCCGAGAGTTTCATACAAGTCTGCAATGCAATTCCTGTCGAGTTCAGACATGATTCCGAGGGTCTCCTTTCGTTCCGGACACAGCTCCTGATTTGATTCCGGATTCTGCTCCGGAGCTGTTTTCTTCTTTTTCTTTCTTTTCTTCCGGGGTCCGGCGTTTTCCCGTTCCTGTTGTTTATTCCCGGCGGCGGATAACGGCATTTTTCCCTTTGTTTCCAGCCCGGAGAGAAGACGTCGGCTTCTTTCTCCCCTGTTGTTCACGGATATCCGCTCCATTCCATCCACAAAAACAACCCGTATACCATACCACGCCTTTTCCCTTTGCGCAAGAAATGCGGCATTGGGGAATTCCGTAATCCGGAGAGAACGGAAAAGGGACGCGGGAAATGAGAATGATGCAGTTTGCGGCGATTGAAATTTACGGAAGCGGGGGCATATTAACGGCAGTTTTTTTCTGAGAAAACGAAAACGGGAAGAGGATCCCCCACTCATGCTCAAATGGATGAAACTGAAAAATCTTGCTCTGGTGGACGAGGCGGAAATCGAATTCGGCCCCTCCTTCAACGTCATCAGCGGGGAGACGGGAGCCGGGAAATCTGTCATCATGGGAGCTGTCGGACTTCTTCTGGGGGCGAGGGCGGACAAATCTTCGATCCGTTCCGGCTGTTCCCGCTGTGAGATCGCCGCGGAGTTCGCAATCGGGGAAAAATCCATGACTCCTGAGCTCAAGACTCTTCTGGGTGAATCGGAAGCCGTGGATGAGGTGGACCCGGGAATGATCCTGATCCGGCGCGTCATCACGCCTTCCTCGACCCGGAATTTCATCAATTCCTCTCCGGTGCCGCTCCAGACTCTCCGGGCGCTGGGCGAACGCCTGGTGGACATTCATGCGGCGAATGAAAATCAGAGTCTTCTCCGTTCTTCCGAACAGCTTCATGCGCTGGACCGTTTTGCCTCGGCAGATTCTCTTTTGGCGGAAACGGCCCGCGCCTGGGAACGCCTTTCTGTGCTCCGGGAGGAAAAGGAGGCGTTTCTCGCTTCGATGCCCTCGGCGGAGGAGGTGGAGGCGATGCGCGGGGATGTTGCGGAAATAGAGGCGGCCGCGCCGAGACCGGGAGAGGACGAAGAACTCAAGGCGCGTCATCTTCTCGCTTCCAATTCCCGGCAGATGCTGGAGATTCTTTCTTCGGCCGCCGCTGCGCTGGAGGAGTCGGAGGATTCCCTGAGGGACCGTCTGCTGGATCTGCGGCGTCTTCTGAGTTCTCTGGAACGTCTGGATCCCGCGGGAGCCTCCGTATTTCCGGAACGCTGCCGGGATCTGGCGGAACAGATTTCTTCTCTGGCATCCGAGCTGCGCGACTATGGAGCCTCCGTCGAGCTGGATGAAGCTTCTTTTCTGGCCATGGAGGAACGGATGCGGACTCTTCAGAGTTTGAAACGGCGTTACGGTGCTTCACTGGAAGAAGTGCTTTCCCGTCTGGAAGAGCTCCGGCGCACCGTGGACTCCTTCGACAATGCCGACTCCCTCCGGCGCGATTTCGACCGGCGTGAAAAGATGCTTGCCGCAGAGTATCAGGATTCCGCCGGGCGACTGAGCGCCGCGCGGAAAGAAGCCGCCGCCCGTCTTCTTGCCCAGCTTTCCTCGGAGACTTTGAAACTTGGATTCAAAAAAGCCGCGTTCGACATTCAGTTCGAGCCTTCGGAACCCGGGCCCGGCGGTTTCGACCGTATTCGGATACTTTTCAGCGCGAATCCGGGTGTTCCCCTCAGGGCTTTGAGCGAGGTGGCCAGCAGCGGAGAGATTTCCCGCGTCATGCTGGCAATGAAAACCGTCCTTGCCGAAGCCGATTCCATTCCCGTGCTCATCTTCGATGAAATTGATGCGAATATCGGTGGCGAGACTGCGGCGAAGGTTGGTTCCGAACTTGCCTCCCTGGCGAAGTTCAAACAGGTGATCTGCATATCCCATCTTCCGCAGGTCGCCTGCTGTGCGTCCACTCATTTCCGGGTTTGCAAGACTTCTTCTTCCGGCGCTTCCGGGGGGATGACGGTCAGTTCGATTTCTCCGGTTTCCGGCGCGGACCGCGTAGAGGAAATCGCCCGCATGCTCGGCGGCGGGGAGGCGGCTCTGGCCCATGCCCGCGCGATGCTGGAAAAGGCGGATTCAAAGAGCGACAGCAATTCCTGAACTTTTCTCGTTTTCTTATTTTCTGTTTTTCTGCTTCCCGGCTCTGCTTTTTGTTTTCCCGGGACTCGCTTCCCGGAGAGGGGAGAGCCGGGAGGAGGAGAGAGAGGGGCGAGGACACCACAGCATGCCTTGATCCGGGGAACATTCCTATCAGGGACATTCCTATCAGGGATATTTCTTCTTTATTCAGTTTTATTCAGTCTCCCTGGATCAGTTCGGGAGTCGTGATGACGGAGATGCGGTCTCCTCCCGGCGGCAGACCGCTGATTCTCCGCAGGAGTTCCTCCATTCCGAGTCTTGCGACGGATTTCGGCCCCAGATCGATGGAGGCGGGGCGTGGATAAAGCCCGGTGAGATATTCGGGGACGTGGTTGCAGGAGATGATGTCCGGCCATTTTTTCCGGATTTTTCTTCCTCCGTATTTCCGGAGGGAACGGTGGAGAATGGCGGTCAGGCGTTCTTCCGGAGAGAAGATTCCATCCGCCGTTGAGAGAGTGGAAGAGGGATCTGCGAGCTGTTCCGCGAAGAGCTGCTCCAGCTGTTCGTCGGAAGCCTCTTCCCAGAAGCGCAGTTCCTTCGGTGGAGTCAAAACACAGCTCCGGCAGGATTTTCCCGCTGCGAAAAATTCAAACCGGAACCCGTCCGTTCTGGACGGGAATCCCGGATTCATGCTGGGGGCGATTTGCAGCCAGAGCGGGTTCCGGCAGGAGCGGCGCATCAGATAGCGTGCCGCGAGTCTGCCGGCGAATTCGTTGCCCATCATGACATTGCTCTTTCCCTGACCCAGATCATGGGAATTCATCCAGACATGCGGAATTCCGGAAAGGATTTTTTCAAACCCTTCTGTTTTCAGGCGGTGCCCCATGAGGAGCAGTCCGGCGATTTCCCCCTTCAGGTATTTCGACTCCAGTTCCAGGGGCATGATTTCGGGAGAGAGCAGAAGAAGATTCCATTTTTCCGGGAGCACTTTCAAAGTGCCGGTGAGTTTTTCGAGAATGACTCTGGGTTCCTTGTCGGACTGCGGGAAGAGAAGCATTCCTATGGTTTTGCCGCGCTGCTGCTTCCGGAGTCCGGGGAGAAGCTCCGGACTGATTTCCTGAACGGCGTTTTTCACCGCTTCGCATTTTCCGCTTCCGACGCCGTGCCCTCCGTTGAGAACGCGTGACACCGTGGCAGGCGAAACTCCCGCTCTCCTTGCAATTTCCTTCACGGTGATGGCTTTGGACATTTGAACTTCCCTTCGCGCTGTCTCCTTTTACGGCGGAAAATATAGAAACATTTCAGAAAGTTTCAAGTTTTTGTTGCGGAAAAATGATCAGAAAAACATTGCCATGCTCGAAGAGGGGGCTTATAGTGAACGGCGAAGAAGAGAAGAGCGATGCCGGAAGTGGATCCCCAAAAAGGGGATTCATGTGACAGAAATGCAGAAGGTCTGCCAGCATATTTCCTCCCCGTCATTACCCGGCTCCATCTTTCTCCCATTGAAAAAGAAAGTTTGTGGAAAACACAGTTCCTCGGAAACGGGGAAATACTGCGGGAAATGAGCTGCCGGGACATGGAGAAAAAAACTCCCGAATCGCGGAAATGCGGAAATGCGGAAATGCGGAAATGCGGAAATGCGGAAATGCGAGGATGATCTGTCGATGAGAAATCAGAAGAAACTGTTTCTGGGGCTGGACTTCGGCACGGACAGCGTGCGCGTCCTTGCTGTTTCGGAGTCCGGGGAGAAGGAAGCCTTTTCGGAACGGTCTTATTCCCGCTGGACGGACCGTCTTTACTGCGATGCCGCGAATTTGTGCTTCCGGCAGCATCCTTTGGATTATCTGGAGAGCATGGAACAAGCTGTCCTGGACGTTCTCCGGGACTGTGATGCGGACCGTGTGGCTGGAATCGGCGTGGACACCACAGGTTCCACGCCGTGCGCTCTTGACGGGCAGGGACGCCCCCTGGCGCTTCATCCTGCTTTTTCGGAGGATCCCGACGCGATGTTTCTTCTCTGGAAAGATCACAGTTCCGTCCGGGAAGCCGCCGAGATCACATCTCATGCGAAGACCTGGGGGGGAGTCGACTATACTGCATATTCCGGGGGAGTCTATTCTCCGGAGTGGTTCTGGAGCAAGATCCTGCATGTGCTTCGGGGAAATTCATCCGTGCGCGGGGCCGCGGTTTCGTGGGGGGAGCATTGCGACTGGATGGTGGCGGAACTGGCCGGAACGCCCGTCATTCGCCCCGGCAGATGCGCTGCCGGACACAAAGCCATGTGGCACGCCTCCTGGGGCGGTCTGCCTTCCGAAGAATTTCTCGCAGGGGTGGATCCACTTCTGAAGGGGTTGCGCGGAAGACTGTATTCGGAAACTTTCACTGCGGATCTCCCGGTGGGAAGACTTTCCGGGAAATGGATGGAGCGTTTTCATCTGAAACAGCAGGCGCCGGTGGTGGCGGGGGGAGTCATTGACTGTCATGCGGGAGCGGTCGGAGCGGGAGTGAAAGCGTTTCAGCTTCTCAAGGTGCTGGGGACATCCACGTGTGACATTGTCGTGGTGCCGCATCTGGATCACTGTGTCCGCGGAATCTGCGGGCAGGTGGATGGATCCGTGCTCCCCGGCATGACTGCACTCGAAGCCGGGCAGAGTGCGTTCGGAGACATCTACGCATGGTTCCGGAATTTCCTTTCCTACGGCGGCGGAGATGTGTCGATTGCACGTCTGTCTGCTGAAGCGGAAAGGATCGCTCTGGGCGCTTCCCCCTGCCTCGCCCTCGACTGGATGAACGGAAGACGGACTCCGGACCTGAATCCGGAGTTGAAGGGGGCTCTCTTCGGACTCACGCTCGCGACGGAACCGCCGGCGGTTTTCCGGGCGCTCGCGGAAAGCACGGTGTACGGGGCGAGAAAAATTGCAGAACGCCTGACGGAGGAGGGGGTGCCGGTGCATGAAATCGTTGCTCTCGGAGGGATTGCACGCAAGTCTCCGTTTGTCATGCAGCTCTGTGCGGACGTCATGAACCGGGACATTCAGATTGTTCGGGAGGATCAGGCCTGTGCTCTGGGAGCGGCCGTTCTGGCAGCGGCATCATCCGGGAGTTTTCCTTCCGTGGAGAGCGCGATGGACGCCATGAGTTCGGATGTTGAAACCGTTTATCACCCGGATCCGGAGAGAGTTGCACTTTACGAAAGGCTGTACCGGAAATATCTGGCCTGTGCCGGGGCGGTGGAACGTCTTGAAAACACGGAAGATTTTCTTTGCAGTCGGCAAGCTGAAACAGGGACATGGAAGGAGAAGAGTACATGAAAAGATCAGCCCCTGCTTTTTTTCGGAAAGAACAGAAATCATGTTTCTCCTCCCCTGAGTTCCATTCCCGGGAACGGAGCCGTTTTCCCCTTCGCGGACGGGGGAGTAGTATGCCGGCAGACCAGGTTCTTCCGTTTCTCGGGCGCAGGTTCACTCTGGTGGAGCTGCTCACGGTGATTGCCGTGATCGCGCTTCTGGCCTCGCTTCTTCTGCCGGCTCTTGCCCGGGCGAAGGGGACGGCGAAGAAAATCGTCTGCATCGGGAATCTGAAGCAGGTGGGGCTGCTGAATCTCAAGTATCTCCAGGATTACGGATATTATGCGCCGGAAGGATATTATCAGGGCGGAGCCAGCTGGGGATGGCATTCCATGCTCGGAAAGCTCGAGGGGTGGAAAGCTTCTCCTCCGACTTATTATATGGTTGCGATTTACCGTCCGAACGGAAAGAGCGGGACTCCCACGATCTTTGCCTGCCCCGAATACGATCTCGGGCGCAACGACGAAATGATGATTTATTACCTTTATTATGTGACAACCAATCGTGTCCAGTATGACGTCTGGACAATCAATCCTTCAGAACCATTTTACCAGGGAACCAAGGAATCCAAGGTCAAGCGTCCTTCGCAGACGGTCTTCGCCTTGAACTACGGCGGCCGCAAAAGCGGCACTGGATACCGCTGGATCTAGGGCACGGGCAGATTCGACTACAATGATTCGCAGATGGCTGACTCCGTCACATGCGGGATTTCCAGAGACTATATGGAAGGCCGTCACAACATGCAGAACAACTTCCTTTATTTTGACGGTCATGTCGAAACCATGGATTCCCGTGCCGCCGCTGCCATTTACCGATATCAGGAGCCGAGGAATCTGATCCAGTGGGGCGAATGATGAAAAGGGGAGACACGTTTTCGTGTCTTTCCCGGACACAGAGAGAAATCTGACCCCGGCGGGGGAGATACCGGTGTCCGTCTCCCGTCATGAGCCGCCGCCGTGTTCCGTCATGCACAGCCATGTGCCGCCATGAGTCATGAATTCCGGGAATATCCGTGCGTATATTCAGGATCGACAAAATCCGTAACGACAGAAATATCCATGAAACAGGAGGTATTTGATGAAATTGAACAATCTGGAAATCTTTCTTGAAAAGATGAAATCCGGGAAAACCGCATTCGGCACCTGCATTACCTTTCACGACTCCAGCATGACGGAACTCGCCGCGGACGCCGGTTTTGATTTCTGCTGGATCGACTGGGAACACGGTGTGATGTCCCAGCCCGATCTCATGCATCACATCATGGCGCTGAAAGGCACTTCCTGCGCTCCGCTGGTGCGTGTTCCCTGGAACGAACACGGAGTGATCAAGAAGGTGATTGACCTGGCTCCTGCGGGTATCATTGTGCCGATGGTGAATACGGCGGAAGACGCCGCAACGGCGGTTTCCGCGTGCCGTTATCCGGAAGCGGGAACGCGGGGATGCGGTTTCCGGCGCGCCATCCATTTCGGGGCGGATTCCGTGGAGGAGTATCTGGAAGTTTCCAGAAAGGAACCGCTTGTCATTGTGCAGATTGAGCATTATGAGGCGGTGAAGAATCTGGAGTCGATTTTATCGGTTCCGGGCGTCGGGAGCGTATGCATCGGGCCTTACGATTTGTCTGCTTCTGTGGGGAAGGCGGGCCGGCTCCGTGATCCGGAAGTGGTGGCGCTGATAGATGAAATCTGCGGCAAAACCCGTGAGGCGGGTGTTCTGCTGGGGGCTTTCGGATCGGATCTGCCGTTCTGGAAGTCGCGCGGAGTAAACTGGCTTTCGACGGGGAACGACTCGGATGCGCTCTTCCGTTCCTACCGGGCCATACTGGCTTCGGCGAATGCAGACTGATTGCTGTTGTTTTCCGGGCGATGAGGTTTTCCGTCAGCTTCGTTTGCGTTCGAGCAGGACGAGCGTTTCCAGGTTCATGGTTCCCGGGAAGAGATCCAGGGGTACGGCTGCGACGGGGGAATAACCGTTTGCCTTCCAGATTCCCAGCTCTCTCGGGAGCATGTCCGTCCCGCAGAAGATGTGCAGAACGCGGAAGGGACGGCGTGCCACAAGGCGTTCCAGCACGCCCGGGGCCGTACCTTTCCGTGGAGGGTCGAGCACGGCGATTTCTCCTCCGCCCCTTTTTTCCGTGCGCGGCAGATGCCTTTCCAGGCTTTCCCCGGTAATGGAGGAGGCAATGAATTTGATTTTCCTCCCGGGAAAATGATAGACTGCATTGGCCGAAGCGGCCTCGATTGCGGGCCCTTCCGCATCCATGCCGATGACTTCAGCCGAATGTTCGGCAGCGAGCAGACCGAAGAGTCCGTATCCGCAGTAAAGGTCCAGAAAGCGCCGGTCGGGATCGGGTTTCAGGAGGCGGAACGCCTCATTGACCATCAGCGGCAGCATGGCTTCATTGATCTGGGAAAACACCGTGGGCGGATAAAGGAACTTCCGGTTCCGGATTGTGATGTCCAGCATCGCCGTTCCGCAGAGTTTTTTGAACGGGACCCCCTTTTCCGGACGCCGCGATTCCAGATAATATTCAGACCGGGTTTCATCCAGATACATGAAACAGCCGATGATTCCCGGATCTTCTTCTTTCAGTCGTTCCGCAATCCGTTTGAGCGTGCCGACCACCTGCCCGTCGGCGACGGACGTATTGAAAATCACAGCGTATTTCCCCCAGGCACCGCGGATGATGCAGTAATTCAGCGCCTCTGCCGTGGCACGGCAGCGGGGCAGATTCAGAATGGTTTCCAGCTTGTCATAAATCTTCCCGTGCGCCTCCGGCTCGAGAAGGGAATGCGTGAGCTGCTGGGATGCGGCTCTCTTCCTTCCGCCCTCCAGATGTTTCCGTGCGCCGCCGTAGCCCCGGACGAAGGAAAAGCGTCCGGAGCGCGGGTCGATGCATGCGCTGCGTTTGGAGAGAGCCCGGTAATGGCGCGGCATCGGAGCGGGGAGAATTGTCCCTGGAGAACCCGGGATGTTTCCGGCTTTCCAGAATCTCTTGAGCGCTTCCTGTTTGAGGGCGATTTCAGCGTCATACGGAAGAACGGCGAGGGCTTCCGGGTCGGAAGCGTCAAAGGCGGAAGCGTTTACAAGGTTCTTTTCCAGCAGGGTGCGCACGAGTGTGGCGGAGAAGGCCAGCCCTTCTTCCGGCGTGCGGCACTTGTCCAGAGCGTCCTTTTCCCTTCCCTTCCGGAATTTCTTCTCTTCGCACTCTTCGCGTGAGCCATGGCGGGGGATCAGGGCAGGAGAACGGAGAGAAGCGGACGGATTCCTCCTTCCGGCGCTGTTCCCGGTCTTCCCCTTGGCTTTTTCTTCAGGCATTTCATGGGCTTTTCCTTTTCCTCCGTTATGCTTTCCGCGATTGCCTCTGCGGGAGGCGGAGCCGTTTTCACGGGCGGGGGAGGAGGAGAAGAAGAAGAATCCTCCGGAGCGGGAGGAAGAAGAGGAAGAAAAAGAGGGCTTTTTTCCCACGATGCACATCCTGTCAGATTTTTTTCAATACACGGCGGGGAACTTAGCTTATTTTGCGGCAATTTCAAGGGATGCGCTGTTGCGAATTCAAAAATCCTTGCTATACTTAAACACAACACAGTGGAGGAGGGAACCCGCCGTTGCCGTCCTCCGGCAACCCTAAGACAGGATGGATTCGGGATGAGGGAAACGCAGAAAAATCGGACGAATTTCAAACAGACAAAAGCCCTTCTGCCTGAGCGCAGCGCTCTGAATGCTCTGCTCCAGGGCGCCATCGGGGATCCCCATTCCATACTCGGACTTCATCCGGACGGAACGGAAGGCTCCCTGATTCTCCGTGTATACGATCCCATGGCGGATCAGGTCTTTGTGCTGGAAAACGGGAAACGGACCGAACTCCTCCGGATTCTTCCGGAAGGACTCTTCGCACTTGGATTTCCAGGGAGAAAACAGGGGTTTGCCTATGAACTGGAGAAGGTGTATCCGGATTCCGTTTCCGTGGCGGCGGACCCCTATTGTTTTCTTCCGGGACTCGGGGAAATGGATCTGTATTTGTTCAATCAGGGGGAGCACCACAAAGTGTACGATGTGATGGGAGCGCATGTGCGCTGTTACGACGGGGTGTCCGGAGTGGACTTCGCCGTATGGGCACCCAATGCCAGACGCGTCTCCGTGGTGGGGGATTTCAACTGCTGGGATGGAAGGCGCCATCCCATGCGCATGCTGGGGGCTTCCGGAATCTGGGAGCTCTTCATCCCCGGAATGCGCGCAGGCGATATTTACAAATATGAAATCAAGACACAATCGGGTGACGTATTCACCAAACTCGATCCCTATGCGCAGCGGACGGAACTGCGTCCGCATACGGCGGGAGTCGTTCCGGATCCGGAGCCCTTTGAGTGGACGGATGCTTCGTGGATGGAGCGCAGGGCGCAGGCGGATCCCCAGAAATCGCCCATGAACATTTATGAAGTGCATCTGGGATCCTGGGGCGGTCCGGGACTTCCTCCGCTGTCCGCGGGGCAGGAATTTCCGAATTACCGGGATCTTGCCCATGCGCTCGGGGCGTATGCGGCCGAAATGGGATATACGCATATAGAACTTCTTCCGATCTGCGAACATCCGCTCGATCAGTCCTGGGGATATCAGGTGACGGGATTCTATGCTCCCACGGCACGCTACGGTTCGCCGGAGGACTTCGCCTATTTCGTGGACTACATGCATTCTCTCGGGATTGGCGTCATCATGGACTGGGTGCCGGCGCATTTCCCGAAAGATTCCTTTTCGCTCGGCCGCTTTGACGGAACCGCTCTGTATGAACATGCCGATCCGCGTCAGGGGGAACATCGCGACTGGGGAACCTACATTTTCAACTACGGAAGAACGGAAGTGAGAAGCTTCCTGATCGGAAGCGCTCTGTACTGGATGGACCGTTTCCATGTCGACGGCCTGCGCGTGGATGCCGTCGCCTCCATGCTCTATCTGGATTATTCCCGGGAGCCCGGTCAGTGGATTCCGAACCGTTACGGAGGGAATGAAAACCTGGAGGCCATTGCCTTTCTCAAGCATCTGAATGAACTGACGCACCAGCTGTTCAAAGGGACGGTCATGATTGCGGAGGAATCGACGGCGTGGCCCGGAGTGTCCCGTCCGGTCTATCTGGGGGGGCTGGGATTCACGTTCAAGTGGAACATGGGCTGGATGCATGATACTCTCGAATATTTCGCGCTCGACCCCATCTACCGCAGCTATAATCACGGGAAACTGACTTTTTCCCTGCTGTATGCCTTTTCCGAGAATTTTGTCCTGCCCCTCAGTCATGACGAGGTCGTGCACGGAAAGAAATCCATCATCGGGCGTATGCCGGGAGACTATCAGCAGAAATTTGCCAATCTCCGCGCCCTCTATTCCTATATGCTCACCCATCCCGGGAAAAAACTGCTTTTCATGGGCGGCGAAATCGCGCAGATGACCGAATGGAACTGCAATCAGGCCCTCGACTGGAATCTCCTGGATTTCCCCATGCACAGGCAGTTCAGGGAAATGATGAGGGAACTCAATCACTTCTATCGTTCCGCGCCTGCTCTCTGGGAGGACGATTTCACTCAGAACGGGTTCCAGTGGATCGACGGAGGCGATTACAGACAGTCGATCATTTCCTACATCCGCTGGGACCGGGAGCACCGGGATCCCCTGGTCGTCATCGTGAACCTGACTCCCGTGGTGCGGGACAATTTCACGCTCGGAGTGCCTTTCCCCGGGACCTGGAACGAAGTCTTCAACAGCGACGATTCCGCCTATGGCGGCACCGGGCAGCTCAACTCCGCGCCCCTTTCGGCTGAACCCGGACTGTATCACGGCCAGGCCCAGCACCTGACGCTGCGTCTTCCCTGGCTTGGAGCGGTGATTCTGAGGCATTCCTCCTCTTCCTGACAGAAGAAGGCGGAGCGCCGGAGCCGGAGTGGGATTGAATGGCGGCTTTTTCCCCTCATTTTGTTTTCCCCCCCGCCTTTTCTTCCTTCTCCGACGGCATTTCAGAATCTGATAGAATCTGATGGTGAAAAACGATTCCTTTTTTTTCTCCGCTTTCCCAGATGTTTCCCTCCCACCTCCACCCCCGCCTTTTCTTCCTTCTCCGGGAAAAGGGGAACGGAAGAACGGAACACTCTGGGGGGCAAACGGGTGAGGAAAAACATCTCCGGTGGAAAAAAAGTCCTCCTGTTCCTGGAAACAAAGCTGTGAAAACGGAAAGAACCGGAGAAGAAATCAGGCCGGAAATCAGGCCGGAAATCAGATCAGGGATCAGAGAAACAGATGAGGGAAGAGAATCGTCAGGAAAGAGGATCATCAGGAAAGAGAATCGTCAGGGAAGAGAATCAAGAGAGTAGAAGGATCTGCATGGAGAGGACGGCTGACATATCATTGAAGATAAATCATCCGCTGCCGCGCGGGACCCCGGAATCGCAGGGGATGGCCTCGGCGGCGCTTTTCGATCTTCTGGAGCGGCTGTCGGAATTGAAATTCATGCACAGTGTGATGATTCTCCGCCACGGGAAGGTGTGTCTGGAAGCGTTCTGGGAGCCTTACAGGTCGGAAGAACCGCATGCGGTGTTTTCGGTCAGCAAGAGTTTTGTTTCGGCGGCGCTGGGTCTGCTTCATGCGGAAGGGCGTCTGAAGCTGACGGACCGCCTTGCCGATTTTTTCCCGGAATACCGTCAGTGGATCCGTGATGCGGGAATCGCTTCGGTGACGCTGAACGATCTTCTGACCATGCGCAACGGACATGGGACACATCACGATTTTCTGGAAATTCCCGAATGTCCCGGGGACTGGAGTGCGGGATTTTTCGCTTCTACCACGGGATACCGTCCGGGGGAGAGGTTTGTATACGATTCCTCGGGGACTTACATGCTATCGGCGCTGGTCCGGAAACTGAGCGGGATGAATGTGCGCGAATATTTGACGGGGCGTCTTTTTGATCCTCTCGGCATTACCCCCGGCCGCTGGGAATGCTGTCCGCGTGGGATCAACTGCGGGGGCTGGGGGCTGTATCTGAAGACGGAGGATCTGGCGAGATTCGCCCAGCTGCTTCTCCAGAAAGGCATCTGGAACGGCACCCGGATCCTGCCCGCCGATTACCTGGCCGAGGCCACGGCGAAACAGGCCGACACTTCCTTTTATCCCGCCCCCGACTGGCAGGCCGGGTACGGCCGTCATTTCTGGATGGGACGGAACGGATTCCGAGCCGATGGATTCGCCGGACAGTTTGCCCTGGTTTTCCCGGAACAGGACATTGCCGTTGCCGCAACAGCGGGACTCTGGAATCTCCGGAGGGTTCTGGAAATCTTCCGGGAGACGCTTCTTCCTTTTGCCGCCTCGTCGCCGTTGGCAGAGGATCCGGTGCTGCAGGAGTCGCTCCTGGAATTTTCCCGTTCTCTTTCCGTGCCGACTGCGGAAGGGATGATGTCGAGACCGGCAGGGGAGGGGCCGGGCGCCGCCGTCGGACCGGACGGAACGGAAGAACTCGAATTCGCAGTGGATGCCAATCCCGCCGGAATCCGGAGTCTGAAGCTGTCCTTTTCGCGAAAAGAATGCCGCCTTGTCTTCGAGACGGAGACGGGAAAGGAGGAACTCTGCGCCGGATTCGGCTTCCATGTCCCGGGGCGTCTGAAGCTGACGGATCCGTATGAACGGCCCGTTGGAGCAAGCGCCGCATGGAAGAGCAGAGACGTCCTGGAAATTCAGGTCTGCAACTGCGATCATTCTTCCCGCGACCTTTACCGCCTGGGCCTCGCGGCTCCGGAATTTCTGAGACGAATGGAGCAGACTTCCGTCTTCCGCCCCTCCTTTCCTTCTCTGATACTGAGAAAGAAATCGTGAGAAATTCTGCAGAATTTCTGCGGCCGTTTTCCTCTTCTCCCGTTCTGCCCTGTCTTCCGCCGTTTCCCCCGTTTAGCAGTTTTCTCCATATAGCTCCATAGATCCGAAGGAATTTTCTGAACGTGTTCCTTCCCTTCGCCTCCTTCCTCCTTCCTCCTTTTTCCTTTTTCCTTCCTATGATTTCTCTCCCCCGCGCGGCAGACTCTTCTCCGCACAGGGAAAGACGCACAGAATGCCGGATGTGAAAAAAAAACAGGAAAAAGAAAAAGCGGGGCTTTTATTTTTCTCCAAACGCAGTATTGTGTGAGAAAGGGTCCTGCCTCCGCCGGGAAAAAAGGCGCTGTGCAAAGACGTTTATATATATCAAGACAATTTTATTTTGTTTTATGCTGTTGCAGGAAGCTCCGCATGGGGCTTATGGTTTTATTCGACCTGTTCGATTGGGAAATTTTTGAAGAAGAACGCTATCTCAGCGGGGATCCGGACAAGGATTCTGTTCCGTCCGGGACTGTCGGGAAGGGTTCTGATTCGGAATTTTCCTGGGCGCCGTTTGTTTTTCAGCGGTGTTTCCGGGAAAGGATCGGAGTACTGGCTCCAAAGTTTTTTGTGTCCGGATTCCTGCTTCGGCTTCATGTAACGGGGTATTGATTCATGAAGCGATTGGAGATCAGGAGATACCGGCATCAGGCGCCGCATGTTACGGATTTGCCGCCGCCGTCATTGTCTGATGCGTACGCATGTTTGAGCGTGTGCATTCCCGCCGTTTTTGGATTTGCCGCCGTCATGAATCGGACTCTTCCCGCCCGTCGGCAGCAGAAGCGTCCTGACACCGGAACCGTGATTTTTCCGCGCGTTTTCCGGGGAGGGGAGCGCCGCTGAATGGTCACGCCGGACAGAAAGAAAAGAATTCGAGAAGAAAAGACCGTGCTCCGCAAATTGCTGGGCCCGGGAGAGAGGTCGACCGCCGACCATGCGATCAGGAAGAATCTGGAGTCCCTTCCGGAACTGGATGAATTTAAAATTCTTGTGGCTTACGCGTCCGACGGGACGGAGCCGGACCTCAGCGGGATCGTGGAACGTTTTCTGGCATCCGGGAAGGCCGTGGCCTTTCCCCGTTACCGGAGTTCGTCTCATTATGATATCGCGAAAATCGCCGGATGGAAGGATCTGAGCGGGAAAAAGTGGGGAATTCCCGAACCCGGTCCGGAAGCGCCGCCGTGCACTCCGGACGAGCTGAGGAATTCATTGTGGCTCGTGCCCGGGGTGGCGTTCGACGACGAATGCCGGAGACTGGGAAGAGGCGGCGGCATATACGACCGTCTTCTTTCCGGCGGAGCCGGGTGCATAATCGGTGTTTTTTATGAATGCCAGAACTGCGGCGCGGCACCGTCGGATTCTCATGACGTCCCCCTGGACATGGTGGTGACGGAAAAGCGGATCCTTCGCAGGAGGAAAACCATGCCGGCCGGAAATGGAAACAAAGAAAGGAATTGACAGTCATGCAATGGGTCTATGTCGTTGCAGGCGTATTGGGCGGGCTGATTGCCGGGTTCATCATCCAGTTCGCACTTACGAAGATCAAAGGGGAGAAAATCGCCGCCGCCGCCGGCAGGCTGAAGGCGGAAGCGGAAAGAGAAGCCGATCAGCTTCTCCGCGAAGCCCGTGTGACCGCGAAAAGCGATGCGCTGAAAATCAAGGAGGAAGTGGAATCCGAACTCAAAGACCGCCGGCGTGAAGTCCAGACTCTGGAGAAACGCCTTGCGCAGAAGGAGGAAAACCTGGAACGGAAGTCCGATTCCCTCGACGCGAAACTGAAAAACGCCGAAAAGAAGGAACGCGATCTGGACGCCCAGAAAGAACGTTTCAACCAGAAGGAAGAGGAACTGAAAAAGACCATCGCCCGCCAGGTGGATGAACTCGAACGCATTTCCATGCTTGACCGCGAAAGCGCCAAGAACATGATTCTGGAAAAACTCAAGGGCGAAGTCGAAAACGAGTGCGGCATCCTGATCCGCGACATTCTCGAAGAGACACGCCAGAAAGCCGAGCGCGAATCCCAGAAACTCCTGATCTATGCCATTCAGCGCTATGCAGGGGACTGCACCTACGAACGCACGACCGCGACCATCCCTCTTCCCAACGATGAAATGAAAGGCCGCATCATCGGAAGGGAAGGGCGCAACATCCGTGCGCTGGAAGCCGCCACGGGCGTCAACATTCTCATTGACGACACCCCTGAAGCGGTGGTCATTTCCTGCTTCGATCCCCTCCGCAAGGAAGCCGCGCGCCGGCTGATGGAAAAGCTGATCTCCGACGGCCGGATTCATCCGACCCGTATTGAGGAACTCATCAAGAAAATCCGCAAGGAGATCGACGAGGAGGTCTTCGACGTCGGCGAACAGGCCGTTCTGGACTGCGGGCTTCAGGGGGTTCCGAAACCGCTGATCAGTCTTCTTGGGCGCCTTCAGTTCCGCTACAGCTTCTCCCAGAATGTGCTGAAGCACTCGATTGAGACCGCCGCGTTCATGGGGACCATCGCCGCCGAACTCGGCCTTGATGAACAGAAGGCCAGACGCATCGGGCTCTTCCACGACATCGGAAAGGCCGTGGATCATGAAATTGAAGGCACGCATGCGGCAATCGGAGCGGATCTGCTGAGGAAACACGGGGAAAACAAGGATGTTGTCAATGCCGTTGCAGCACACCACGGAGAGGTGGAGGCGACATCGATTTATGCAATTCTTGCCAACGCCTGCGATGCTCTCAGTGCATCCCGTCCCGGCGCCAGAAGCGAGACCACGGAACTGTATCTGAAACGTCTGGAACAGCTCGAATCCATAGCCCAGGAATTTCCCGGAGTGGACTCCTGCTTTGCTCTTCAGGCGGGGCGTGAGGTCCGCATAGTCGTTCAGCCGGAGAAGGTCACGGAACCGCAGGCGCAGGTGCTGGCGCGCGACATCTGCGCACGCGTGGAAAAGGAGATGAACTATCCCGGACAGATCAAGGTGACGGTGATCCGGGAGACCCGCTCCGTCGAATACGCCAAGTGATGTGTTGGAGCATGTGATTCAAGATGAATTCTGATCTTGCAGAAGAGCGCGCGGCCTTCCGGGCTTATGCGGCACTCTTTGCGGAACCGGATGGAACGTTCTGTTTTCCCGTGCGGATGAAGTCTTTTCATACGGAAGACGTGCTGCGGATTGCGGAGTGGATCATGGATCATGAGAAGGGATCGGCCTTTTCCGCGGAAGAGAGGCGCTTTGCGCTTCTTGCGGCTCTGTTTCACGATGTGTCGCGCTTTGAGCAGTACCGGCGCTTCGGGACTTTCCGGGACGCGCTCTCCTTTGACCACGGAGCCAGAAGCGCTGAAATCATGCTTGAATGCTTTGCCGGAAATTTTACGGAACGGGAAAGACGGATTGTCGCGGATGCGGTCCGGATTCACAACAAGCCGGCGATTCCGCCGGATTTTCCTGCAGAATCGCTGAAGACGGCCCGTATCACACGCGATGCGGACAAATTGTCGATCTTTTCCCTGATCCTGAAGTTTTTCAACGACAAAACCGGGCAGTGGAGTGACCGGAGCATGAAGCTGGATCTTCCGGACAGTCCCGGATTCACAGTATCCATCCTCCGGGACGTTCTTGCGGGGAAGAGCGTGCTTCACAGCGATATGCGGAATGTGAACGATTTCAAGCTTTCACTGTTCTCCTGGGCGGCGGATCTGAACTTTCCGGCCTCGGCAGACTATGTGCTTGAAAATAAGTTTTATTCGGAACTTGAGTCACTTCTTCCGGAATCTGCGCCAGGGGAGGAGCTTTTCAGTTTTGCTGTGATGCGCCTGGAATCCCTGAGGCGGGGGGAAGAAAAGGGAAAAGGATGAAGAACGCCTCCGCCCGGTAGAACGGCGCGCAGAAGGGAGGCGTACGCGAAGAGATCCCGGGGGAGAAAAAAAGACTCTCTATCGAATGGAAGTGTTGTTCCGTCCCTGGGGACGGGAGAAGCCCGGGGACGGAAGAAGAAAGCGGATCAGAAGGAAGAGACAGGAAAAGAAGCTATGCCGCTGCTGGAAGTCAGACAGTTGAAGAAGTATTATCCGGTTTCCCCGGGCTGGTTTTCCCGGACGCGTTATGTAAAAGCGGTGGACGGAGTGGACTTTGATCTGGAAGCGGGCGAGACGCTTGGCCTGGTGGGAGAAAGCGGCTGCGGGAAAAGCACTCTGGCGCGGGTTCTTCTTCGTCTGGAAAATCCGACGGAAGGTTCGATTGTTCTTGGCGGAGAGGATCTCTGCGCACTGCATGGGGAAGCCCTGCGCAGGAAACGCGGTTTGTTTCAAATGATATTTCAGGATCCCTATGCGTCTCTGAATCCGCGGATGAGCGTGTTTTCGGCTCTGGACGAGGCATTGAGTCTTCATACGGATCTGGACTCCCGTGGCCGGGCGGAACGGATTGCGGAGCTGCTGGAGATGGTGGGGTTGAATCCGGGGTATGCCCGGAGGCATCCGCATCAGTTCAGCGGAGGTCAGCGTCAGCGGATCGGGATAGCGCGTGCGCTGGCGGTCAATCCTGCGTTCATTGTGGCGGATGAGCCGGTATCGGCGCTTGACGTCAGTGTCCAGGCGCAGATTGTGAATCTTCTTCAGGAAATTCAGAAGAAGACGGATGTGGCGTTTCTGTTCATCGCACATGATCTTGCCGTTGTGGAACATATCAGTTCACGGATCATGGTGATGTATCTTGGGAAGATTGTCGAGACGGGTCCTGCGGCGGAACTGTGTGCGCATCCGGCGCATCCTTACACGAAGGCGCTGCTGTCTTCCGTGCCGCACCTGCATCCGGTGCGTGGAGAGAGAAGGATCATTCTGAAAGGGGATGTGCCGTCTCCGCTGGATCCGCCGGGGGGCTGCCGATTTCATACGCGCTGTCCGCTCTGCAGACCGGAATGCCGCGAACGGATGCCGGAACTGCGTCCATTGGAAGAGAATCCGGAACATTGCAGTGCGTGTCATTTTCCCGGAGAAGCCGCCCGCCTTGGGAACTGATGAAGGCAGGGGGAGAAACGGGAAAGGGAGCGGCCTGAAGAAAAGACCGCACATTTCCGCGTTTTTTCAGAAGGAGCACACTTGCCAGAAAGCGGAAACCGGTGTAGATTCCAACTCATAAAATGAATCTTAACAACAGGAGATTGCCGTTATGAATGTAATGACAGAACTTCTTGACAATCTTGAAGAAAGCATGATGCGCGCGGAAGAAGCGATGAAAACGGATTTTGCCGGAATCCGGACCGGAAAGGCTTCTTCGGCCCTTGTGGAAAACATTCAGGTCGAATATTATGGAAGCAGTTCCCGGATTCGCGACATCGCAGGCATTTCCACGCCGGATGCCCGGCTCATCGTCATCCAGCCGTGGGACCGGACCGCTCTCCAGGCGATCGAGAAGGCGATCCTGGCTTCGAGTATCGGCATTTCCCCTGTCAATGACGGGAAAGTGATCCGTCTGCCCGTTCCCGAACTCAGTGAAGAGCGTCGTGTGGCTCTGACCAAGCAGGTCAAGGCTCGCGCCGAAGATGCCAAGGTGCAGGTCCGCAATGTCCGCAGAGACGGCAATGAGACGGCTAAGAAAGCTCAGAAAAATTCTGAAATCACCGAGGATCAGCTGAAAGATCTCCTTGAAAAAATCCAGAAGCTGACAGATGAATATGTCGCCCGGATTGACGCCGATCTGGCTGAAAAGGACAAAGAGCTCCTCAAAATCTGACATTCATCATTCTTTCAGAACGGAGGCGGAGACTGCTCTCTTCCTCCGTTCTTCTTTTCTGCTGAAAAAAAGAACCTTTCCGTTGTCAGCGTTTTTTGTTTTTCCCTCTCCTGAGCGGTATTTCCGGGGAGGTTTCTGCGGGGGAAGAAGTGGGGGGTGGGAAAAGAATAATTTTTTCCCGCCTCCCGTTTTTTCTGTTTTCGGGAGATGGTCTGCTTCCTTATCCGCTTGTCAAAAGAGGGGAGGGGGGAGAAGAGGCGGCGCCGCTGGAAGGAAGAGTCGGGGACTGCTGCGAGAGGCTATTATTCAGAGGGGACAGAACAGGATGAAGCCGTGTTCTCCCGGGCAATGGAGAGCCGCTGTGGAAAGAAGAAGGATGAAGGTGGGACTGGGATGATTCTGAATACCGGGAACAGGACGGATATTCCGGCATTTTACAGTGCCTGGCTCTGCAACAGGATCCGCGCGGGTTTTGTCTGTATGCGGAATCCGTTCCATCCCTCCTGTGTGACTCGCTATCGGATGGATCCTGAACTGGTGGATGTGCTGATGTTCTGCACGAAGAATCCTGCGCCTGCGTTGGAATATCTTTCCGAATTCGGGATCTTCCGTCAGCTCTGGTTTGTGACGATTACGCCGTACGGGAGAGAGATTGAGCCCGGAGTGCCGGAGAAGAGGGAAGTGATCCGTTCTTTCCGGGAATTATCTTCACAGATCGGGCGGAAGTGTGTATGCTGGCGTTATGATCCGGTATTCCTGTCGGATCGTTATTCGATTGCATTTCATTGTCGTTCGTTTGAAGAAATGGCGTCAGCGCTTTCCGGGGCGGTGGAATATTGTGTGGTCAGCTTTATCGACTTGTATGAGAAGACCAGAAGAAATTTTCCCTCTGTGCGGGCGGTTACGCCGGAAGAACAGAGGGTGCTGGTGGATCATTTTGTGAAGACAGGGAAACGTTGCGGGATTCGGATCCGCCTCTGCTGTGAGGATCCGGGGCTGGCGGTTCTGGGGGCGGATGTCTCGGGATGCATGAGCCGGGAGGTGATTGAAGAGGCCATCGGCAGGGATCTGTTGATTCCGTCGGACTGGAGGAGAGTCCGGAAGGAGTGCCGCTGTCTGCTGGGAAATGATATCGGCGCATATAACAGTTGTCCTCACGGATGTGTTTATTGTTATGCAAATTACGACAGAAAATGTGTGGAAAGGAATTTCCGGGATCATGATCCGGAGTCTCCGTTTCTGATCGGACATGAGAGAGTTGGAGACATTGTCCGGGATGCGGTTCAGAAGTCGTTTCTGGACAGACAGGATTCTTTGTTCTCTTTCTGAATATCATCAAGCATCAAGAGAGACAAGTGAGTTACGGAAAAATGCGCTGAGCATTTTTCTCGAGGTCAAGGTCCGTGACCTTGTCGCGATCCAGCGGCGAGACGCTGGCCGCCGGAGGCAAAAAACCTTGCGAAGCAACAAAAAAATAATAACCTTGCGACGCAACAAATATTACGGAACATTGCGCTGAGCATTTGTCTCGAGGTCAAGGTCCGT
>CAKUDG010000008.1 GCA_934644965.1 uncultured Victivallales bacterium | reverse complement strand
CTGGATCCCGACAAGGTCACGGACCTTGACCGCGAGAAAAATGCTGATCGCATTTTTCCGTAATTTTTGCTTCGCAAGTTTTTATTTATTATTTTTGCCTCCGGCGGCCAGCGTTTCGCCGCTGGATCCCGACAAGGTCACGGACCTTGACCGCGAGAAAAATGCTGATCGCATTTTTCCGTAATTTTTGCTTCGCAAGTTTTTATTTATTATTTTTGCCTCCGGCGGCCAGCGTTTCGCCGCTGGATCCCGACAAGGTCACGGACCTTGACCGCGAGAAAAATGCTGATCGCATTTTTCCGTAATTTTTGCTTCGCAATATTATTTTTTTGTTGCTTCGCAAGTTTTCTTTTTTTGCCTCCGGCGGCCGGCGTCTCGCCGCTGGATCCCGACAAGGTCACAGACTTTGACTATGAGAAAAATCTTCACCCTATTTTTCGATCTTGAAGAAAAAAATCCGGATGGTATATTGAATTCCGGGAATCCATATTGTAAGGAATCAGAAAGGGGCCGTCATGAGAGTTTTTTCCGTTATCCGTCTTTTCCTGTACCTGCTGCTGGGAGAATTGACACTCGCATTTTCTAGCCTGTCCGCAGAAGAGACCGCCCTCCCCCTCCAGCTCGGTCCGCTGGTAAGAATCCAAGCCACCGGTTCCACGAAAAATCCCGACGGTCTTGCAGCTATTTACATCAATAAAGGATTCCTTCTCGATTTTCTGCGGCGCAATCCCGGAAAAGAGAATCTGCCTGACGGCATCGAAGACAAAAGCATCGAAACCGCCTTCAACACCGAATGCGAAGAATGGGAGAAGAAGAAAAACCGTTTCAAGGATCTGACCCTCCTCGGCAAAGGCATCCGGATCCTGAAGTGCCCGGCAGGAAAAGAATTGCAGATGTATTATGCGTCTTATTCCTACCGGAACAGCAGAGGCATCCCGTTCCTTACGGAACTCTTCGTTACAGGATACAGCGGAGATCTTGTCAGAATCCGTTTCACCTCCCCTGCAGAACCGCTCCCGTTGCGGAAAAAAGTGCTGGAGATGGCGCTGAACGGCCTGGGAATGTATTATTTCTATTATAATACACAGACACAGGTCGATGAGGACATCAAAGAAACCGTCTTTCAGGCTGTCTCCCGCCTGGAAAACGATCCGCTGGGGAAAGGTGCGGAAGGGATTCCCGCCATCCTGAGCTTTGTCGAAAACAGTTCCGATGTCCTCGTCGTTTTCAGCGACAGCTCTTCCGGATGGCTCGCAGGAATTCCACAGGAATACCGGAGGCTCTTCACAGCCGCCTTTGCCGGGGGAAATATCCGTGAACAGCTCCGGAAAAACGTCTACGCCGATATGCCGGAGCCCGGAATCAGATGCGTCCTGAAAACTTACGATTCCTGGAAAAAGGCTCGGCCCGGAAACAAAATCGAGTCTCTGGAACAACTGAGGCAGCAGAAGGAAAGCTCCCCCCAGAAATAGAAATCCACGACCGGAAAAAAGAAAAAGCAAATCCCGGAAAACAAGGGAAAACAATCATGAATTTTACGCTTCCCGAATTTTTTGAATTCACGGTCTATTTCCTGGCAACGATCAATCCGGCAAGCAAAGTCTTCCTTCTCGCCTCTATGGATCCGCCCTACTCCCAGAAGGAGCTCTTTCATGTCTCCTGCCGCTCCTCGCTGGCGGCTTTCCTGATTCTCGGGACACTGGCCTCGGTGGGAAATATCCTGCTGGTCAGATTTTTCCGGATCGACATCTATTCCCTGAGCATCGCCGGCGGAATCGTTCTCTTCCTCGCCGGACTCAAAGCGGTCCAGGAGGGACGCTTTTATGAAAAACAGGATCTCATGAAGGTCCCGGATCTTTCCATCGTCCCCCTTGCCGCCCCGCTGATCGCCGGTCCAGGAATGATTGCGGCCTCCATTTCCATTGCTGGAACCCGGGGCATTCCTTTCACCGTCTGCGCTGTTGCGGCGGCCATTTTCTGCAATCTGATGATTATGCTGACCTCACTCAAAATCGGTAATTTTCTGAACCGCATCCACGCCATCGGACCGATTGTCCGAATCACAGGGCTGATCGTCATGTCCATGGCCATGCAGATGATCCTGAACGGTGCCGGACAATGGATGAAGGCGGCGGGATTCCCGCTTGCACGCTGAATCATCCTGTCCGGAGAAAAGAAAAAACTTTCCGGCAAAATGCCAGTCTCGGCTTCAGGGGAAAAAATTCACGGATTTTTCCCCCCCGGCCTGGAAAAATACCGCAGGGGAAAAATCCGTGAAAATGATTTCTTCCGGACATTGCGGAAGAAGAGTGGATGACAGAGAAAAACCTGTCTCAGTCCAGAGAGGTTTTCAGAACTCCTCCGGTATCGGCGCTGGTCGCAAGGAGGGCATAGCGCTTCAGCCAGGAGCCGACGGCTTTCGGAGGTCTCGGCTTCCAGGCGGCCTTGCGTTTCGCAAGTTCCTTTTCGGAGACGTTCAGCTTCAGGACGCGGCCGGGGATGTCGATTTCAATGATGTCGCCATCCTTGACGAGAGCGATGGTCCCGCCTGCGGCGGCTTCAGGGCTGACATGCCCGATACAGGCGCCGCGGGTCCCGCCGCTGAAACGGCCGTCCGTGACAAGCGCAACCTTTCCTCCGAGTCCGCGTCCCATAATATAACTGGTCGGAGCAAGCATTTCCTGCATTCCGGGACCGCCCTTCGGCCCTTCATAGCGGATGACCACCACATCTCCTTCCTTGACCTTCCCGGCAAGAATGCCTTCGCAGGCTTCCTCCTGGCTCTCGAAAATAACGGCGGGACCTTTATGCTTCAGCATTTCCGGAGCCACTCCGGCGGCTTTGACGACGGCACCGTTGTCCGCAAGGTTCCCAAAAAGAATCGCCAGACCGCCTTCCTTGCTGTAGGCGTTGTCCAGAGTCCGGATGACCGTGCCGTCCGGATCGGGCGCGTGAGCCATGATTTCTCCGATGGTCTTTCCGCTGACAGTGGGCAGATCGCCGCGGATGGATCCCTTGAGCTTGGCAATTTCCTTCAGAATGGCGGGAATGCCGCCGGAAGCGTGAACGTCTTCCATGTGGAAGGAACTGGAAGGGGAAACCTTGCAGATGTTCGGAGTTTTCTTGCTGATTTTGTCAAGCTTATGCAGATCGAGCTTGATCCCGGCCTCGTGGGCGACGGCCAGGGTATGGAGAACCGTATTGCTGCTCCCGCCCATGGCCATGTCCAGGACAAGGGCATTGTGGAAGGCGTCGACCGTCGCGATATCACGGGGAAGCGGTCCCCCTTCCAGAGCCATCTCCACAATCCTCCGGGCGGACTCCTTCCAGAATTTGCGCCGTTTCGGACTGACTGCGACAATACTCCCATTCCCCGGCAGTGCCAACCCAAGCGCCTCACAGAGACAGTTCATGCTGTTGGCCGTGAACATGCCCGAACACGATCCGCAGCCCGGACAGGCTTTCTTTTCCAGTTCCTCAAGCCCCTTGTCGTCCAGCGTTCCGACCCTGGTTCTGCCGATTCCTTCAAAGATGGAAATCAAATCGCACGGCGTGCCGTCGGAAAGTTTTCCCGCCTCCATGGGACCGCCGGAAGCGAAAAGGGTGGGAATGTTCAGACGCATGGCTCCCATAAGCATGCCCGGTGTCACCTTGTCGCAGTTGGGAATGCAGATCAGAGCGTCGAACGGATGGGCGGAAGCCATGGATTCGAGAGCATCGGCAATCAGTTCGCGGCTGGGGAGAGAAAATTTCATGCCTTCATGCCCCATGGCGATCCCGTCGCAGATGGCAATGGTGTTGAATTCAAACGGGACTCCGCCCGCCTTCCGGATCTCCTCGCAGATCAGTTTCCCGACCTTGTCAAGATGGCAATGCCCCGGCACCACCGTGGAATACGAATTGCAAACCCCGATGAACGGTTTGGAAAAATCGCGTTTCCGGAGTCCTCCCGCACGGAACAAGGCTCTGTGAGGAGCCCTTTCCAGGCCCTTTTTCATGATGTCGCTGCGCATATTTTTTAGCTCCCTGCTGTGATATGAGTTTGAATTTCCGCGGTAAAATGCCATATTTATAAGATAATGTCATTCAATGCCGTTTTTCTTTAATATAGCATGGGGCCGTTTTTTTTAAAGTTCAGGAGTTTTTTATGTTCGAGAATCTCACCGACAAACTGCAGGGCGCCCTGAAGCGTTTGCGCGGGCAGGCAATCATTTCGGAATCCAATATCGCGGAATCCATGGCGGATATCCGGGAGGCTCTGCTGGATGCGGACGTCAATCTCGCAGTCGCGGAAGAATTTGTGCGGGATGTGACGAAGGAATGCCTGGGCGAGGAAGTCCTGCGGAGCATCAGTCCCGGACAGCAGGCCGTCAAAATCGTCTATGACAAACTCGTGGAGTTCATGGGAGCCGGAGAAGCCGCCCTCCTCTCCGGAGCCAAACCCAATATCATCCTGATGGTGGGACTTCACGGAAGCGGAAAAACCACCACCAGCGCAAAACTTGCTCTGAACCTGAAGAAGAAAGGGAAAAAGGTCCTTCTCGCCGCGGCGGACATCTACAGACCCGCCGCCGTGGATCAGCTGGAAATTCTCGGAAAGGAAATCGGTGTGCCGGTTTTCTCCGACCGGAATGCGACGGATGTGGCAAGACTCGTCTCCGAAGCACGGAACCAGGCGGAGACGGACAAGGCCGATTATCTGATCGTCGATACTGCGGGGAGACTCCAGATCGATGCACCGATGATTCAGGAACTCGTCCGGGTTCGTCAGGTGACGGATGCCGGAGAAATCCTTCTCGTCGCCGATGCGGCCCTGGGACAGCAGGCGGTCTCCGTGGCGGAACACTTCCACAAGGCGCTCACGCTCACCGGACTGATCCTGACAAAACTCGACGGCGATGCGCGCGGCGGTGCCGCACTCTCCATCCGGAAAGTGACCGGATGTCCCGTAAAATTCATCGGTACAGGAGAAAAACTCGAAGATCTCGATGTCTTCCATCCTGACCGCATGGCCTCGCGGATCCTCGGCATGGGCGACATTGTCTCCCTTGTGGAAAAGGCTTCCGAACAAATCAACCGCGAGGAAGCCGAAAAACTTGAGGCCAAACTCAAGAAAAATGAATTCGATTTCGATGACTTCCTCTCCCAGCTCCGTCAGATGACGCGCATGGGAGGAATCGAGTCCATCATGAAGCTCCTCCCCGGCGGACACAAACTCGCCTCCATGCCGGAATTCGACACCCGGCAGTTCCGGAACATGGAAGCCATCATCTGCTCCATGAACAAGCAGGAACGCGCCAATGCGGAAATCATTGACCTGCCCAGACGCCGCCGCATCGCCAGAGGCAGCGGAAGACCCGTCGAGGAAGTCTCCCAGCTTGTGAAACAGTTCCTGACCATGAAAAAAGTCATGAAGAACACCGGGCTGGTCAACCGGATGCTCGGAGGGGGCGGCGGCCCCGGCGGTTTTGCCGGTCTCGGCGCCGGAATGCGTCAGACCGGATTTTCCAGAGGTTCCAATTTCACTCCTCCGAAGAAAAAAAGAAAGAAACGCTGAATTTCCTCCCGTATTTCAGACACTGGAAACACTTTTCCGGAGACGTTTCGTTTTCCCCCGTCCCGGGAAAATCTGAAAGGACAAGTTTATGAAAAACACATTCATCGTTCTGCTCTGCGCAGTCATTGCCATTCTTTCCGCGCTTCTGCTTTTCGGCACCTACGGGCGGGAGCACCGGAACAGAGTCACGCCGAAACAGGTGGCGAATCTTCTGGGCGCGGAACTCGGATCTCTGACCTTTCCCAAAAAACTGATGGACTGCAGAATCCTGCTTTTCTATCAGGGGCATCAGCAGGAACCTGTTGAGTTCGCTTCGATCCTGCTCAACAGGAAAAAAGAGGGGGAAACGGAACTGAAGGAGGCGGACGTCATTCTCCGCCGGCATCCGGACGACCGGAGCATGCTTCAGCTCTTTCTGAAAACACCGAACGCCACCTACATTTTCACGCCCCGTTCCCTGCATCTTTCTGAAAAGTTTTCCGGCAGACTGCTCGACTCCCCGCTCCCCGTCGCAGATCCAGATGAAAGAATCGGGGAGGATGGAAACAAGTCAGGCACAGCCGCGGAAACGGTGGAAACTGCGGAAAAAACGGCAAAGACGGAAACGGCAGAGGAGAATGAAGAAAACAAGAGCTCCATTGCGCCGACCCCCGGAAGCCGGAAGATCTGTTTTGCCCTTTTCGCCGATTCCGCTACAAACCGCCGAGCCAAGGCTTCTTCCTCCGAATCGTTTGAAGAGTCCGAATTGCTTCCGCCGCCCCGGAAGGGAGAGCTTTATCTTCTTTACGAAATTCTTCCGCTGTCCGGGACCGAACCGGAGGAAACCACTTCCGGAGAGGCGGAGCAAAACACTTCTTCCGATGCCGAAACCGTCGACGCCGCTCCTGTTCCGATGACGGAACAGGAAAAGGGAGTGCCCGCCGCCGCGCCGGACACTGGATCTCCCGCCGCGGAAAGGACAGGCAATCCAGCGGAAACGACGGGAAAAACGGAAAATCGGTGACATATCATGGGCGAACAGAACAAAGACACACTCATCTGGATTATGGCGGGCGAATCGTCCGGGGATCTGTACGGGGCGCGGATTGCTTCTGAGCTGCGCAGGATCAGCCCCGGAGTGCGGATTGCGGGGATGGGGGGAGTGGAAATGAGGAAGGCGGGAGTCGATATTCTGGTCGACTCTTCTGAACTGGGAGTTGTCGGTCTGATCGAGGTGCTGGGCAATTTATTCACTTTCATCCGCATTCTTCTTTTTTTCACGCGGGAAGCGGCAAGGCAGCGTCCGGACGCGGTGGTCATGGTGGATTATCCCGGATTCAACATCCGTTTTGCGAAACGTCTCTGGAAGCTGGGGATTCCGGTGATCTGGTACATCAGTCCACAGGTCTGGGTGTGGCGGAAATCGAATATCCCGAAACTGGCGAAATACTGCAGGAAGCTTCTGGTGATTTTCCCGTTCGAGCCGGAAGTATGGAAAGGCAGCGGGCTGGATACGGAATTCGCGGGCCATCCGCTGGTGGAAATTGTCCGGGAACGGACGGATCCTTCCATCCGGCGCGATCCGGAGCGTATTCTGCTTTTGCCGGGCAGCCGCAAAAGTGAAACCAGCCGTCTGATGGAGCCTTTTCTCGAGACGGCACTCCTGCTTCAGCAGCGGCATCCGAATCTGAAATTTGCAATCTCCGCTCCGCGCAAAAAAACGTATGAGGACATTCTCTCGCTCCGGGATCAGTTCCTGCGGAAGCATCCGGGAACGGTTCTGCCGAAAATGGAAATTTCCTGGGGGCAGACGGCCCGTTGGATGCAGGAGGCTTCCTGCGGACTTGCGGCCTCGGGAACGGTCACGGTGGAATCCGCCATTGCGGGATTGCCTCTTGTGGTTGCCTATCGTTTGAATCCTCTTACTTTTCTGCTTGCCCGGTGCATCATCGGAAAACTGTTCCGGGGATCTTTCACCATGGTCAACATCATTCTGAACAGAAAGGTATTTGAAGAATTTCTCCAGTTCCAGGTGACTCCGGAAAATCTTGCCGATGCCGTGGAGCGCATTCTGCCCGGCGGAAGCCGGAGACTTGAAGTGGAAAAAGACATGCTGGAAATGACAAACGCTCTTTCCTGCGGATCGGAAAATGCCACAAGCCGTTCTGCAGCTCTGATCCTGAAGACAATCGAATCTCCCCGAAAATAAAATCTGCAAAGCAAAAAATAATATTGCGAAGCAAAAATTACGGAAAAATGCGATCAGCATTTTTCTCACGGTCAAGGTCCGTGACCTTGTCGCACTCCAGCGGCGAAACGCTGGCCGCCGAAGGCAAAATAAAATAAATAAAATAAAAGCATGAGGGCTCCTCGCCCTCATACTCCTCGGCAGGATTGCATCTCCTGCACCCGGCAGGCACGCCTGCCGTTTTTTTTATTTTTATATTTTATTTTTTTTCTGAAAAGCATGAGGGCTCCTCGCCCTCATACTCCTCGGCAGGATTGCATCTCCTGCACCCGGCAGGCACCGCCTGCCGTATTTTTTTCTGCTTTTTTTATGTTGAATCAAAAAGGCACAATCGCTACTTTAAGGAATGATAGCGGCAAAGAGCATCCACCCACGAAGAAAGACGTCTCACATATCCCGGTGAAAACTCTTTGATGCCTTCCCCGTTTTCTTCCCCGGAGGCAAAGGCAATCAGTCTCCGAAGCACGGCAGAACGACGGGAATCCAATGAAGAACACACCCCCTCCTCTGAATCATTCCCCCTCTCCTCCGGAATCAATCCCCCCTCATGCAAAAATACCAGTTTTACCAGCATCTGCCAGAAATAACGGCTCGACCCCTCCCCCCACTCCAGATGAAGAAGCATGTTCCGAAACGCCCCGTAGGCAAGAGGCATCTCCAGCATCGGACGGGAATGCCTCAACAGAAAAGAAGCCTGATCACAAACCGTCAGGTAATTCTCCAGATCCCCCGCAATCCGGTCATGAACCCCAATCATCTCGCACGAAGACATCCCAAGAAGTCCCTCGGAACGATTCCCCGGATCCCGAAACTCAATCGCAAATTCACGGAATAATCCCGCCTCCGGAAATTTCTTCGCCCCGATGCGCCGCCCCCCCTTCCAGAGAAAATCCAGACGCCCGTAATCAGGACTGATCCCCGCAACAATCAGCCCGCTTTCCTGAAAAGGCGTCTTCCTGAGTATCATATAATTTGTCTTGAGCATAAGATCCCGGCCTCTTTCCTTTTCAGCTGCCATAAGACCATGAGAATCGTAAGAAAACTCCGCCTCCGGAATTCAAAATCCTGCTTATTCTATCACGGGAGGAAAGAAATGCAATCGACACATTTCACCATTTCATTCCGCCATTTCATTCCACAATGAAATTTTTCAGGAGAATGATTGAATCCACTCTTTTTCCGGAGTATCTTACCCCGAAAAGAAAGACCTTCTCATCAAAACACAGTTTTTCGGAGGAAAGCATGAAAATTTTTCTGACAGGTGGCGCAGGCTACATTGGAAGCGCATGCACGGAATATCTGCTCGACAGAGGATACGATGTCACCGTCTTCGACGGCCTGATCACCGGACATCGCCAGGCCGTGGACCCGCGTGCAAAATTCATCTACGGGAATCTGGAGGACCGGGCGTCATTGTTCAAATATCTGTCGGAAGGGCAGTATGACGCAGTCATGCATTTTGCCGCCTTCTCCCTCGTCGGAGAATCCATGAAAAATCCCGGCAAATATTTCAAAAACAATCTTGCAAATGCCATCAATCTTGCAGATGCGGCCATCGCCGGGAATGTCAAAACCTTTGTATTCTCCAGCACCGCCGCCACATTCGGAGAACCCTCCGAGATCCCAATCCGCGAAACCACCCCGCAGAACCCGATCAACCCCTACGGAGAATCCAAACTCTGCTTTGAAAAAGCCCTGCGCTGGTACAGCGACCTCCACGGAATGAAATATGCCGCGCTCCGCTATTTCAACGCGGCAGGCGCCACGGAAAATTACGGAGAAGATCACAACCCGGAAACCCATCTGATCCCCATCCTTCTCCAGGTCGCCGCAGGGAAACGCCCGAAAGCCATGCTCTTCGGTGATGATTACGACACTCCCGACGGAACCTGCATCCGGGACTATATCCACATCCTCGATCTCGCCCAGGCTCACGAGAAAGCACTCTTCGCCCCCGCAAGCGGTCATTACAACCTCGGAACCGGAAGCGGCTACAGCGTGAAACAGATCCTCAACGCCGCCAGGAAAGTCACAGGGCATCCGATTCCCGCAGATGTGGTCCCACGCCGCCCCGGCGATCCCCCGCGTCTCATCGCCTGTTCCGACAAGGCACGCTCCGAACTGGGGTGGACTCCTCAATTTGAAGATCCGGAAATCATCATCGAATCCGTCTGGAAATGGATGAAAAAACATCCGGACGGGTATCAGGGAGCCTGACTCGGGAAATTCCCGTTCTCCATCAATCTAAAAAATATTTCTCATCAGGAAAAAAGGGGGAGAGGAAAAGACAAGTGCTTTCCCCTCCTCCTTTTTTCATTTTTTTCATTGCCTTTTTTCCCCTCAACTCCTCTTTCTTCGGGAATTCATTCTGAAGAGAGACCGGAAGCGTCCCGCCGTCTTCCCTCATCCCGGCCGTCTCCCTGGGAAGCGGCGATTCACCTGCCGCCGCGGTTTTGCTTCGCCAGGAGAAAAAATTCTTGAAACAACCCCTCTTTTTGCTCGCGAACAGCCCAAAAAAACGATTTTCTTTTCTGTTTTCCGTCAATCCGCCAGTCTTTGCGCTTGTTTTTCAGAAATCAGAGGAATAGATTACAAAAATAAGGGAAAAAAATACAGAAAAACCGAACTTGCTCCCCCCAATGCACGAAGATACCGCCGGGACAAGAAGGGAAAGGAGAAGAAAGCAATGGATTCCGCAGTCAAAAAAACGTGTCTGAAAAACATTTTCATCCTTTTTTTGATTCTACTGTTTGCCCCCTTGTATCTGCATGCGGCACAGGAAAATGAAAAAGCCCTGCAGAGGATCGGGAAAATCACAACGCTGTATCTGAACGATCAGGCGGAAACCGCGAAGCAGGAAGCCCGGGAACTGAAACGTTATCTGGGAGTCCAGCTGGAACAGGATGAAATGCTGGAAACTCTGGCGGATTTTCTTTCCGGGGAAAAAGCCGATCTCCAGAAGATCATGGACGGCAGTGAAAAACGTCCCGATGCCTGGGCTCTGGCCAATGTGGCGATTTTCGCAAAAAATCTCAACGACATGGAAAAACCCGACAAGGCAGTGCTGGGGGTGAATCTGGAAAATTTCTTCAATTCCATTGACAATGTGAAGTCGGAAACAGTCCTTCAATGGAAGAAAAATGTCCGTAGCTGGCAGGAATGGGCGGATCTGTCCTTTCAGCCGATGCAAGGGCTGGAGCCGCTTCCCGCTCGGAAAAGCCTCTCTTCCCCGGGAACGGATTCCGCCGGAGAAACAAACCTGACCACTGAAAACGATTCCGCTGTTGCGGAGAAAGAAGATCAGCCAAGAGCAGACAAAGAAGATCAATCCGGGGAAAAAGACGAAGACTCCGCCGCCTTTCAATCTCTGACCGCGGCGGATCGACGGGAAATCCATGAGAAAAAATACAAAAAACGGTTCATGCCTCAGGATTTTGACTTTTCAAGCGAAAACAGTTCCCTCCAGAAATATCTCTCCTCCCTGACGGATGAACGGATCCAAAAACTGGAAAAACTCCGGGTCAAACTCCTTTCAGGAGTCAAGCCGAATCTTCTGGCAACCTTTGAGCGGAATCCCTATACGGGCAGGATTAAACTGAAACGTTCCTCGACCAACGGGACAATCGCCCTCGCGAACGAAAATACTCTCATCATCCGCAGAGGAAGGAATTCCAGACGGCGCAACCAGGTGAGTTGGACGGATCTCGCTCCGGAACAGATCTTCACCTTTCTGGAATATTACGGAGATATGCGCATGAAACTTTCAGACGGGACCGTTTCCGCAAAGGAAAGGAAGGAACATGCAGCCAATCAGTATCTCGTCGCCGCGATTCTTGCGGACTGGTATGGAGAGTATGATGATGCGCTTCGTCTGGCCAGAAAAGCCTACCGTGCCAATCCGGAAATTCAAAAAAAGACGGAAGTCCTTTTCCTGGAATAAGTCCTGATATTCTTTCCGTCCGACTTGCAAAACACCGCCTCCTGATGTATATTATTCGTAACACTGATGAAAACAGGAGAGGAAGTTTCTTATGGCATCCAGTACAGAGATGAATCTGACAAGACTGGCAAAGACAAGCCTCCCGATGAATTTCGTAAAGGCCCATAACGGCGAGTGGAATCATCAGGACTGGCTGGAGTTCTGCGCCTCTCTTGAAGCAAAAGGATACACGCCGATTGATCTGGATCAGGTCGGGCTGCTGCTTGAAAAAGCAAAGGACGAATTTCTGAATTCTTCCCGCTGATCCCGGCACGGCACGTTTCCCCCGTGACGGAAAAGACGGGCGGCCCCGGAACAAGACCTCTGTGCCGCCCCCGTCGATATTTCTCCCTTCGTTTTTTTCATATCGGACATTCCCCGCCATGACAACGGCCAGCAGAAACACGGATCTGAACTCTTCTTCTCCCTGTGGAGCCCTCTATGTGCTTGCCACGCCGATCGGCAATCTGGAAGACATCACACTCCGGGCCATCCGTGTACTGAGGAACTGCGACATCATTTTCGCGGAAGATACCAGAAGGACCCGGATTCTTCTGGAAAAATATCATATCCGTAAAAAGCTGCAGGCCTATCACGCATTCAATGAACATGGACGGACACCGGAACTGCTGTCCCGCGTGATATCAGGAGAAAAGGTGGTCCTTGTGAGCGATGCGGGATCACCTTGCATTGCCGATCCCGGTTTTCTGTTGATCCGGGAAGCCGTGGCGGCTGGAATTGAGCCGCAGATCATTCCAGGAGTATCGGCCATGACCTTTTCTGTGGCAGCCAGCGCTCTGCCATCGGATAAATTCGCCTTTTACGGTTTCCTTCCCGTGAAAAGCGGCCGGAGAAGCGCGGTGCTGGAAAGAATCGCGGCCGAAGACAAAACATGCGTCATCTTTGAGTCCCCTCACAGAATGTCAAAGCTCCTGACCGAAATCCAGGAGTTCATGGGGGGGCACACTCAGGCCGCAATCGTGCGCGAAGCCACCAAACTGCATGAGGAAATCCTCCGGGACACGGTTGCGGGACTCCTTGCCCGTACTCAGAACCGTTCCTGGAAAGGAGAATGTGTTCTGGTCGTCCGGAAGCAAACGCAAGCAGAGGCAGAGCAGGAGTGATGCAGAGTCATCACCGGCATCCTGCCGTTGCTCCTTTCTGAACTTGTGTTTTCAGACAGGGTCTGGCCCCCATCTTTTTTTTTCCTTTCATCCCCGCAGTGTCTTTCGTCCTTACTCCGCCATGCAATGCCATTTGTACCGGGATCCAAAGAGGACTCCCGGAACAGCTATGAAAAAGACAAGGAAAGAATGAGGGGAAAAAGAAATGACTTTTTTCTCTGCGCGGAACTGGATTTTCAAAGATTCCGGATTTATCTTATAAAAATGAAAAAAAGAACCCGTCTGCATTTTTCCGGCAGACAGAAAACCGCGCGTGATTATGGATTTTTCCACTGAACAGAAGCTGATTTTCAATACGGAAGAAGTCGGCATATTCATCCGCCGGATATCTGAATCCATTTCCGCAGAATTCAACGGGGACAGGATGGATTCTGTGGCATTCATCGGCCTGCAGCAGAACGGCGTCCCGCTGGCGAGACGCATTGCCAGACAGCTGAGAGAAATCCGCAGCTGCGATCCCCCGATCGGAACCCTGGACATCTCCATGTACCGGGACGACATCGGAATGCGCAAGACCCTGCCGCTGATTCATGAGACACTGATTCCGTTTGACATCAACGGAAAGATCCTCGTTCTGACCGACGGGGTGCTTCAAACGGGGCGGAGCATCCGGGCCGCCCTGGATGCGATCACCGATTTCGGACGCCCCGCCCTGATCCGTCTTGCGGTTCTGATCGACCGCGGGCTGCGAGAATTTCCCATTCGGGCGGATTACGTGGGGGAAATGATTTCACTTCCCCGGGAGGAACGGGTGAAGGTCTCCTGGGCGGAATACACGGGTTCCGACGCAGTGTACAGCGTACCGGGAACAAACGATGCCAACGGGATGACAAGGTGACGACGATGGACTACTTCACATGGACCAAAAAAGATCTGCTCAGTTTGTATGATCTTTCACGGGAGGAAATTCTCTGTATTCTGAATACGGCGGAGGAATTCAAAAAGGTGTCGCAGCGGAAGATCAAGAAGGTTCCTGCGCTGCGGGGGAAAACGGTGGTGAACTTTTTTGTGGAACCGAGTACAAGGACAAGGATGTCCTTTGAACTGGCGGAACAGCGTCTGAGTGCGGACATCATCAACATCAATGCGGATTCCAGCAGTCTCCGGAAAGGGGAAACGCTTCTGGACACGGTCCGGAACATTCAGTCTCTTCAGGTGGACCTGATCGTGATGAGGCACTCGGCGGCAGGCGCGCCGAACTTTCTTTCCCGGGAAGTGAATGTGGGAATCGTGAACGCCGGGGACGGGGCGCACAGCCATCCGACGCAGGCGCTGCTGGATATTTTCACCATCCGCGAAAAGAAAGGACGCATCCAGGGACTCAACGTCTCCATCATCGGAGACATTCTTCACAGTCGTGTGGCCCGGAGCAACATCTGGGGGCTTCTGAAACTGGGTGCGAATATCACGATTGCGGGTCCGTCGACCCTGGTGCCGCGGGAATTTGAAAAGATCGGAGTGCGGGTCTGCGACAATCTCAGGGACGCTCTGGTGGGAGCGGACGTCATCAATCTGCTCCGCATTCAGCATGAACGCCAGAAAGCGGACTTCTTCCCCAGTACGAGCGAATATGCCAAGGTGTTCGGGATCAATTCGGAAAATATGAAATACGTCAAGCCGGACGCTCTGATCATGCATCCGGGACCGATCAACCGCGGAGTGGAACTGGAATCCGCCATTGCGGACGGGCCGCAGTCGGTGATACTGGAACAGGTAACCAACGGGCTGGCCGTCAGGATGGCGGTGCTCTTTCTTGTGGCGGGGTGTTTGAAATGAAGGACCATCAGAAACTGATTCTCACCGGCGGCCGGATCGTCGATCCCTCCCGCGGAGTGGATGAGACAGGCGATGTTTATGTGGAAGACGGCGTTCTCCTGCCTGCAGGCGCCTTTTCATTCGATGAAGCGGAAGTGATAGATCTGAGCGGCTATGTGGTCGCGCCCGGTTTCATCGACATGCACGTGCATCTCCGCCAGCCAGGCAAGACGGAAGCGGAAACCGTGCGGACGGGAACCATGGCGGCGGCGGCGGGCGGCTTCACCAGCATCGTCCCGATGCCGAATACAACCCCCTGTGCAGACAATCCCGGAGCCATCCAGTATCTGAAAGCCGTCGGCGGACGGGAATCGGTGGTGAACATTCTGCCCTGCGGAGCCATGACCAAGGGACTTGAAGGTCTGGAAATGTCCGGGATCGGCGGGCTCAAGTCCGCCGGAGTGGTGGCGCTTTCCGATGACGGGAAATGCGTTCAGAACCACGAACTCATGCGTCATATTGTGGAATATTCGAGGAGTTTCGGACTGCCGATTCTGGACCACTGCGAAGACAATGTTCTGGTAAACGGCGGAGTCATGCATGAAGGATACTGGTCCGTGCTTCTGGGCATGAAAGGGATGTCCTCCGCGGCGGAAGAGCTGATTGTGGCAAGGGACGTGATTCTGGCCCGGATGGCGGGCTGGAAGATTCATATTCAGCACGTGAGCGCGAAGGAATCCGTGGAACGCATCCGGATTGCCCGCGGGAACGGGATCCGGATTTCCGGAGAAGTGACTCCGCATCATATCAGCCTGACAGACGCGGAAATCAAAAGATTCGACTCCAACTATAAAATGAGCCCTCCCCTGCGTTCAGAGGAAGACCGTCTTGCACTGATCGAAGGATTGAAGGACGGAACCATCACCGTCATCGCCACGGACCACGCGCCGCATACGGCGACGGCAAAGATGGTGGAGTTTGACTACGCCCCCTTCGGGATTGTGGGGCTGGAGACGGCGGTGCCCGTCTGTCTGACGGAGCTGTATCACAAGAACCAGCTTTCGCTCTCTGCGCTGATAGCGAAATTCACGCAGGGGCCGGCGGAAGTTCTGGGCATTCCCGGGCTCGGCACGCTGGAACCCGGCACGCCGGCGGACATCACGGTTCTGGATCTGAACACGGAGCATGTGATCGACTCCTCCGGCTTCTTCTCGAAATCCAGGAATACACCGTTCAACGGTTATCGCGCCAAGGGTAGAGCGGCGGCGACCTTTGTCCGCGGGAAATGCGTCTACAGCCTTCTGCCGGATTTCAAAAACGAATAAGTTTTTTTCATCATCAAACGGGCGTTTTCTCCCTCTTTCCGGAATCTATATCATCCCGAAGGGGAGGGGAAAAATACCGGAGGGGGGGAAGGGGAAACCAGTTCAGCTGCCCAGAGAGGCCTTCCGGCCCCGTGGGAAGAAAAGACAGGGAAACGGGAACGAAGGGGAAAATCCGGCGATGCGTATTGTACCCAAGCGCTTGAAAACGGAGAGGAATCCCGCGGGGAAACTCCGGAGAAAGCTGCCTCCGTCATCCGCCCGGAAAGGGAAGACGGTGCCGAAATACTGGACCGTTGCCACCGACATGATTGCGAAGATCAATCAGGGACTCTACAAGGACGGCGAGAAAATCGAATCCATGCGTGTTCTGGCGGACCGTTACGCAGTGGGAGTCCAGGTGATCCAGCTGGCGATGGCGGGTCTGGAAAATCTCGGTTATGTGCGTTCGGAGGCGAAATGCGGGGTTTTTGTGACGCGTTCGGGAGAGGCTGGGCCATATTTCCGTCTGGGGATCTTTATCAACGATTACAATCTGACGAGGGAAGGACTTCTTCTTCAAAATCTGGGCGAGGAAATTGAAAAGGCGGAATACACTCCCGTGGCGGGATGCAATCACGATGAGCCGTACAGTTTTGAAAGCTGGCTTGAGAGCAGGAAACTGGACGGAGTCTTTCTTTCCGGCATTGTGGATGAAAATCTGACCCAGACCGCCATCCGGAAACGGATTCCGTATCTGGTGCTGGGGAACTACGACATAGCGCCCTCCCATCCGCAGATTCTGCGGGACGTGCGCGGGGATTCCCGGCGTTTTTTCAGGCGAGCACTGAAGAAATATGCCGGCAAACGGATTTCCTTTCTTTTCGGAGCGGAAAATTCGCGTGCGGACCGTGAACGACGAGAGGCGCTGATCGAGGTTCTCCGGGAACTGAACGGGACGGTGGATGAGACCCTTCTGCCGCACTGTGAGGGAGACGGCTACGAACAGGTGTCACGGATTATCGGCGGAGGACTTGCGGACGTACTCATGACAACCGGTTCTCCGCTCCGCGGCTACTTCAAATACTGCACACTTCACCGGACCACTGCGCGTCCGTTCACGGCAGTGGATCTTGCGCGGATGAAGCTTCTTCCGGAATACCGTCCGTTTGTGGACGCGACAATTCATCTGCCCTCTCTGGAACTGGACATGGAAAAAGCGGTCCGCCAGATGCTTCGGATGGTGGAAGAGAGATATTCATGCGAACTGCGGGAAAAAAAATAAAAAAATTTTTCTGCATGGATTTGTAAAAGGAGAGAGGAGCAGTATCTTATGATCTTATTGTTTACCCGGCGTTCCCGGCAATACTCGTGGTTGTTGGCCGGCATTCCAGCTCGACCGGGTAAGTAGAGAGGACTCTTCCGATTTTGCAAAGGAGAGTTCGTTTGTTGTTGTCTGCATTCCAAAAACAGAAAACTTTTTTATGAAGGCGGTGCCTGAATGAAAGTTAGTTCGTCCATCAAACGCAGGTGTGAGTCCTGCCAGGTTATAAAGAGAAAAGGCGTGATTCGCGTGGTATGCTCGCGGAATCCCCGCCACAAACAGAAACAAGGCTGAAACGGAGAGGATACGACATGCCCAGAATTTTAGGAGTGGATATTCCGTTGAACAAGCGTGTTGCCTATGCGCTTCAGACCATTTACGGGATCGGGCCTGCGATTGCGAAGGAGCTGGTGGAGAGGGCAAAGATTGATCCGAACCTGAAAGCGTCGCAGCTGACAGACGAGAACATTGCGGCGATCACGGTTCTTCTTCAGAATGAGTATACGGTGGAAGGGGATCTCCGCCGTCAGCTGGTGTCAGACATCAGACGTCTTCAGGTGATCAACTGCTATCGTGGTCTGCGTCACAAGAAGAGTCTTCCTGTCCGCGGGCAGCGGACGCGGACCAATGCGCGTACACGCAAAGGGAAGAAGCAGACGGTCGGAGCGATTCGCGACAAAACGCAGAGAAGAGTTGCGGCATCCGACAAGGCAGCGGCCGCAGCCGGGGCGTCTGCAGGCAAGAAGTAAGGAATCATCTGCTTCCTGTTTTACTTACGATGAAAGCAAATCGAAAGGTTTTGAATCAATATGGCTGAAGAGAAAAAGGAAAAGGCCCCTGCTGCAAGCGAAGCGGCTGCAGCGGAGAACAGCAGTGCCGTGCAGGGAGAAAGCACAGCGGCGGCGGCCTCCGAAGTCAAGCGGAAGAAGAGCGGGCGCTATGTTCCCTCCGGGATTGCTTATGTGCACGCGACATTCAATAATACGAAAGTCACCTTTACAGATCTTCACGGGAATGTGCTGTGCTGGTCGAGTTCCGGGAAGAACGGGTTCAAAGGGTCCCGCAAGAGCACGGCATACGCGGCGCAGGTAGTGGCAGCGGATGCGGCGAAGAAGGCGGAGCTTCTTGGGATGAAGGAAGTGGAAGTTCGGATCAACGGACCCGGAGCGGGGCGTGAATCCGCTGTCAGAGGAATTGCCTCCATCGGGATGGAAGTGAATGCCATCAAAGATATTACCCCTGTCCCGCACAACGGATGCCGGCCTCCGAAAAGACGCCGTGTCTGAAGCCAAGATCCCGAGCTCCGTTCTGCTTGTGCAGAGGAGGTCCGGGAGCGATTTTGTTACTGGAAACCATTTTTCTGGAGGATAAAACACGATGGCTGCTGCATCCAATTTTCCGATGCCTCAAACGCTTGTCATGGACGAAACCACCGCGACGGACAAGTATGCCAAGTTCATAGCCGCTCCGTTTCAGAGCGGATTCGGCCATACGGTGGGGAATGCCCTGCGCAGAGTTCTGCTGTCATCGCTGGAAGGGGCCGCCATATCGGCGGTGAGAATAGACGGGACGACCCACGAGTTTTCGTCACTTCCCAATGTTCTTGAGGATGTCACGGAAATCATTCTGAATCTGAAGAAGGTGAAGCTCAATCTTCACAGCGATCAGCCGAAGACCCTGGAGATCAGGAAGCGGAAAGCCGGTCCCGTGACCGCGGCCGACATCATCGGAGACGGGACTGTGGAGGTTCTGAATCCGGACCAGATCATCTGCACGCTGGATAAGGATGTTCCTTTCCGCGCGGAGATTGAGATTGCCAAAGGACGCGGCTGGTGTCCGGCGGAGAAGAACAAACGCCCGGATCATCCGCTGGGAACGATTCTTGTGGATTGTCTGTTCAGCCCTGTGACGCATGTCCGTTACCAGGTTGGCGCGGCACGCGTCGGCGAGGAGACGGAGATGGACAGTCTCACAATCGAAATCTATACCGACGGACGCATTTCCCCGAAAGACGCCATTGAAAAAGCGGCGAAAATTCTGAAGGATCACCTGAAGCCGTTCCTCGGCAGTCAGGTTTCCGAGGGAGATGCGCTTTCCTCCATCAGCGAGGAAGAGCAGAAGATGTTCAAGATCCTTTCCCAGGATGTGGAGGTTCTTGATCTTTCAGTCCGTGCGATGAACTGTCTTAACAACGCGAATATCAAACTGCTTGGTGAACTTTGTCTGAAGAGTGAATCCCGTATGCTGAAATACCGGAACTTCGGAAAGAAGTCTCTGGACGAAATCAAGGAGAAGCTTGCGGAGATCAATCTCAGTCTCGGCATGGCGTTCAGCGAAGAACTGAGCAATGCAATCCAGGCCGAGGCCGACCGGGCCAAAGCCGCCAAGAAGGAGGAGGCGTAATCCATGCGTCATCTGAAACATACTGCCAAACTCGGCCGCAACTGCGGTCACAGAAAGGCCATGATCGTCAATCTCGCCTGCAGCCTGATCGAGCATGACCAGATCCAGACCACGACCGTCCGGGCGAAAGAGCTCCGCCGCTTTGTCGACCGCCTTGTCACCTATGCAAAAAAAGGCGGCGAACATCAGCGCAGGCTCGCCTATTCCAAACTGAAAATCAATACTCCTTCCGACAAGGCCCAGACAAAAAAACTGGTCCTGGACAAACTCTTCAATGATCTCGCCGTCCGTTTCGCTAAGCGGTCCGGCGGCTATACCCGGATCATTCACACTGGCCACCGTGTCGGAGACGGTGCTCCGGTCTGCCTCATTCAGTTTGTGGAAGCGGATGCTCCCGCCGCCCCTGCCGCCGCTGATAACGCGGCAAAAGAAGAAGCGGAAGCAGCCAAAGCGGAATAAGAGAATTTCTTTTACCGCTGGAAATACGTTTCGGTCAAAGCCCGGCAGAAAACTGCCGGGCTTTTTGTTTGCTGATTCCGGTCCATTGCGGATTCTCCCGCAGGAGGGAGAAAAAACAGAATCGTATGATGGTGTGTAGATATGGAAAGAGAAAGAGGAAAAAGCCATATCTTTTTATTCCAAGTCTAAAGGAGTCAGGGGGAAAGTTTTTTCTCCTTCTGTTCTTTCTCTTAAATATTTTCAGAGGAAAAGAGAGGGATTCTTTCTTTTGAGCGTTGCACCTGCCTGGAGGAAGCATGGAACGGGAAAAGGGCAACAGGCACTAGAGAAGAAATCTCAGGAGCAGTGGGATCTTTCCCGAATGGGTCGGGAAGACGAAGAGGGAAAAAGCTGCCGGACATGCAGAGTTTTCCTTTGTGCCGCGCAAATTTGATTTAACGGAGGAGAAGTCCAGAAATCCATATTCCGGCTGCGGCGAAGAGGATTCCACTTATATTTTGGAGAAGGACATATGCGATGAATTTTCCATAGCGGGCATCCAGCAGGAATCCTGCGCTTTCAAATGCGAAGGTACTGAAAGTGGTGAATGCTCCGAGGAAGCCTATGAAAAGGATGGGCATCCATTCCTCATACAAAGGCAGTTTTGCTTTCCAGAGGATGAAACAGAATCCGGCGAGAAAGGATCCGATGACATTGACGAGAAGAGTCCCTGCGGGCAATCCGGGCAGGAACTGGCTGACAGCGCGCACACATCCATAGCGGAGAAGAGTTCCTGCAAAACCTGCGCATCCTGTCAGGAGGAGTATTTTCATAATATTCTTTCTGTTCTGAACTGTTTTTTATGGGGGCGACAGATCCTGCATTTTTTTCTTCCGCTGGAAAGTTCTCCCAAGCGGAAGCCGCGGAATTTTCTTTTGCTGAAACGGGGAGAAATATGCGGGCCCTATAATGGAATCAGAAATCTTATTCTTTCAAGTAAAAGAATTAAAATTCTAAAAGAATAAAAAGAAAAATACGGCAGGCTTGCCTGCCGGGTGCAGAAGATGCAATCCTGCCGAGGAGTATGAGGGCGAGGAGCCCTCATGCTTTTATTTATTTATTTTATTTTTTTGCCTCCGGCGGCCAGCGTCTCGCCGCTGGACCGCGACAAGGTCACAGACCTTGACCTCGAGAAAAATGCTCACCGCATTTTTCCGTAATTTCTATTACGTCGCAAGTTCTTTTGTTTTTTTTGCCTCCGGCGGCCAGCGTCTCGCCGCTGGACCGCGACAAGGTCACAGACCTTGACCTCGAGAAAAATGCTCACCGCATTTTTCCGTAATTTCTATTACGTCGCAAGTTCTTTTATTTTGTTGCTTCGCAAATTTTTATCTCTGGAAAAATGCGAATGGAACTTTCACGTTTCATTGTCACATGAAAAATCCTCTCTTGCATTCCGGGAACTCAGTTTTATATTTCAGAATCGCCATAAAACTGCGTTAGTCATCATATGGATAAGACAGCAGAAATCCGCCATCAGACCAGGAAGACAACAGGAACCCTATGAAAATGAAACCGATTGCCGCCACCCCAAGTCGGGCACATGAATACTCCCGCTCCTGCACCACCGTCGATCCGTTCTATTCGGCCAGTGAAAAAATACCATCCCGCTGTCAAACGAAACCGGAAGAAAACTGGCTTTATCCGTACGCGGAATATGAGTGTTTTCAACTGCTCCGAATGCGCAGGATCACACGGATTCTGAAAATGAAAGTCGGATATACGGAAAACCTGCACATTCCTTCTCCATGCGTCCGTTTCCGCCGGGAAGCCGATGCGGGAATTCTGAATCTCCGCATCCACGGAGACTTCAAAGCCTTCCTGAACGGAACTCCTTTGAACGCAGAAAAACAGGACGGGGAAGAGATTCGTTTCTGTCTGCCTGCCCCGGGGCAGTTTCTGCTGAAAGTTCGCGTGGATGACGGGGGGGAAAGTCTGCCATCCATCGCCTCAGAGCTTCCGGGCTGGGAAGCCTCGGCTTCAGAAGGGGAGAGAGGCCCTGCCACAGACGCATCCTTCACAGCAGCATGTCCGGGCGGCAATCCGTACGGGGAAGACAATCTTGCGGAAGGAGTGGAACTGCCGCTGAAGGAATTCGCACCCGGACGCTTCGATGCAGGAAGAGAAATCCTTGCCGAAGTGGAAATTCACTCTCCGGAGAAACCGACCTTCTTCGGATTCGGCGAATCTCCCGCTGAAATGGAAAACCGGGATCCCGCAGTGGCGGAACAAAGCTGGGAACTGCTGGAAAAGGATCCGGGAATCTGGAAAACCCCTGCCCCGATCGCATTCCGTTATCTGCGGGCAGAGTCGGGAAATCCTTCCATGCCGCTCCGGATTCTCTGCCGCCCCTGCGTCACGCCGATTTGCTACCGCGGTGCCTTCGCAGCAGACGAGGAACTGAACAAAATCTGGATCTGTTCCGCCTATACACTAAGAATGTGCATGCAGTACTTCCTGCTGGACGGAATCAAACGGGACCGTCTGCCGTGGGTGGGGGATCTGGCCTTGAGCGTTCTGGCCTCGGCATATACGTTTGCAGAGGCGGAACCGATCCGGCGGAGTCTGCTCGCACTCGGACGGCCCGGAATCCGGAAAACCCATTTGAACGGAGTCGTGGACTATTCCCTCTGGTATCTCATCGCTCACGACAGCTACCAGCTTTATTTCTCCGATCCCGACTTTCTGGAACAGCAGTATCCCGGAATCTCAGAACACATCGGCATTCTCCTTCAGAATTCCGGAAGCGACGGTTTCCTCATCCCTTATGACGATTATGAACAGAATTTCACCATCGACTGGGTCGACGGCAAAAAAACAACCGCTCTCCAAACCCTCTTCTACTGGAGTCTCCATGCCGCCGCCAGACTCGCACGCCGCAGAAAGGATGAGCCCCTGGAAAAACGCTGTCTGGAACACGCCGAACTCCTGAAGCACTCCCTCTTTGAAAAGGCCTGGAATCCGGAAAAGGGACTCTTCTTCGATGTCCCAGGAGAACCGGAATCGGGCTTTCACAGACACGCAAATTTCCTCGCCATCCTGGGTGGCCTGACCGAAAAAGAGGAAAACCTCCGGATCGTAAAGGAACTGCTCAACGGCAAACTGCCTCCGGCGGGCACCCCCTTCATGCTCGCATTCGAACTCCTGGCTATGTACCGGGCAGGAGAAGCCGCCGCGGCTCTCGCAAAAATACGCGAAGTCTGGGGAGGCATGCTCCGGGTCGGAGCCACCACCTTTTTTGAAGCATGGGACAGCAGAAAAAAGAGCCGGGAAATCTACAGCTTTTACGACCGTCCCTACGGTCTGAGTCTCTGCCATGCCTGGAGTTCCGGACCGGCTTTCCTGCTCCCCCTCCTCTTCAGCGGATGCGAAGCAACGGATGACGGATGGAAAAGTTTCCGCGCCGCTCCGCTGAAACTTGTCCCGGGGCAGGCCGTAACCATCCCCACACCGTACGGGCAGATCGAAATCTATGAGGAAAAGGGTTCCTTCATCATCGAATCCAGAAACAGAAAATCCTGTCCCTGAAAAGGAATAAGACTCTGCTCTTTCGCGGATCCTCTCACGCTTTCTTTCCCTCTCCCGGTGTGTATTCAAATTCTGGTTCGTCCTGTCCTTTCGGGAATACTTTTTCCCCGGCGGCTTCCTTTTCCAGGTGGGCCCCTTCCCCGGGCAGGACCGGGCAGAAAGAGAAAGGATATGAGTCTTCATGAAAAGGAAAAACAGGGAAGAAAAAACGTTTTCCGGAATTCTTTCTGTTTCAGTGGGGGGCGGAATCATTCCGGGGACGTTCATAGGAAAAAAAGACGCGCTCCGACTGACTCCACAGCAGGAGGAAAAGAGGAGAAGAGAATCGCAGCAATCTCCTCAGCGCGGACAGAAAAGCGGATCGTTTTCATCCGGAGCATACTTATTGCCAAGCGGCCAGACATAGCTGGCAACGGCGGCCTGCTGGGTTTCGACGGCGGCCTGACGGGCAGAATACACGATGGCATGACCGTCCCAGAGAACGATGCTGATCTCAGGGCCATGACGATTTTCCCAGTCCTTCCTCGGATATGCCAGCGCCGTATTCCAGTAAGGGACCTCCGGGGCAATGACTCCGCTTCCGGATCCGGGAATGTAATGCTGAATGCTTTCTCCGGTTCTCGGGGAAGTGCTTCTGTTTCCGAAGAGTCCGTTTCCGCCATCATACATCATGCCGCTGGAGGCGGGCATTCGCATCCGTTCGATGGAGAAGATTTTTTCGTTGTCGGCAAATTCTCTCAAGGCAAGGAATTTATAGTTCAACCAGTAGTATGGGTCGTATTTCCCGGGGGATGAACCCAGGAATTTCCCATCGCTTCCTCTCCCGCGGGGGCAGACAATGCTTTTCGGCACCTTCTCAGAAAAGGAAAGAATGTAATTCCAGAAATAGATTTTATTGGCCCATCCTTCAACCGGCTGAGAGATTCCGGCATCGCTTTCCCATTCCCACTCCCTGGCGGGAGTGAATCCCTTGTTGTCTCCCGCATACATGATCACCATCATTCCCGTCTGTTTCAGATTGCTGGTGCAGAGGGTTCTCATTGCGACATCTCTTGCATGCTGCAGCGCAGGCAGAAGCAACGCTGCCAGGATCGCAATGATCGCAATCACCACCAGAAGCTCGATCAGGGTAAAGCGCTCTTCCCTTGTTTCCGGATGAGACATGATGTTTTCCTCCTTGCAAAATTCTGTTTTCAGATTCCAATCAAAAAAAATTCCGTTCTCCTTCATGCGATAAGATATATCTCCCGGAAAAGCCGAATACATTGCTGCGAACAGCTGAAAGATTTGCCGAAACAGCTGAAAACAGCAAAAAAATGACTCCTGATGAAAAAACTCTGTTGAAAAAACAGCAATGATACCCCATAGTTATCTGTTCTTCACAAAAAAACAGGATCGGGCAGAGAAGAAAGAAAACACCGCCCGTCCACGGCAATACAGCATAAGGAAACATGGGATATGGACAGCAGCAGCCGCAAAGTCAAAATCGGCATGATCGGACTCGGTCCGAGAACGGAAACCCTCCTCGCCTCCATTTTTGTTCTGGAAAACGAGGTTGAAGTCGCAGCAATCTGTGATCTGCGCGAGGATCGGATCGAGCGGATTCAGGGGATTTTTGCCAAAAAGGAGAAAAAGCAGCCCGCTGTCTACCGCGATTACCGGAAGCTGATCGAATCGCCGGATGTGGACGCAGTGCTTGTCCCGACCTCCTGGAATTCCCATCTCCAGATCGCCCGCGATGCCATGAGCATGGGCAAATACGCCGGGATTGAAGTCGGGGGAGCCTCTTCGACAGAGGAACTCTGGCAGCTCGTCCACGCCTCGGAATCCACCGGCGTTTCCTGCATGATGCTCGAAAACTGCTGTTACGGACGCAATGAGCTCATGGTCATGAACATGGTCCGCAAGGGACTCTTCGGGGAACTCATCTACTGCGAATGCGGATATGAGCACTATCTGGCGGATGTGCTGGTGAAAGAGCTCGACCAGGGAATTGAAAGAGCCTGGCAGAATTTCCGGCGCAATGCGGATCTTTATCCCACTCACGGACTCGGTCCCATCGCAAAAATCCTCCGGATCAACAGAGGCAACCGCTTCCTGAGCCTGACTTCCACCGCTTCCAAGGCCCGCGGATTCGCTGAAGCCGCGGAACTCCAGGGAAAGAAACTCCATTTCAATGAGGGCGATATCGTGACGACTGTCATCAAATGCGCCAACGGTGAGACCATCACCATGACTCACGGCATTTCCCTCCCCCGTCCTTACTCACGCGACTGCAGGGTCCAGGGAACCCGCGGCATCTGGCTCGAAAACGCCAAGGGTATCTACATCGAAGGCATCAGCCCGAGCTATGATGAAATCGACGTCGCCGGAAATCCATACCGCGTCCATAAATGGGACAAGGAGGAAGATTTTTACGAAGAGTATGATCATCCCATCTGGAAGGAACACAGGAAAAATCCCGTCGGCGGACACGGAGGCATGGATTCGCTCGCGCTCAGAGCGTTTTTCGATGCCGTGCGCACACGCTCCGTCCCGCCGATCGACGTCTATGACTGCGCCGCCTGGATGAGCGTGACCTGCCTCTCCGAACAGTCCATTGCCATGGGAGGCATGCCCGTCCCATTCCCCGACTACACCAACGGAAAGTGGATCAGCAGAAAGACAGACAACAATTCCAGATGGTCTCTTGACGAAATCGTGGAATAATGCCAAGCGCGGCACAGGCAACCGCGGCGGCCCGCCCCCCTCTTTCCTACCTCCCTTCTCCGTAGTATCGTAGTACGGGGGAACACAAAAAACGGACAGCAGCAATCCCTCCTCCCACATCCATCCTCAGCATGGATGCTGTGACGGGGAGGGGCAGGCTTCTGTTCAAAATCTTTCCATCTATCGGAGCTGCAAACACCCCCGTCTATTCCTCCATCCGGACGGGATTCTCTTTTTGCCCTCCCCGTCCAGGAAAGAAAAGACTTCCTTCCTTTTTTTCTCCACCCCGGGAAGCATGGCGGATCCAAGATGATGCACGGCAGATGCAGGATGATCGAAAATCCCGCCCCGCCCTCCTCTCCCCTTTTCCCCTTTTTCTCCTTTTCCCCACCTCGTCTCTTCTTTCATCCCGTATCCCGGATCTCTTCCGCGTTTTTCAGGACTTCACCATACGGATTTCCGGGGGAAGGAATTTTCTTCCACGGAAGACAGTAAGGACAACTCTTTTTCTGAAACGCTCTTTTTTGGAACTTCCTTTATCTTTTTCGGACTCAATGCGTTCCCGAACAGAATTCGATCAGAGGCTGGAAGACAAGAAGCGCATTCTTTTCCGCACTCCCCGGCCTCTGTTCCCGCAGCAGATGCAAAAACATATCCCGTTTCAGGGACTGGAGGGTTTCGAGCAGGAGCGCTTTCCTCCCAGGCGGGACGGAGAAAGTCTCCTCTTCCGCCAGGATCCCGAGAATTTTCCAGAACCCTTTTTCCAGAGAAACAGCTTCCCGAAAACAGGTCTGGAATTCCGGATTTGGATTTTTCCCGGGATTCCCGGAAAACAGACGGGGAAATTCTTCCAGCACGGCGATTCTTTCCGGGATGCGTTTCCGGAAGGAATTCCAGAGTCCAGCCCCCTGTTCGGAACGGAACTTTTCTGAAAGGAATCCGGGCGGCGGAAGAGTGGAGTCCTTGAGTCCGTTCCATTGAATGGCAGTGAAGATCCGCAGTTCCGGGTCCACGGAAAAGAGACGGGCCTGCGGTCCGGAGAACAAGGCGGGCAGGCCCCAGCATTTCCGAATGGAATCGCGGCAGACGGCGGAAAATCCGGAAGGATCGGAAAGAAGGTCCTCTTCCCCGGAAAAACGGGGCGCGGAATCGATCAGGGGCTTCTGGAGTTCATACGGAACCAGACGGATCGCCCAGCTGGTCACACAATGTCCGGCAAGGGAATGACGCCTGACCTTCCAGGCGGCTCCAGCGATGTTCCGGAGATGAATTTCCCAGGCGGGAAGGAAGGGGCTGTCGCACCAGGATCGGGAGGCGGAAGAGAGGATGACATCGTAACCGGCCCCGCTGAGAAAATCGGCCGTGGGAAAAGGTTCCGGAAAGGAAACGGTCCCGGAGGAAAAGCTGTCTCCGGAGGAAGGACTGTCCTCACGGGAACTGGCGGTGGGGGGAAGGGGAATTCCGTCGCCGTAATTCCAGTCCCACATGACAAAATCCTTCGGGATGCACTCGATGCTTTCCGGATGGCGAAGCACCATATCGCTCCAGATCCCGGGACGGATGCCCAGGGGGAGAAGGAGAGACTCCGCAAGGGCGCGGATGTGCTGCGCATAGAGAGAGTTCTTTTCCTGAGAAGAACAAAGGGGACAGGTGCCGAAGACATAAGCTTCGTCTCCGCCCAGATGAAAATATCTCAGTTTCCCGGGACCGAAAAGCTCCAGGTACTCACGGATCAGGGAGCTCAGGAAGGCGCGTGTGCCTGGATTCGACACGCAATAGCAGTCCGGATGCTCCGGTTGTTCTCTCAGGGAAGCATATTTCCCGTGCATCAGGACATATTCCGCATGACCGAAGCTCTGAAGCAGGGGAATGGACTCCAGCCCAAGAGACGCCGCATAATCAAGAAGACAGCGGAATTCCTCCCGGCTCATGGCTTCCGGATCCGCGATTTCCGGACACGTCTCCCAGCGCACCTTGTTTTCCAGTTCCCAGAGCACCGCATCATATCCGGCGGAAGCGGCAAATTCAAGCATTCCCCGAATCACATCGGTGCGGAGTGCGGTGAAATTCATATCCAGATGAAATACCGTCAGCGGCCTCATGATGAGACAGGCTCCCTTCCTCTGTTTTTTCAGATTTTTCAGATTTTTCAGACGCGGCAGAATGTCCGGGCAAGATCCGAAAGTTCAGAAGCGGCGTCCGGATCGACAAAGGTCTCGCAGTCCGGATGGAGCCGGATCACAGATGCGGGATGATCCGGGCAGAGTTCCCCTTCAAAAGTAATCTTCACGGCATGCGCCTTGCGTTTGTCGGGCACGGTGTTGATGATGGAGCGGCTTTTCAGGACCTGCCTGACACTCATGGATATGGCGTGTTTCGGAACTTCGTCGATCCCCGCAAACCATCCTTCGCCGAGCTGCTGTTTCCGGCAAGCCTCATCCAGATGGACGACAAGATACGCTTTCTCCGTATCGAAATCGGCGGGCGGATCGTTGAAGGCGATGTGCCCGTTTTCCCCGATGCCGATGAAGCAGACGTCAACAGGATGTTCCGCGATGATTTCCCCCAGTTCCTCACAGACGCGTTCCGGATCCGGAGCACTCCCGTCGACGAAATGCGCCGCCTTCAGTGCCCGAGGCAGACGGGCAATGAATCGTTCGCGGATATAACGGCGGAAAGAAGCAGGGTGCGTTTCCGGCAGTCCCACATATTCATCCAGATGAAACATGGTAACGCGTCCCCAGTCGATTCCCGGGGCTCCGGTCAGATGTTTCAGCATGGCGAACTGGCTTGCGCCAGTCGCGATAACGATGTTCGCCGCTCCCCGTTCCTCAAGCGCGGCACGGATTTTCGCAGCGCCCAGATCTGCCGCCGCCATGGACGCCTTTTCCGCATCCGCATAGATTCTCAGACTCATTTCCGATGCATCCTTTCCTTTTGTTCCGGGATTCTGTGTTTCCGGAAGTGCTGTTTTCACTTTTTTATTCTCTTTCCCGGATTGCCGTTTTCTCCTCCGGGGGAATCCGCATGAACAGGAATCAAATCAGGCGCGGAGCTCCTCCACACCCGGAAGCGCCGCCATTCCGGCGGACGGGGGGAAAATCGCCGGGATGAAGAACAAAGCGTTCCACGGCCGCAGCCGCCGCCCCGCGCGCGGCTCCGAATCTCCCGAAGCGGGAAAGCAGAACTTTACAGGAGGCTCTTTCCTGCATTTCCGACTTCAGAAGAGAATGAAAAGTTTTTCCGAACTCCGCAAAACGGCCTGAAAGAATGATCCGCCGGAGATCCAGCAGATCGAGAATCCGGCAGAGTCCCTCGGCGCAGTAAAGAGCGCACTGCTTTTCCGTGATTCTGTTTTTCCGCCGGAAAGAACAGTCCATCACTTCCTCCAGACTCATCAGCGCTTCCCCTCCGGAGGGGAAGAGGCCGACCTTCAGATTCCGGATCTCCCCAGCCATGCCGTTTTTCCCCGTATAGAGACGCCGCCCGTCCAGACAGACGGCTGCACCGATGCTGCGGCCGAGTGAAAGCAGTACAAAACCCTCTCCATCGGACGCCTCCCCTCCAAGCAGTTCGGAACGTGCCGACATGCGTCCCCGGTTGTCAATCACCACAGGAAACCGGCTTCTCTTTTCCAGTTCCTCCCGGAACGGGCGGTCCGCCAGATCGAAGTGGGCGCTTTCCAGAATTCTTCCGTCGGAAGGGCGGACGATCGCGGACACAGCCGCCCCGACTCCCGCCGTCTTTCCGTCATCCAGCATCCGGATGAGCCGTTCCGCGCTTTCGAGCATCTCGCGGAATCCCTTTCCTCCGGGCACTTCCGCGTGTTTGACAATCCGTTTGCGCGCATCGAGCAGAACTCCGCAGGCGGTCCCCTCATATCCCAGATCAAGCCCGATGCTGCTGAACGCGTCTCCGGAGATTTCCAGCAGAACAGGCGGTTTTCCCCCGGAGGATTTCCCTCTGCCGTTTTCCCGGAGAATTCCGGCATGGAGAAGTCTTTCCGCCATTCCCGAAACGGTCGGGCGGCTCAGATCCAGAAGACGCGCCGCCTCCGCCCGGCTGGAGGCACTCCCGTTCCAGATCAGTTCCAGAAAATCTCCCGACCCGGGAAATGTTCTTACGGGGCTCGCACGTCTCACGGAGTTTACAGATCTTATCGCTTTCACGGATTTCATGGGGGAAAAAAGAAAAAAGCTCTCAACTTTGTTATTTTTCTTACAAAGTTCAATATACCGTTCCTCTTCCCGGAATCAAACGGATGGGGGATGAAATTTCCGATTTTTTCGTGTTTCTGCGGAAATGCCTTGAAAAAAACCTGGGCGAAGCTACAGTCATCACACAAGCACAAGACAGGTGCGGGACATTCTTTGCCGCGGCAGAAAGAAAACGCTGGGGGGGAACGGAAGAACGGAAAAACAGAAAAAAAAGAGCAAAAGAGAAAGACAACATTCTTCTCCATGACAACGCTGAACGACATTGCAAAAGCGGGAGGGATCTCAGTCCGGACCGTCCGGCGGGCGCTCTCCAACGCTCCGAACGTTCTGCCGGAGAAACGTGCAAAAATTCTGAAGCTCGCGGAGGAACTGAACTACCTCCCGGACGTCAATGCACGCAATCTGAGGACACGTTCAAGCCATTTCATCGGGGTAATCGGATTTGAGGCGAAACGTTCGTGGGAAGTGTATACGCGGAAGACCTTTGACCTGGAAAAACGTCTGGAATCGCAGGGATTTTATCCGGTGATGGCGACCGTTCCGGAAAATTGTTCGGAAGCGGAAAAAATTCTGAAGGACTGGAACGGCATGCTCCGCGAGATACTGGTCATGTCTCCGGTGACGGAAGAGATTGCGCAAACGCTCCTGCGCGGAGGCAACCGCTTCCTCTGGATTGATCAGGACCGCATCTTCCCCGGCTCCAATCTCCAGTGGACAGGACCAGCGGAATTGCCGAAGCCATCCGCTTCCTGAGCTTCCGGGGACGAAGAAGAATTCTCCATTGCGGACGCCTGCCATCACGCTGCGAGGCTTTCGCAAAAATCCTGCGGGAACAACTGGAGGAAGAAAAAACGCTCCCCCATGCTCCTCCTCCGGAATATCAACGCGTCTTCTGCGGATCGACATCCTCAGAAATATATCGTGCCTCAGCCGCACTTCTGGAACAACGGATGCCTGGCAGCGGCAGAAAAGCCGACATTCTGTTTTTCGACACAGACCGCATGGCCTTCGGATTCCTGAAATATGCTGCGGAACACGGAATCCGCATTCCCCGCGACATCGCCGTGGTCGGCTTTGACGATGACGCGGGATCCGCTTTCACATATCCCTCCCTGAGCACCGTCGCTCACCCCTATGAAGAACTGAATGCCAGAATCATTGAACTCATCGCCGATCCATCCCGGGGGGAGGTCAGGGAGTGCCTCCCGACCCGCTTTGTCCCGAGAGAAAGCACCGGAGGCGGCGGAAGCCGGGAATTCACGACTTCTTCCCCGGACGGATGCGCGGATCAATCCACGCATAAGCCAGATCGGTGATGAGATTGATCCCGACAAAAAGGAAAGCGCCCAGAAGGACGAGTGCCTTGAGCATTTGAAGGTCTGCATCATTGAGAGCATTGACCCCCTCATATCCGAGTCCGGGAATACCGAAGAAACTTTCCAGAAGCAGACTTCCCGTGAACAGGAAAGGCAGCACCGTCGACGCCCGCGTGATGACAGGGACCATCGCATTCTTCAGCAAATGTTTGAAATAGACAGAGAACGGACTGCATCCCTTTGCGACTGCCGTTCTCAAATATTCTTTTCCCAGTTCATTCAGGAAGACGGTTCTGTAAAAACGGACGCCGCTGCCCGTCCCGCTGACGATCCCGATCAGAATCGGCAGCGCCAGATGACGCGGATCCCCCCATCCCCAGACAGGGAAGAGATTCAGATAATATCCCATGAACCACTGTCCGAAAACGATGAGCGCAAGATAGCTGATGCTCATTCCGGCGACGGAGAAAAACAAAATCACCCTGTCCGTCAGACGTCCGTGTTTCACACACGCCAGCATGGCCAGGGCAATGCCGATCACCAATTCTCCGAAAAAGATCGGCAGCATGAGTAGAAGAGAGGGCCACATCCCGCGCCAGAGCTTCCCGCGGATGGATTCGCGCGTCTGAAGAGTCTTCCCGAAATTCAGGAAAGACACGTACGGAAACGTGGATGAAAACGACACCACTTCGCCCAGTGCGGCCAGGGCCTGACTGTCAAAGGGGTGCTCGTTTTCTCTCCAGAACTGGACGGAAGCGACTTTTGGCTCTCCCTCTCCGGGAATTGCCCTGATCCGGATTTCCTCCGGAGCAGACGTGAACTCCAGAATGATGCCGCCTTCTTCTCCGGAAGGACGGCAGAATTGTCCGCAGATCAACAGCGGCGAATCCGTCCGGACAAGCAGCTTGACCTTTTCCGTTTCCGGATCGAAGTTCCTGCGGAAACGGATTTCCGCATCCGGATTTTCCAGAAGCACCCCCTGCGGAGTGCCTCTGACAGAGCCGGAATAATCGACTCCGGGAAACTGAGTGCGGGAATCCAGAAAGACGGCGGAACTGTAACATTCCGTCCGGCACCATCGTCCCCAGAAGAGAGGTTTGTCCGATCCGAGAGCAATGCGCATCTCCTCAATTTCCTGAGGGAGAGGATTCTTCCCGAGCAGCGTTGCAGCAGGATCTCCCGCGGCCAGACGAAAGAGCAAAAAGGTCACAATCAGGACACCGAAGAGAATCAGAATGGAATAGGCGGCACGTTTCAGCGCGTATTGAAGCATCGGGACTCTTTTCTCTGATCCGGGACAATTTTTTGAGGACAGTTTTTCCGCTTTTCGTTTTTTTCTTTTCTTCTCTTCTTTCCTCCCCTCCCCGGGGGCTCCGGCCGGACAGGGTTCCGGGAAATTCTGGAAGAGACACGCCTTTAATCTACTCTCTCAAAAACGCTTCCGCAAGGGGAAAAGCCGGAAGAGAAGCGGAAAAAACTCCTCTTCATGGCAGCTCTTCTTTCCTTCTTCCTCTTCCCGGTGCGGAAGAAGGAAATGCGGAAGGCCGGACAGGATGTCCAAAAGCGGAAAAACAACAGCAGGAAGGCTTGCAAAAGTCCTTTCGGCAAAGTAAATTTCTCTTCGGACTCTTCCGCAAAAACAACTCGGATGAAACACTGCGAATGAGAATCAAACGGGCAAATTTTCTTCTTTTCTCTGCGAACTGTCTTTTCGCGGCGGCGCTCGTTTTCCCCGCGGCCGCGGCGGGAAAGGAGCTGGAAGCGCAGATGCTGCCCCAAAACATTCCTCCTCCGGAAACAGGCGGGGCGCTCAAAACCGCTGCAGGAGGCGCTGCCGATGAAGAAGGAAGAAGCGGAGGAGGATTTCATCTGCTTCAGTTCACGCAGGCGGACCGCTCGGATTCCTTTCTCACGCAGCGTCTGACGGAACGTTTTGAATCGGTGGCGGCATGGGCTTTCCCGCTCCGGCGGAATCCGTTTCGCTGCAGGCTGCTCCAGCCGGACTCCGGCGGGAAGAGCGGAAAGGAGGCGGAAACGTATCTTTTCGGAGCGACACTTTTCGGGAGGGAGGTCAGGATCCGTCTTCCGGGCCCCTTCCGGACCTGGACAAAAGACAGGGAATCGCGGGAGATGCTCATGGCCTGGTTTGTTCTTGCCCGTCTCGAACTGCCCCCGGAATATGCGGAACGGATCCGCGACCACTGGATTATTCTGGGGCTGGCAAGAAAGGCCTGGGAATCCTTTCAGGACACTTCCTCACTTCCTCTTTCCCGCAGCTGTCCGATGGCTTATGCGCTGGAATCCCATGGAATCCGGCCTTCTCTGGCGAAACTGCTTTCATCCGCGGTACCTTCGCAGAGGACTTCTCCGCAGGCGCGGGAACTGCAGGCGGAATATGCGGAACTGCTGCTGGAGGCGGCGGACAGAAGCGGACTTTTGAAGAACAACCGCCTGGAGGGCTTTGTGAAAGCGGTTCTGGCGGAAAAGTCCGGGGTTGATGCGATGGATCTGTTTCTGGAATTCGCCGATCCGGCCCTCCGGAGGAGACAGGTTTTCGGAAAGCGTTCCGGAAAAGATACCTCCGGGAAAGATACAGGAACTGCATCCCGGGAGGAGATCTGCGGGAAATGGTTTTCCGAATCCATGGGGAAACTGCTGATCAGCAGTTTCACGCCATACGCGGCGGAATATTTTGAGACGCTGTATCACGAGGCGGCGGAAATCACGTATACGGACGCGGACGGGCAGGAGAAAGTCTGCAGTCTGTCGGATCTGCCGATGAAACGGGAGGAGATTCCCGATCTCAACAACAAGATCACACAGCTTCTCGGGCATCTCAGTTTTCTTTCGACACGAGGGGCGCCCGAATTCTCCGCTCCGCTCTCGCAGATCCGTCTGGCAGTGACGAAGTGCCGGACGGAAGGCGGGGAAGCCGTCCGCGATGAGATTGCCCGCGCGGAGAGGCAATTGTTTTCCGCCTTCTCTGCGCGCCATGCACTGGAGCGTTATCTGGCGGAAGCGGAACTGCGTTTTTCAGGGCCCCGGGTCTGTTTCCGGAACGCGCTGGAAGCGCTGGAACGGTCCGAACAGCGGTCCCGGGCCGTTTTCCCGGCGGTGAACCGCTATCTGGATGAAACCTGGGATGAATATCCGTAATACCATAAAGAAGGCGCCTGAGGGATGCGAAAACGGAATATTGCAATCAACGCATGGATGCTCGGAGGACTGATCGTGCTGCTGCTTCTGGCAACGGGACTTGCGGCATATCGGACTGTAATCCGGATCGGAGGGCGTCTTTCCGCGGATTTCTATTATCCGTATCTGAAACTGGCGAAAGATCTGGAAGGTCAGGCGGCGAAACAATCGCTTCTCTCCCGGAGTCGTCCGGCTCTGGCACATGCGGTGGATCTGCTTCAGAAGGAAAACATGCTTCTTTCCGCCCGCGCGTCGCTAGTCCACGAGCTGCAGAATGAAAACGAGCAGCTGCGCACTCTGATGAAGATCAGCCCGAAGGGGAAGTTCAAAGCCGTGTTTGCGGAAACCATTCTGCGGGATACGCTGAGCTGGTCGACCTCCTTTACGATTGACAAGGGCGAAGCCGACGGCATCCGGGAAGGGGATCCGGTGCTGGCGACGACCCCGATTCCGGGTTCCGGGACGGCGGTGACGGCGCTGGCGGGACAGATCCGTTCGGTGTCGCGCCACACGGCAGTGGTATCGACTCTTTTCAGCGGGAACTGTTCCGTCAGCGTGGCACTTCCGGAATCGGAATCGTTCGGGGTTCTTCAGGGGACCGACTCTCAGACTGAACACACGGTTTCGATCCGTTATCTGCCGGTGGATTCGAAATACGGGGACGGGGAAGTTGTCATCACCAGCGGGTTCAGCGGTCAGACGCCCCCCGGGATCTACATTGGAACTCTGCAGGCGTATCCGGACGGGGCAACCGCCCGGATCTCCGAAGGGCATCTGTATGCCTCGGCCCGTCTGAAGCCGGCGCTGAATATGGACATGATCCGCTTTGTCGTCGTCATGACCCGGAGCGGCGCTTCCGGCGGAGAGGGGACGGAAGCGGCGCCATGACCTCTGTTTCCTATGTCTTTGTTTTTTCAGTTCTGGCTGTTTTTCTGGAGGCGCTTCTGCGTTCTCTGGGGATTTTCCTGCCGCTTCTGGGGATCTTTGTGTTTTACGCCGTGGTGGTGTTCGGTCCTCGAACGGGGTTCACCCTGGCCGTGTTCGGAGGGGCGGCACTGGACTTCATCCTGGGGCATTCCACGCCTGTTTCCGCACTGGCTCTGAGCCTGACGGGCGGGCTCTCTCTTTTCTGGCTTTACAAAGTGGAATCCGATTCCATTCCAATGCTGGCGCTTCCTGGGGCGCTGATTCCGGTTCTGGCATATGTACCTCTGACGTTCTGGAATGGGGGGATTGTGTTTTTATTCCGTCATCTTCCGGATTTGTTTCTGTCGAGTTTCTGCACGGCGTTTCTTCTGCCGCTGGAGATCCTGATGCTGGATCTACTGAATCAACGTCTGGAACTGAAACTGTATCTGAACGCGAAACTGGAGAGAAGACGCTCATGACGGAAGAGAAACAGGATTTCATCATTCATCCGGCGCATCTCCGGATAGCTGTCATCATGTTTGCGGCGTTTCTCATTTTTTCGGTGATTGCGATTCAGCTCTGGAACGTCCAGATCAACAACAACGCTGAATACAACGACAAGATCACACGTCAGAGCGTCCGCATGATCCGCCAGCCTGCGGTCCGCGGCCGGATTTTCGCATCCGACGGCAGAACCGCCATTGCCGCGAACCGCGTTTCCTACCGTATTCTGCTCCGTCTTTCGGAAATGCGTCTGGCCAGGAGAGACCGGACCATTCAGCACATTATGAATGAAGCCGAGCGGATTTCCCGCTGCATCGGACGGAGCAATCCGCTGACTTCGGACAAGATTTCCAGACACATGAATCTTTTTCCCGGCATTCCCATGGAACTCTTCGAGGATCTCACGGACCGGGAACTCGGACGCGCCTCCGAACTTCTCCCGGAAGTGACGGGAATGGAAATCACAGCGGAACCCGTCCGTACCTACCCTTTTCACAGTCTTGCCGCGCATCTGATCGGCTATGTCGGTCCCGGCGATCCGCAGCGCGCGCTGGACCGCACGGATTTTTTCTACTATATTCCGGATCCCTCCGGAAGGACGGGCATTGAAAAGCTGTACGATGAAATGCTTCGGGGATCCCCGGGGAAGGAGCTGGTCCTGGTGAACAGCCGTGGATTTGTGCATGAGGTGGTGGGGACTCCCGTCGCTGCACAGAATGGGCACGACATTGTTCTGACCCTGGATCTCCGGGCCCAGCAGATAGCAGAAAGCCTGATTGCCGGGAAAGAGGCCGCGATGATTGTCATGGACGCCTCCACAGGCGCGGTCCTTGCCATGGCTTCCGCTCCGGCCTACGACCTCGAAGACTTCATCCCGGGCATCAGCAGGGAAAAATACAAAGCTCTTCTGGATAATCCGGGGAAACCTTTTTTAAACAAAGCGGTCATGGGGGCATACATGCCAGGATCCATCATCAAGCCGCTTGCCGCTCTGGCGTTTCTGGAAAACGGGCTTTCCCTTTCGGATACGGTGGACTGCAACGGCTGGACGGAAGTCTCCGGCATCCGGATCCGCTGTGCAGCCCGGTACGGACACGGCCCCCTCTCCATCGAGGAAGCCATCCAGCGCTCCTGCAACGATTTCTTCATCGAAAACGCTCTTGAGATCGGAATCGACAAACTTTCCGCCATGTACGCTTCCGCTGGGATCGGAAGAAAAACCGGTTTTGAACTTTCCGAACGGAGCGGACTGCTTCCCAAGGGGGAACCGGGATGGACCAGAACGGAAACCGCATTTGTCGGAATCGGTCAGGGCCGGGTGGAAGTCACTCCGCTGCAGGCCATCACCTATATCTCGGCAATTGCGAACGGGGGGAAACTTTATCGTCCATACATTATCGACAGGGTGCTGGACGGAAGCGGGAATGTTCTCTTCCGGACCCGGCCGGAAGTCACAGGGAATCTCGCCGCATCCAGAAATTCACTCGACATTGTTTCGACCGGAATGTATCTGGCCGTCAATGCTCCCCGGGGAGGCAGCGCGGCGGCGGCGAAAAATTCAAAGATTGAGCTCCACGGAAAGACCGGAACCGCAGAAGTCGGTCCTCTCAACGCACGCTATAAGAATACCTGGTTCACCGCATTCGGCGTTGAGCCTGAATCACAGAAAATCTACAGCATCATCATTCTTGTCGGGCACGGCAGATCCGGGGGCGGCACCTGTGCCCCGCTCGCACGCGAATTCTTTGAAAGATGGCTGACCAAACCGCAGACTTGAATCCGGGTTTTCCGCCTCTTCGGGGAAATGCGGAAGGTGCAGTCCGCAGTACAGGGGAATGAAAGGAAAAAAAGATTCCCTTATCTTTGCTTTTTTTCATTGCCATTTTCTTTTGTTTCCCGCTCTTTTCCGGAGTCAGAGTTTTTCAAAGATACTCTGTACAAAAGGGATTGTATACTCATTCCATCCTCCACGTTCCTGCACACCCACTTCTCTCACGTTGAGATTTCACCGATCCATTTCTTCTTTTCGCCAAGGGAACACTCCCGGCATACGCGTTCATTCTCTTGTTCGGGGCCCTGTTTTCAACAGGTGATGATGCTTGGTGGATGATATTTTGCCTGGTAGATGACGATGCCTTGTCTTAATCTGGCATCATGAGATCCGCTCCCGTTCCCCCCCTCCCCCCGGTCCGGGGCAAGCTGGTGATGATGATGATGATGATGAGACAGGAAGAAGAATTTGATCGAGGAGAAAAAAGAAGGTATAAAAAAGGAAACCGCAGAAAATTCTTTCTGCGGTTTCCAGGAAAAACAGATGGGAAGAGAGTCTTCAGACAGTCTTACCGGAAATGACGCCATGCCCTTTGAAGGTGCGGGTGGGGGCGAATTCGCCGAGACGATGCCCGACCATGTTTTCCGTAATGAAAATGGAAGCGAAGGTTTTCCCGTTGTGGACATTGAAAGTGTGTCCGACGAATTCGGGGATGATCATGGATCTGCGCGACCAGGTTTTGATCGGCTTCTTGACACCGCCGGCCTTTTCCATTTTCTCTATTTTCTCAATGAGGAAATAGTCGACGAAAGGACCTTTCTTAATTGATCTGGCCATATTTTATTTCTTCCTCCGTTCAACGATGAAGTTTTTGCTGGTCTTTTTCGGAGAGCGGGTTCTCTTGCCCTTGGCAAGCTGTCCCCAGGGCGAGACGGGATGACCGCCGCCGCTGGATCTGCCTTCACCACCGCCCATGGGATGATCGACAGGGTTCATCACGACGCCGCGGACATGGGGTCTGAACCCCTTATAGCGCTTCTTGCCCGCTTTCCCGAGGGAAACGTTCATATGATCGAGATTGCCGACCTGGCCGATGGTGGCCATGCAGTTGAGATGGATCAGACGGACCTCACCGCTGGGGAGTTTGACCTGCCCGTATTCCCCGTCTTTGGAACGGAGAGTGGCGATCTGCCCGGCGGAACGGACCAGCTTGGCACCTTTTCCGGGAACAAGTTCGATATTGTGAATATCGGAACCGACCGGGATATTGCGAAGCGGGAGAGCGTTACCGGGTTTGATTTCGGCATTGGGTCCGGAGGAAACGGTCTGACCGACCTTGAGTCCGACGGGCGCCAGGATATACGCCTTTTCCCCGTCCTGATAAGAAAGGAGGGCGATGAAGGCGGAACGGTTGGGATCATACTCAAGGGCCTTGACCGTTGCGGGCATGCCGGTCTTGCTGCGCTTGAAGTCGATCTGACGATAGGCGCGTTTGTTTCCACCGCCGCGGAAACGGGTGGTGACACGCCCGAGATTGTTTCTGGCGCCGGTGGAGCGGATGCCGGAAGTCAACGATTTTTCCGGGGCCTTGTCGGTCAGTTCGGAGTAATCGAGAACCGTGATGAATCTGCGGCTCTTGGTAGTCGGTTTAAAAGATTTGATAGGCATTTCAGATTCTCCTTAGGCGAGGTCAATGGAGCCTTCCGCGAGAGCGACGACCGCCTTCTTCCATCCGGAACGGCGTCCGACAATGGGCGATCTGCCCGCGCGTTTGGGCTTGCCTTTGTAATTGATCATATTGACGGACTTGACCTTGACGCCGTACAACTTCTCCACGGCGGAGGCAACCTCCAGTTTAGTGGCCCGGGGATTGACTTTGAACGCATACTGGTTCTGTTCTTTGAGAACCGTGCTCTTCTCCGTCATCATGATATGGATCACAACATCATAGGCTGACTGTATCATTTTCGTTCCCTTTCTTTCATCCGATGCGCTTGATGAATTCATCAAGCGCGTCTTTGGTGAAGAGGAGCTTGTCCGCCCAGAGAATCTGGTAGGCATTGACGGAAGCCGCCTTCATCAGAAGCACGGCCGGCATGTTTCCGGTAGCTCTCAGTGCACCTTCTTCATAGTCCTTCACGGAGCAGAGAAGTTTCCCTTCGAGATTCATGGCCTTGAACGCCGCAGCGGCGGACTTGGTCTTCATATCGGGCACATCAAAGCTGTCCACCACGCAGACGGAAGACTCCTTCACTCTTTCCGAGAAGGAACGTTTCAGAGCCAGTTTCTTCACTTTCGCATTCAGCTTGATGGAAAAATCGCGGGGCTTCGGACCGAACGCCACTCCGCCGTGACGCCACACGGGATTCCGGGTGCTCCCCGCACGGGCCCGGCCGAGACCTTTCTGCTTGAAAGGCTTTTTCCCGCTTCCGGAGACTTCGGCGCGTGTCTTGGTGCTGGCGGTGCCTGCACGGGTTTCGGCGAGAAAGGCGATCACGGCGTCATGAACTGCCTGAGACCCTTTTTCAAATTCGAGGAAACTGTCGTCAATTTCATAATCGCCGACTTTCTCCCCTTTCATATTTACGATGTCGATTTTCATGGACATGTTTTCACCTGTCAGTAAGTTGGTTGAACTTTCCCGCGGAAAGCTTATTTCTTCTTGGCTTTCTTCACGAGAACTGTGCCGCCGTTCGGACCGGGAACCGCACCGCTTACGAAAAGGAGATTTTCTTCAGCGACAACTCTGACGATGCGGAGATTCTGTACCGTACGGGTCGTATTGCCGAGCTGACCGGCCATCTTCTTGCCTTTGATGATATTCCCGGGCATTTCGCGGCATCCGATGGAACCGGGTTTTCTGTGCCAGCCGCCGCCGTGTCCATCGCGGCCGCCTTTGAAGTGATGGCGGACCATGACGCCTGAGAATCCGCGCCCTTTGGTCGTCCCGGTGATGTCCAGAAACTCTCCTTCGGCGAATATATCGGCCCTGATTTCCGCTCCAAGCTCAAGTTCGGAATCCTTTTCCGTACGGAATTCCCGTATGACGGCGGGGGGATTCTTGTCGAGTCCTGCTTTGGCAAGCTGTCCGATCACGGCCTTGCTGACGTTTTTGACTTTCTTCGCGCCAAAACCAACCTGGACGGCGGAATAACCGTCCTTTTCGAGAGTCTTCACGCCTACAACCCGGCAGGGGCCGGCCGCCACAACGGTCACGGGAATCAGCTTCCCTTTTTCGTCGTAGACCTGCGTCATCCCGACTTTCTTTCCGATCAATCCTTTCATAGTACTCCTTTCAGGCACTTGTCCTCTCGGAAAAAAGAACCTTGGTGCCAAAAACCTCTATTAAAGCATGAAGCTGAGTTTTCTTCAGCTTCCGATTTTTATGGAAATATCCACTCCGGCGGGAAGACTGAGCTTCTTGAGTTCATCCACGGTCTTCGCTGTCGGGTTGATGATGTCCATCAGACGCTTGTGCGTTCTGATCTCAAACTGTTCCATGGACTTCTTGTCCACATGCGGCGAGCGGTTCACGGTGAAGCGTTCGATCCGTGTCGGAAGCGGAATCGGTCCCGCCACGATGGATCCGGTCTTCCTGGCCGTGTTCAGTATCTCGGATACGGACTGATCCAGGATCCTGTGCTCGTATGCCTGAAGCTTGATGCGGATCTTCTGCACCGCTCTGGATGAGGATTTTGTGCTCATTTCTTGCTTTTCTCCACTATTTTCTCTTGTATTGAATTTGGTACTCGTTCAAAGAAGGAGGGCTCCATGGTATAGGAGGCACGGCCTTTGGAGAGAGAACGGATCGCCGTGGCATACCCGAACAGTTCCGAGAGCGGCGTATTGGCCACCACACGCACTTCCTTCCCCTGCGGTTCCACTTCCGCAATCGCTCCGCGCCGGCCGGTCACGTCCCCGATGATTTCGCCCATGTTTTCTTCCGGGGTCGTGATCTCCACCTTCATAATCGGTTCGAGAAGAATCAACCCGCCCTTCTTCGCCGCATCCTTCAATCCCATCGACGCGGCTATCTTGAATGCCATTTCAGAAGAGTCAACCGGATGGTACGAGCCGTCAACGATATCCACATGAAAATCCACCAGCGGATATCCGGCAAGAACTCCTGTCGCCGCGGCTTCACGGATCCCCTGCTCGATCGGCTTGATGAATTCTTTCGGAATCGCTCCGCCAACAATTTTGTTTTCTATTGTAATGCCATGTCCGCGTTCCTTCGGCGTCACGTTCAGCACGCAGTGCCCATACTGACCGCGTCCGCCGGACTGCCGGACAAACTTCGAATCCGATGTGGCGGGCTTTTCTATGGCTTCACGGTACGCCACTTCAGGCTGGCCGGAATTCGCTTCCACCTTGAATTCGCGGACCAGACGGTCCATAATGATTTCCAGATGCAGTTCACCCATCCCGGAAATAATGGTCTGCCCGGTGTCGTTGTCACTTTTCATGGTGAAGGTCGGATCTTCTTCCGCAAGGGCGATCAGGGCACCGTAAAGTTTATCTCTGTCCGCAGAGGTCTTCGGCTCCACCGCAATGGAGATGACGGGTTCAGGAAAACTCATCGATTCCAGTACAATCTGGTTGTTTTCATCGCAGATCGTATCTCCGGTCGTCACATTCTTGAGTCCGACTGCGGCGGCAATATCGCCGCAGTAGACCACGTCCAGCTCCTGTCTCGAATTCGCGTGCATCTGAAGCAGGCGTCCGAGTCTTTCCCGTTTCCTTGTCCGGGGATTGATCACAGTAATGCCTTTTTCGGCCATCCCGGAATAAATCCGCAGAAACGCAAGTTTCCCCACATACGGATCGTTCATCAGTTTGAACACAAGCGCTGAGAAAGGCTGATCATCTCCCGCGTGACGGGTCAGAGGCTGTTCCGTCACAGGATCCATCCCCTTCGTTTCCCAGATGTCGATAGGCGAAGGCAGATAATCCACCACCGCATCCAGCAGCAGCTGAACGCCTTTGTTCTTAAAGGCGGTTCCGCAGAGCGCGGGAACGAGTTTGCCGGCAATCACCGCTTCGCGGAGGGCCTTCCGGATCAGGGCGGTGTCCGGCACCTGCCCTTCCAGATACAGTTCCATCACCTCGTCGTTGACATCCGCAAGGGATTCCACAAGATGATTGAAATAATATTCCGCTTTTTCCTTCAGATCTGCGGGAATCTTCATGGTGACCACTTTCGATCCGTCGTCTCCGTCATAGCGGACGGCAATCTGATCCACCACATTGATATTCCCGCAGAATTCCGATTCCGCTCCAATCGGAAGGGAAATCGGCACCACGACCACTCCGAGTTTCTTCTGCATATCTTCCACCACGCGGTAGAAGTCTGCTCCGGTGCGGTCCATTTTGTTCACGAATGCAAGGGTCGGCACATGATACTTCTTCGCCTGACGCCAGACCGTCTCCGTCTGAGGCTGAACTCCGCCAACGGCACAGAACACGCCCACGGCTCCGTCCAGAACACGCAGTGACCGTTCCACTTCAGCGGTAAAGTCCACATGCCCGGGAGTATCGATCAGATTGATCCGGTTTTTCCGCCAGAAGCAGGTGGTCGCCGCGGAGGTGATGGTAATGCCTCGTTCCTGTTCCTGCACCATCCAGTCCATGGTGGCGGCGCCTTCGTGCACTTCGCCGATCTTATGGCTTTTCCCGGTATAGTAAAGAATTCGTTCGGAGAGGGTGGTCTTTCCCGCGTCAATATGTGCCATAATCCCGATATTGCGGGTATTGGCAAGAGATGTCTGTCTGCCGGGAGCCTCGTGGTAATCCTTGTTCATCGTGTGTTCTGTCATATAATAAATTGACCTGCGTCGGAGCTTCTGCTGCCGTCAAAACGCTTACCACCTATAGTGGGCAAACGCTTTGTTGGCCTGAGCCATTTTATGCGTGTCATCCTTCTTTTTAATTGAGGAACCTGTATTGTCGAATGCATCCAGAAGTTCGCTGGCAAGCGCTTCCATCATGGATTTGCCTTTCTTCGCCTGCGAATACATCGTGATCCAGCGGATCGCAAGAGCAATCTGTCTCTCGTTCGGAACTTCGATCGGAACCTGATAGGTCGCACCGCCGACTCGACGGCTCTTCACTTCCAGTTTCGGCCTCACATTCTCCACCGCCTGAATGAACACTTCCAGCGGCTCCATATCCTTCTTCTTCGTCTTGATATAGTCAAACGCACCATACACAATCTTCTGCGCCACGGATTTCTTCCCCATGCGCATGAGAGTATTGATGAGGCGGGCCACCAGCTCGCTGTTGTACTTCACGTCAAGCGTGAGCTTCCTTTTCGTTATCCTGCGTCTTCTCATGGTTTTGAGTGTCCTAACTTCTTCGCATTTTCAATAATGAAACCGCCGTCGCGATCCCGCAACTGCACAGTTCGTTCGGTTTCCGTCCAGAATGCAAGCAGCCGGGAGAGCGCACATGTCATCCCTCCCGGAGAAGTTTACTTCTTCTTTCCTTTCGCATCTCCGCCTTTGGCCTGCTTCGCTCCGTATTTCGAGCGTCCCTGCTTGCGGCCGTCCACTCCCAGACTGTCAAGGGCTCCCCTCACAATATGATAACGGACTCCGGGAAGATCACGGACACGACCGCCCTTCACCAGAACCACAGAGTGTTCCTGAAGATTGTGCCCTTCTCCTCCAATATAGGCCGTCACTTCCAGCCCGTTCGTCAGACGCACCCTGGCAATCTTCCGCATGGCTGAATTCGGCTTCTTCGGGGTTCTTGTCGTCACCTGAAGACAAACTCCGCGACGCTGCGGGCACTTCGTGAGTGCCTTGGATTTGCTCTTGCTCTGCTTCGGTCTGCGACCGGCCCTCACCAACTGATTGATTGTCGGCATATTCTCCTTCACCTGTTCGCTTTGTTGCAATTGAATTCGGCGACAAACGAGCAGATAATATACCGCCCGTTCCGCCGTTTTCAATCGCTTATTTGATTTTTTATAAAAAATTTGATTTTCCCGTCCGGCGCTGTTTCCTCATTCCTCGTCGATCTCTTCAAAATCGCTCCCGAACTCGTCTTCCAGCTCTCCTTCGTCGGCAACAAATTCCTCCTCCGGAAACTCCTCCTCACCGGAAAATTCCTGGTCAAATTCATGATCCATTCCTTCTCCTTCCGGATCGCCGCTCCCGGGAAGAATGTCCTCGCCGAAATCAATGTCCTCGATCTTTTCTTCTCCGAAGGTATCTTCCTCTTCCGGTTTCTGCTGCTCCAGAGCATCAATCTCAATGGGAAGCTCTTCCCCGAGTTTCTTCATCTTCAGATTCTGGAACTTTTCAGACCCCGTCCCCGCAGGAATCAGATGCCCGGTGATCACATTCTCCTTGAAACCGCGCAGAATATCGATTTTCCCGAGCGTCGCGGCATCGGTCAGAATACGCGTCGTATCCTGGAACGAGGCGGAGGATATGAAGCTTTCCGTCTCAAGCGAAGCCTTCGTGATCCCGAGAAGTACCGGCTCGCCTTCCGCTGGCGTCCCGCCTCTTGACCGAACTGCCTCGTTCTCTCGCTGAAACTCATACTTATCCACCTGCTCGCCGCTCAGGAATCGGGTGTCTCCCTGCTCCGTCACGCGGATCTTCTGCATCATCTGGCGGATGATGATTTCAATGTGTTTGTCATTGATTTCAACACCCTGTGCTCGGTACACGGTCTGAACTTCGTTCACCAGATAACGCTGCAGTTCCTGCGCTCCGCAGATCGACAGCAGCATCTGAGGCACCACCGACCCAATCGTCAGCTTCTGCCCTTTCTTCACATAATCGCCTTTACCGACAATCAAATGCTTCGTCGCCGGAATGTTATGCTCTTCCGTCTTCTCCGGATCATCCGGATCATGGACAATCACAGTACGGCGTCCGCCACGTGTTGTCTTCCCGAGTTCGACAATCCCGTCAATACGCGCAATCTCCGCAACTTCCTTCGGTGTACGGGCTTCAAAAAGTTCCGATACGCGGGGAAGACCTCCGGTGATGTCCTTGTTCTTCTGCTGCTGACGCGGCACTCGCGCAAGAATCGTCCCCGGACGGATCTTCTGCCCTTTGCGGATCATCAGAAACGCTCCGGCAGGAAGCGAATAGTTGGATATCACATCCCCTGTCTCCGGATCCTTGATCACAATCTGGGGATGAAGATCCTCCCGGTGTTCCATCACGGTGATTTCCTCTGTCCCGCCGCGGGTGGTCTTGTTCAGAGTCACGCCGTCAATCAGGTCCATCAGATCCACATACCCGGCCTCTTCCGCGATGATCGGAAGCTGATACGGATCCCATTCGGAAATCTTCTCATTCAGTTTCACTTTGTCGCCGTCCTTCTTGAAAAGAACGGCTCCGACTTCCACCATGTAACGGTCCACTTCCGCTTCCTTCACGGCATCGGACCAGTAGTCGTAATCCTGGTGATAGAAGGCTCCGATGATCTGAGCCTCTTCCTTGGCACGGGCACGGGCGCGGGCTTCCGCCTGTTTCGCCTTCTCAGCGTCGTAAACCACGATGAATCCGTTCTTGTTCACCACAAGGGTCTGCCCCTTCTCGTCTTTCACAAGACGGAGGTTTTCAAAACGGACCGTCCCGGGGTTACGGGCATTGATGACCGGCTGCTTGTACGCCGATGATGCCGTCCCTCCGATATGGAACGTTCTCATCGTCAGCTGCGTGCCGGGCTCCCCGATGGACTGCGCGGCTATGATCCCAAGCGCATCGCCGACTTCCGCATTCTTGTCCGTCGCCAGATTCTTCCCGTAACATTTCACACAGACACCGTGTTCCACTTCGCACGTCAGCACCGACCTGATCAGAACACGGTTGATTCCGCATGCCTTGATCCGGTCCGCAATTTCCGGGGTGAATTCCTCGCCCGCTGCAATGATGAGACGGCCGTCGTCATACGCCGGGTCACGGATGTCCTGCGCGCTGAAGCGGCCGAGAAGACGGTCTTTCAGCGGAAGCATCTCGTCGTCCCCTTCCACAATCGCGCTCACCCAGATTCCTTTCAGCGTCCCGCAGTCTTCGGAACGGCAGATGATGTCCTGAGCCACATCGACCAGCTTTCTGGTCATGTATCCCGAGTCGGCGGTCTTGAGCGCGGTATCGGCAAGTCCCTTGCGCGCTCCGTGTGTGGAAATAAAGTATTCCAGCACCGTCAGCCCTTCACGGAAGTTGGACAGAATCGGTCGTTCAATAATATCTCCGGAAGGTTTCGCCATCAGTCCGCGCATACCTGCAAGCTGACGGATCTGGTCCTTGCTTCCTCGAGCTCCGGAATCCAGCATCGAATACACCGGATTGATCGCCTTCTTGCTCGCGGCTTCCGATTCGGCAAAAAGATCATTGGCCACCTGGTTGGAAGTCTGGGTCCACACGTCGACAATCTTGTTGTGACGTTCCCCGTCCGTCAGCACACCGTTGTTGTACTGACTGGTGATCTTTTCGATTTCCAGTCTCGCCTTCGCAATCAGATCCGCCTTCGTCTTCGGCACAGACATATCCGCTATGGATATCGAGAAACCGGCCACCGTGGCGTATTCGTATCCCAGATTCTTCAATGCGTCCAGCAGAAGAATCGTCTTGTCATGCCCGATATACTCATAGGCCTGGGCAATCAGTTTCCCGATTTCCTTTTTCTTGGCCAGTCCGTTGTAAAATCCGAGGCTCTTGTCCCAGATCCGGTTGAAGATGCAGCGCCCGGGCGTGGTGATGATGAATTTCGCATCCTTCACTCCGCGCGGAGTGTCGATTCCGTAATCCGGATTCGGAAGTTTGATCGCATCATGAATCTTGATGTGTCCGGTATCCAGCGCGAAAAGAACTTCGTGCACGTCCTTGAAGATTCGCGCAGTATCGGGATTCATCGGCGGAATCGTCAGGTAATACACGCCGAGGGTGATGTCCTGCGTCGGAGTCGTGATGGGTTTCCCGTTCGCCGGAGAGAAGATGTTGTTGGTCGCCAGCATCAGAAGCTTGCATTCCAGCTGCGCCGCGGCGGAGAGAGGAACATGCACAGCCATCTGGTCGCCGTCGAAGTCCGCGTTGTACGCCGTACAGACCAGAGGATGAAGCCGGAGGGCGGATCCTTCAATCAGAATCGGATCAAACGCCTGGATACTGAGACGGTGCAGAGTCGGAGCCCGGTTCAGCATCACGGGATGTCCCTTGGTCACCTCCTCCAGAATATCCCACACAATCGGCTCGCCGCGCTCTATCATCTTTTTCGCGCCGCGGACCGTATGGGCGTAGCCGCGTCCTTTCAGATGACGGATGATGAACGGCTCAAACAGAATCAGAGCCATCTTTTTCGGGATCCCGCACTGCATGAGTTTGAGTTCAGGCCCCACAACAATCACGGAACGGCCGGAATAATCCACGCGTTTTCCCAGCAGGTTCTGACGAAAACGCCCCTGTTTCCCCTTGAGCATGTCGCTCAGCGATTTCAGCGGTCGATTCCCCGCCCCGGTGACGGCCCGTCCATGACGCCCGTTGTCCATCAGCGCGTCCACCGCTTCCTGAAGCATTCTCTTCTCATTCCGGATAATCACTTCCGGCGTTCTGAGCTGCAGCAGATTCTTCAGACGGTTGTTGCGGTTGATGACACGGCGGTAGAGGTCGTTCAGGTCGGACGTCGCGAAACGTCCTCCTTCCAGCGGCACCAGAGGACGCAGATCCGGCGGAATCACCGGCAACACTTCCAGAATCATCCATTCCGGACGCGAATTGCTGGAGATGAATCCCTCCACCAGACGCAACCGCTTGGAAAGTTTTTTCCGGATTGCCTTGTTCTTCGTCGCGGAAAGCTGCACTTCCAGATCCGCCTTAAGCGGTTCGAGCTCGATCATCTGGAGAAGGGTCCGGATGGCCGGCGCCCCCATATCCGCCTTGAAGGCGTCTCCGTATTCATCGAGAGCCTGACGATAATTGATTTCATCCAGCGATTCTCCCAGTCTCAGAGGAGTGTCGCCGGGATCCACAACCACCCAGTCTTCATAATAAATGATGCGTTCCAGCGTTCTGGCCGTCATGTCGAGCATGAGGCCGATACGGCTCGGCATGCACTTGAAAAACCAGATATGGGAAACCGGCACCGCCAGTTCGATATGTCCCATCCGTTCGCGTCTGACTTTGGAAAGAGTCACCTCGACTCCGCAGCGGTCGCAGATGATCCCCTTATGTTTGACGCGTTTGTATTTCCCGCAGTTGCATTCCCAGTCACGCTGAGGTCCGAAAATCTTTTCACAGAAAAGACCGCCCTTTTCCGGCTTGAAGCTCCGGTAGTTGATCGTTTCCGGATTCTTGATTTCCCCGTGACTCCAGGACCGTATCACTTCCGGTGAAGCCACCTTGATTACGACGGCTTCAAACGCGCTCAGCGGCTGATACGGCTGCTGTCCCGGCTTGTCCTTGCTATAGCTATTGTCAATCACTCTGGATTCCTCCGCGTGTTATTTACTTCGGAAGCTCTGTACGCTTCACCGTGCGCACATCGAGACCCAAACTCTGCATTTCCTTCAGAAGAACATTGAACGATTCCGGTCTCCCGGGTTCCAGCACATTCTGGCCTCTCACAATCGACTCGTAAATGCGCGCTCTCCCGGTCACATCATCACTCTTGACCGTCAGCATTTCCTGCAGAGTATGGGCGGCTCCGTACGCTTCCAGTGCCCAGACTTCCATTTCTCCGAAGCGCTGGCCTCCATGCTGCGCCTTCCCGCCAAGGGGCTGCTGTGTCACCAGCGAATACGGCCCGACGGCTCTGGCATGAATCTTGTTCGCCACAAGATGGTCCAGCTTCAGCATGTAGATTTCCCCAACGGTCACGCGCTGATCAAAACGGTTGCCGGTCCGGCCGTCGTAAAGATCAGTTTTCCCGTCGAAGACATCCTCACCGTTCGGAAGGGTCTTGAATCCCCATTTGAAGTCCTCGCCCTTTTCGCGGGCGATTTTCTGGTTCGCCTCCTTCATGAGCTCGATGATTTTCTCTTCGGAAATCCCGTCGAACACCGGCGTCGCCACCTTCATGCCCAGCATGTACGCAGCCCATCCCAGATGCGTCTCAAGCACCTGGCCGATATTCATTCGGGAAGGCACGCCCAGCGGATTCAGCACAATGTCCACCGGGGTCCCGTCTTTCAGGAACGGCATGTCTTCCACAGGCACGATCCGCGCAACAATACCCTTGTTCCCATGACGGCCGGCCATCTTGTCGCCAACCTGCACTTTCCGCTTCGAGGCCACATACACTTTGACCTTCTTGATGACTCCCGTCTCCTCCGAATCTCCGGACTCAAAGGAATCAATCGCCTCTTTCCGGTTCTGCTCCAGACTCATGAAACGGGGCTTGAACGACATCACGATGGAATCTATCACCGTTTTCACCGGGCAGTCATCCATCCGGTAGGAGTTGTAGACGGCGGCAAGTTTGCTGATCGAAGGCCGTGTCACTTTCCGGTTCGGAGATATCAGAACCACGTCCATCCCGGTCGAAGTATCATAAATGGGCTGGGAAAGTTTCTGTCCGAGCAGAGCTTCCGACAGTTTTTCCGTCAGCTCGTCAAGCAGCGCGTTGTACTGTTCCTTGTACATGTCCTTGGCATGCTTGATCTGACGGCGGCGCTCAGACTTCGTCATGGCCTGACGGTTCGGATCCTTCGCATATTCGATCCGCACATCCATCACGATCCCGCCCTTCCCGCTCGGAACAATCAGACTCGAATCCTTCACATCCGCAGCCTTTTCACCGAAAATCGCGCGGAGAAGACGCTCCTCGGGAGCCAGTTCCGTCTCCGACTTCGGCGTGATCTTCCCGACAAGAATGTCCCCGGGCTTCACTTCCGCACCCAGACGAACCACCCCGTCCACTCCCAGATTCCGGAGCGCTTCTTCACTCACGTTCGGAATATCGCAGGTGATTTCCTCCGGCCCGAGCTTCGTATCGCGGCTGTTGATTTCAAATTCGTCAATATGCACGCTCGTGTAGACGTCTTCCTTCACAAGACGTTCGCTCAGCACGATGGCGTCTTCAAAGTTATATCCGCACCACGGCATGAAGGCGACAAAAACGTTCTTCCCGAGCGCCAGTTCCCCCTGCTGGGTCGCCGCTCCGTCCGCAATCGGATCCCCGACAGAAACCGTCTGTCCACTGCGGACAATCGGACGCTGATTGATGCAAGTCCCAGCATTGCTCCTGAGATATTTCGTCAGATCATACACCGCGGGCGAGGGATCTGACGTCTCCTGACGCGTCTTCCCGTCCGAGGTCACCACAATCTGTGAAGCCGACACTTCCGCCACAATCCCGTCCGTCTTCGACGAAATCACCGCCCGGGAATCCACCGCCACCTTCTTTTCCATGCCCGTTCCCACATACGGGGAATCGGTCACCAGAAGCGGCACGGCCTGACGCTGCATGTTGGATCCCATCAGGGCGCGGTTCGCATCGTCATGCTCAAGGAACGGAATCAGACCCGCCGCCGCGCTCACAAGCTGTTTCGGCGACACGTCCATGTAGTCCACATCTTCACGCGGACATTCCGCCGTCTCTCCCCCGCGAAAACGGGACATGACCATCGGATTCACAAACGCATGCTTCTCATTCAGAGGCGCATTGGCCTGCGCAATCACAAAATTCTCTTCCTTGTCCGCGGTCAGATAATCAATCTTGTTCGTGACAATCCCGTTTTCCACGCGCCTGTACGGCGTCTCCAGAAAACCGAACGGATTGATCCTGGAATACAGCGACATCGATGAAATCAGTCCGATATTCGGGCCTTCCGGCGTTTCAATCGGGCAGATTCGTCCGTAATGGCTCGGATGCACGTCACGCACTTCAAATCCGGCACGGTCGCGGCTGAGTCCGCCGGGCCCCAGAGCACTCAGACGGCGCTTGTTTGTCAGCTCAGACAGCGGATTGGTCTGATCCATGAACTGCGAAAGCTGATTCCTTGCAAAAAAGTCACGGACAACTCCGATAAACGCTTTCGGATTGACCAGCTTGTTCGGTGTAATACCTGTCTCATCCGCATTGATCAGTGTCATGCGCTCCTTGATGAGGCGCTCGGTACGGAGAAGCCCCACACGGCAGTGATTCTGAAGAAGTTCTCCGACAGGTCTCACACGACGGCTTCCAAGGTGATCGATGTCATCCGTTTGTCCGCCCGTGTTGTTCAGCTGCATCAAAGCCTTCGTGGCCTCCATGAGGTCCTCTTTATGAAGAATGCGCTCCTTCGGGTCAATGTCAAGGCCGAGCCGTTCATTGAGTTTGTAGCGGCCGACGGTCCCGAGATCATATCTCTTGATGTCGAAGAAAAGACGCTTGATCAGCTGTTTTGCATTGGCAATGCTCGGAGGATCTCCGGGACGCATTCTGCGGTAGATTTCCTTCAGCGCATCGTCGGGCGTCCTGGCCGGATCTTTCGCAAGGCAGTTGATCAGATACGCATGCCCGCCGGGAACATACGCCAGCTCGACATTCTTGAGCTTCGCGTCGGAAAACGCCTTCACATGACTTTCCGTCAGCTGAATGAACTCTTCCGCAAGAACAGCTCCGTCGGGTGAGAGGACAGGTTCAAAAGTATAATAGGCCGACACATCGGAATCTTTCAGAAGCTGTGACGGCGTCATTTTTTTGATTTCATAAGCGGCGGACACAATATCTCTCGTCGTGTCATAGCCGATGGCGCGAAGGAACGTGGTGATGAGGAACTTCCTTCTTCTTCTGCGGCGGTCGAGATAAATATAGATCATCCCGTTGATGTCGAACTGGACTTCCATCCAGGAGCCGCGGTCGGGAATGATCCGGAATGAATACAATGTGTGACCGGAGGAATGTCTGGTCTTTTCAAAACAAATCCCGGGAGATCTGTGAAGCTGGCTGATGATCACGCGTTCGGCTCCGTTTATGACAAAGGAACCGCTCTCGGTCATCATCGGAATCTCACCGAGATAGACTTTCTCATCAATAATGACATCTTTATTTTTCAGTCTGAAATCCACATGGAGCGGCGCACTGTAGGAATCGCCGTCCTTGATGCAGTCGACAATCCCCTTCTTGGGTGTGCCGATCGTATAGGAGACAAATTCAAGAAGAATTTGTTTATCAAAGCTTTCAATGGGAAAAACTTCGTTGAAGACTTCCTGGAGGCCTTGGTTTGATCTGTTTTCTGGAGTTACGTCCAATTGAAGAAATGACTTGTAAGAATCCACCTGGACCCCGATAAGGTCCGGAATTTCAAGCACGTCCTCTAATTTTCCGAAATTGACGCGTTCAGGCATTATTCCACCCTGTATTGGTTGGCGAGAGCTGTCTTGGCGCAACGTTATTTGAGAAGAATTACAATAACGCAATCCGCGTGCGGCCTGCCACGGATTTTAACACATAGGAACGACGGGGGACTCCTGATGATCGGATTCCCCCGCCGTAACGAAACCGGCTGTCTTTTCCGGTCCAGTCAATTTACTTGACTTCAACCTTGGCCCCAGCTGCTTCGAGCTGTTCCTTGATCTTCTTGGCGTCGTCCTTGGAAACGCCTTCCTTGATCTGCTTCGGAGCGGCTTCCACAAGATCCTTGGCGTCCTTCAGCCCGAGACCCGTGATGGCACGGACTTCCTTGATCACCGCAACTTTGTTCGCTCCGATTTCCGCAAGAATCACATTGAATTCAGTCTTCTCCTCTTCAGCAGGCGCTGCAGCCGCAGCCGCCGCGGGCGCCGCGGCAACGGCAACAGGAGCCGCCGCACTCACTCCCAGCCTATCTTCCAGAGCCTTGACCAGTTTGGAGAGTTCCAGAACAGAGAGCTTCTCAACATAGGAGATGAACTGCTCCATTTCCTGCGTGACTTCCACTTTTGCTTCTTCAGCCATTTCTATTGACCTCCGTTTGATGACGATTTTATTTCAGTTCGACTGTTTTTCTAATTTCTCTTTGTAAGCGTTGATCACGTTTACAATGCTCGACGCCTTCGCATTCAGCACTCTCACCAGTCCGGTCGGCACTGCGGCCAGAAGACCGAGAAGCTGGGCACGGAGCGCATCCTTCGAAGGCAGCGCGGCTATGGCCAGCACTTCCGCCTCGGAAAGCATCGCACCTTCATAATAACCGCATTTCGGGGCAAGAACACCTTTCGTCGTCTTGGAAAAGTCTTCAATGACTTTCGCCACCGCTCCGGCGTCTCCCTTCCCCAGAACCACTGCCGTGTCCCCGACAATCTTCGTCTCCGCAAGCGCATGAAGCCCGTTCAGCTCCGCCACCTTGCGCACAAGACGGTTCTTCAGAACATGACATTCCGCACCGTTCTTGTCAAGCTGACTGCGGAAAGCATTCATCTCCTTTACCTTCAACCCTTTGTAGGTCACAAAGTAAAGATACTCAGAGGATGTCAGCAGTTTCGCGATATCATTCGCAATTTGAATTCTTTCAGCTCTCATGGCATCTCCTTAGTCACTTCTCGTGTGTCTATCTTGATACCCGGAGTCATCGTGCCCGAAAGTGTCACACTCTGAATGTACACTCCTTTGGCAGACGCCGGCTTGGCCTTCACAAGCGCTCTGACCACGGCAATCGCATTCTCGCAGAGAGCATCCGCTTCAAATGAAAGTTTCCCGATCGGAACCTGTACACAGGCTCCTTTGTCCGCACGAAACTCAACACGTCCCGCTTTCGCTTCCGCAACGGCATGTCCGACCTTGTCCGTCACAGTCCCGGTCTTCGGATTCGGCATCAGTCCCTTCGGACCCAGCTGACGGCCGAGCGGACGCACCTGAGACATCGCTGAAGGTGTCGCAATCAGCACGTCAAAATCCAACCAGCCTTCCTTGATGCGGGCAAGAACGTCTTCAAAACCCACAACATCCGCTCCGGAATCAAGCGCTTCCTGACGGTGTCTCTCGTCATCGGCAATGACAACGACCGAAACCTTCTTCCCAGTCCCACGAGGAAGCGGAACCGCACCACGGACAGTCTGATCCGTCTGCTTCGGATCCACTCCCAGCTTGAACGACAGCTCGACTGTCTGGTCAAACTTCACCGCCGGAAATTCCTTCAGAAGCTTCACAGCATCGGCGAGGGTGTACTGCTTCAGCTTCTCATACTTCTCAAGCTGAGCTCTGTAAAGTTTGCTCCTCTTAGCCATCTACCACCTCGACTCCCATGCTGCGCGCAGTCCCTTCGATGATCTTCATCGCGGCCTCCTCGCTCCGGGCGTTGATATCGTTCTTCTTCGTCTCCACGATCTGCCGGATCTGAGAACGCGTAATCTTTCCCGCACTCTCCCGACCGGGGGTCTTCGACCCGCTCGCAAGACCGGCAACTTTCTTGATCAAAACCGCTGCCGGCGGCGACTTCGTGACGAACGTGAACGAACGATCCTGGTAGACAGTGATCACCACGGGAATCACCATCCCCGCCTGTGACTGCGTTGCGGCGTTGAACTGCTTGCAGAATTCCATGATGTTCACGCCGGCCTGACCCAGTGCCGGTCCCACTGGAGGGGCCGGATTGGCTGCACCCGCGGGAATCTGCAATCGTATTTCCGCTGTTACCTTTTTCGCCATCTTATTCTCCGTTCCCGCGCCATGGTTCGGAATGACAGGCTCCCTCCCACGCCGCGGCACTATGATATCATGAGTTTCCGGCCCTCAAGAGCTACTTACTCTTCACGGCCGACCTGCCAGAACTCCAATTCAACCGGTGTGGAACGCCCGAATATCGAAACCATCAGTTTCAGTTTCCCGCGTTCCGCATCTATCTCTTCTATCACACCTTCAAAATTCTCAAACGCTCCGTCCTTGATTCGGACTGTCTCGCCAATCTCGTACTGTATCTTCGGCTTCGCCTTCTCCTCTGGAGAGACGATCTGACGCATCAGATCCTTCACCTCGGATTCAGACAGCGGCTGCGGTCGATCCCCGCCGCCAATGAAGGAGATCACTCCCTGAATGTCACGAATAAAATACCACGCCTTCTCATTCAGACTGTTGTCATCCTTATACAAATCCATCCGGATCAGAACATAGCCCGGAAAAAATTTCCGGTCCGCATAGGTCCGTTTCCCGTTCTTGATCTCAGACACCCTCTCCATGGGAATCAGTACCTCATAGACGGGAAGTGTCGAGTCCTCAAGCTGCATCTGCTTCTCTATGTTCTCCTTCACACGTTTTTCATACCCGGAAAGCGTATGGAGAACAAACCACTGCCCTTTGCTTCTGTCTATCTCACCGTCCATCATTCGTTTCCTATTCCCGAGAGCTTCCGCAGATTTCTTTCAACTCTGTGTGTAATCCGGCCACCTGCACTCAAAAAGTGGTCAGAAACGTAATCACTCTGTACAGTATCTGGTCTACACCGGCAACAAACGCAGCCGTGATCACAAGAGCCACCAAAACAAGAAGTGTGGATTCCAGCAGCTGGTCCCTCGTCGGCCAGTTGCTCTTCCGCATCTCCTCCATCGTGTTTTCAATGAAAATTCTTATTTTAGCAAAGATGCTCATTGCCAGTGAATATCCATTTCCGGTCCGTTCTTCTGACAGGCTTCATCCCGTTTCCGGACCCAGACCCCCGGGATCTCGCCTCCTGAATAAAATAAAATATGGCAGGAGCGGAGAGGCTCGAACTCACGACCTGCGGTTTTGGAGACCGCTGCTCTACCAACTGAGCTACACTCCTGTATGATCTTCTTTCATGCCCGGCATTCTCTTTCCTTCCGGGCTTTCTACGCCCTATCCCCAGGTGCATCACGCGCCGCTGCTTCTTCACATGCGCGCTTTTTCTCTGTTCCATTCCCCGCACCGGGCTTCAGACTGCAAATCTGTATGCCGGAAAAACTGCAGCCTTACTTCGTCTCCTTGTGCACAGTGTGCTTGCGGTCGAACTTGCAGTATTTCTTCTTCTCAAAACGGCCCGGAGTATTTTTCTTTTCCTTCGTGCTCGTATAATTCCGGCGCTTGCATTCCGTGCATTCCAGTATAATAATCTCACGCATGATACGTCTCAATATCCATGTTTTGATGAAACCGCCCCGCCTTTCTCGTAAAAAAGGACGGGGCGTTCTGATTCAATCCGACGCCGCACGTCAGGCAAGAATCTCCGTCACACGTCCGGATGCAACCGTACGTCCGCCTTCACGAATGGCGAAGCGCTGCGTCTTCTCCATGGCAATCGGCGCAATCAGTTCAACAGAGATCGAAACCTTGTCGCCGGGCATCACCATTTCCACGCCTTCGGGAAGCGTGATGATCCCAGTCACGTCGGTCGTCCGGAAGTAGAACTGGGGACGATAGTTCGAGAAGAACGGAGAATGACGTCCACCCTCTTCCTTCGACAAAACGTAGATCTCGGCCGTGAATTTCGTGTGCGGAGTGATCGAACCCGGCTTCGCAAGAACCTGGCCGCGTTCCACATCCTCTTTCTTCGTGCCGCGAAGAAGACAGCCGATGTTGTCGCCCGCCTGCCCCTGGCTGAGTTCCTTGCGGAACATTTCAACACCCGTAATCGTGGTCTTCGCCGTATCCTTCAGACCGATGATTTCGCAGGTGTCGCCAACCTTCACAACTCCGCGTTCCACTCTGCCGGTCACAACCGTTCCGCGTCCTTCGATCGAGAACACGTCTTCAATCGGCATCAGGAACGGAAGATCAACGTCACGGACAGGTTCCGGAACCCAGGTGTCGATCGCTTCCATCAGATCCTGGATGCATTTGCATTCCGGCGCATTCGGATCGGTCGCCTGAAGTGCGGGATAAGCGGCGCCCTTCACAATCGGGGTGTTGTCGCCGTCAAAACCATATTTGTCCAGAAGTTCGCGGATTTCCATCTCGATGAGGTCGAGAAGCTCCGGATCATCCACAAGGTCAACCTTGTTCAGGAACACCACAATCCGGGGAACGCCGACCTGGCACGCAAGAAGAATGTGCTCACGGGTCTGAGGCATCGGGCCGTCAACCGCACTCACCACCAGAATGGCTCCGTCCATCTGAGCGGCTCCGGTAATCATGTTCTTCACATAGTCCGCATGCCCCGGGCAGTCGACGTGCGCATAGTGGCGGGTGTCGCTCTGATATTCAACGTGAGAGGTTGCAATCGTGAGAATCTTGGTAGAGTCACGACGTCCCTGGGACTCGGAAGCCTTGGCAACCTGATCGTAGGGAATGTAGTCCGCAAGACCCTTCAGATTCTGCACATGCGTGATCGCGGCAGTCAGAGTTGTCTTGCCATGGTCAACGTGTCCGATGGTGCCAACGTTGACATGCGGTTTTGTTCTTTCGAACTTTTCCTTTGCCATTTCGTATTCTCCTTTTGTGACTTAGCCCTGGGGCTGTATGCCTTCTTTAAATAATGCCTTTTTGTCTTATATCATCATAAAAAATAAAAAAATCCCGAACTGCCATCGCAAGCGTCAAGCTCCGCCGCTCCTCCGCATGCCCGCCCCGCTGATATCTGGAGCCTACGACCGGAATCGAACCGGTGACCTCATCCTTACCAAGGATGCGCTCTACCGACTGAGCTACGTAGGCAGTTGTCTTCCCCTCCGCAAACTGTCGCGAAGACACAAATCAACGACAAACGAGCTTATACAATATCTCTCTTTCTTCTCATTTCAAATGCTTTTTTTGAAAAAATCAGGTTTTTTCACGCTTTTTTTTTGAATCACAGGGACATCAATATAATTCTGCCTTCCCCCCTTTTCAAGGAAATTTCCTTTAAAATATCAGATGCCCCCCAGGAAGGACTCTTTCCCCCATTCCAGATGCAGCACGCCGTACGGAGGAAGCCGAAATTCCTTTTTCATCCCCGGATCCGCGCCATCTCCTCCAAGCGTCAGCACGTTTTCACAGGGTAGTAGATTCACTGCAAGAAGATGCCGTTTCCCTCCCCCTTCCCGTACAGACGCTTCCACTCCCCTGCCCCCGACAGTAAACGGAACGGGAACGGATTCGATCCAGTCCCGATACCAAAGTGCCACGTCACTCTGAATCCCCTTCAACAGCGACCAGACACGCGTCCGGGACTCCGGCACCCCGCCGTGCCCCAGATGAATCACATTCCCGGACATCCCGCGGAGAATGGAAAGATATACCGCACAGCGAAGCTCGTCCGCAGTCCGGATCCGCCCGTTCGGGATCGAAGCGCCAAGCCAGAACAGAACAGGCTTTTCTCCCGCCGTCTTCCGTGTCTCGGCCAGATCATCCGCCAGGCGCAGAAGCATCGCAGGCGCATAGGAGGATCCCCAGTATGCGGTCTCAAACACGTCGCAGTTCCGGGCGAAGGTCCCGGAATGGATCTGGCTGTCGATCTGTATCGAAAAAAGCGTGCCGGGATGTTTCCTTTTCAGGCGCCGGTAGATCTCCGCGTAAAATTCCGCACTGTTTTCCCGGATCAGAATTTCCCCGTTCTCCTGACGTTCCAGCACAGGCATCTGCGCTTCATAGGACATCCGGAAAAGCCAGCACCCCGGCTTCTTCCCCGCGTTCCGCTGAATCTCCGCCGAAGCCAGACTCTCCTGACCTTCAATCCCCGTTTCAAAAAGATATCCGGCCGCGGGGGTCCGGACAAAACGATAGGCAAGACAGGAAACAATCGAAAGGTCCGATCTCAGCTTCTCTCCCACAATCGGATAAAAGGGAAGAAGCTCCCCGGAAGAGCTCCTCTCAAACAGTGCGCGGGGATCCTTCTCCGTTGAAAGCAGCAAGCCCCCCCTCTCCTCCATCTTTTCCGGAAACTGTCCGACTTTCCCCCCATTCATCCCTCCCCCGTTTTCTCCTCTCTTTTCGTCCTTCTGCACTTCACCGTCCTGTTTTCTTCCCTTCCCGGGCTTTCCGGACGAACTGAGAGAATCCTGAGATTCCACCCTCCTCTCCCGCAGCTCGACCGGAGTGCGGACGGAAAAACCGCAGGAGGCATACTGCGTCCTGTTCTCTATCCGGAACAGGTACTCTCCCGGAGAAATCCCTTTAAGTTCGAGCATTCCTTTTTCCGCAGCGGCGGGAAACTCCTTTTCATATTCATGACCAATCCCGGAAATGTGAATCCGGCAGGTCCCGGATCCGGCGGCGAATCCGGGAGCTTCATAGGACAGGCGGATTGCGTTCCCCTTCTCCTCCGTCTCCGCTCCCGGCGCTGAGGAGGAAGGAGATGAAGAGGACGGGGAAAATGAATCCATATCATAATAATAGCGGTCCAGATTCAGGTATTCAGGACGGTCCCCGCCGGAATAAGTTTCCAGCGAAAACACACGTTTCCCGGAAGAACTTTCCCCCTTCCCTGAAGCGGAGCTTTCCGGAACGGCTTTCTTCTTCGGAACAGGGGGTTCCGAAACCTCATACGCAGTAATGGAAAGCGGAAGCAAATCCTTGTGGAGGATTTCCGTTTTCCCCATTCCGGTCTCTGCTCCTCGCACGGGAATTTTCAGATTCAGATGCGGGACTCCGGACGGCATCTCAAACACTTTCCCGTTTGCATGGACCTGCAGGGAAACGGGAAGCTGTTTTTCCAGCGACACATGGAAATTCCCATCCCGGCAGAAAAGCTCGTCCACACGCAGGGGCTCCGTTTTTCCACCGAAGAAAAGAAAACCGAATGTGGAAGGGCTGTGGAGATCTCCGGTCCCGGCCCAGTTGCCGGAACTGCAGACAAAATTCGCCCGCCACAAGGTTTTCCCGTCAACAATCGGATCTTCTCCGAATGCGCCCGCAGGAATATGGAAGACGCTCCGCCAGAAGTCCTTCCCGCGTTCGACGGAAACGTGCACCGTCTTCAGGGGACGCCACGAAGGATCCAGTCCCTGCGCCTGATACAACACTCCTTCCGGATTCACGCCGAACTGATAATATTTCAGCGGATCTTCCGGATGCGGCGCCAGAAACAGTTCCATCGCATTGCCATGAAAGATCTTTTCAGGCTCCTGTTCAGATCCCTTGGACACAAGGGGCGTTTCCGGATCCAGGTATTGGATGATTGCAATGGAAAGGGAATCCTTTTCCCGTAAAACTTCCACTCCTGCCGGAGAGGATGGAACGGCTCCTGAGGAAGTCAGGAAAAGCCCGGAACGGGCCGGCTCGCCTTCCTTCACGGAAAGTTCCGCACCCTGCATTTCCGGAACAGGGGAAAGCATCAGGCAGAAAGCGCTCAGACAGATTAGAAAAGTCCAGGCCCCTGAATATTCACAGAAAGAAGATAATCTTTTTAAAACTCTTCCGTTCAGAATTCTTCCGTTTGGAATTTTTCCGCTCCAATTTTCCTTCATGGGCCGGGACTCCTTCTGTTTTTTTACGGGAAATATTTTCATGAACCGTTTCAAACTTCAAAATCGAATTTTCTCCTCTGGAGACAAGGAGACGAAAGAAATAAGAAAAAAGAAAGAAAAGGCGAAAAACAGTCAGGGAACAACAGAGTTTCAGAAAAAAATGGTGCTCGAGGGGAGACTCGAACTCCCACGGATCGCTCCACTAGCACCTCAAGCTAGCGCGTCTGCCATTCCGCCACCCGAGCACAAAAACATCCGTTACTGGGGATGATTCATTACTGTAACATCAAGAACAGGAGATGTCAAGCTGAAAAGAGGAAGAAAATAAGATTTTTCATATCCGGGATTTTTGCCATCCAGCATTCAGGAAGTGGGGGAAGTAAATACGGCAGGCATCGCCTGCCGGGTGCAGGGAATGCAGCGAGAGCCGGGGAGTATGAGGGCGAGCAGCCCTCATGCTTTTTTTATTTATTTATTTTTTATTTTATTTATTTTATTTATTTTGCCTCCGGCGGCCAGCGTCTCGCCGCTGGACCGCGACAAGGTCACGGACCTTGACCTCGAGAAAAATGCTCAGCGCATTTTTCCGTAGTTTTTTGCTTCGCAATATCATTTTTTTGTTGCTTCGCAAATTTTTTCTTTTTTTGCCTCCGGCGGCCAGCGTCTCGCCGCTGGACCGCGACAAGGTCCACAGACCTTGACCGCGAGAAAAATGCCCAGCACATTTTTCCGTAGTTTTAGCGTATTTTGCCGCAGTTTTGATTTTCCCCCGCAGGGAGAATTTGTATTACGAAAAAACAATGTTATTATAGTATGGAATAATGAGTTTTGCCTGTCACGGTAAAGGAAAATCCTGAAGAGAAAAGCGATCAGGCAGTCAGACAAAAGGAATTGAGGTGTCCCCTTGTCCAGCACACTCAGGAAAAAAATCGGGAGCGCACAACAGCTTGGCGGAATCCGGAAAGTCGTGCTTGATGACGGATCCGAACGCGGAGTGCGCGCAATCGAAGTCGATAACGGACGCGGACTCTTCTTCCGCATTCTCATTGACCGCGGGATGGATATCGGAGACGCCCGTTTTCAAGGGAAATCCCTGGCCTGGCTTTCTCCATGCGGATTCCGCCATCCCGCCTTTTTTGAACACAATGCGGCGGAATGGCTGAGAAATTTCGGAGGAGGACTTCTCGTCACATCCGGACTCCGCAACGTCGGAGCCCCCTGCGAATTCCAGGGAGAAAAATTCGGGCTTCACGGGCGCATTGACAATCTCCCCGCCGAACAAGTCGTCTGTGAAGAAAAATGGGAAGGCGAAGAAAGACTTTTCACCATCCGGGGCACAGTCCGCGAAGTCCGCGTCTTCGGCGAAAACCTGACCCTTACCCGGACTCTCCGCTGCAGTACCCGCGAAAATCTCATTGAACTCAGCGACAGAATAGAAAATACCGGATTCCGAAGCACACACGCAGGCATTCTCTACCATATCAATCTCGGATGGCCCCTTCTCGACGCCTCCGCAAAACTCTTCCCGACAGATCACCCCGTGACACCGAGGGACGAGTGCGCAGCTGCCGGACTCGCTGAATGGGCACACTGCCATGAACCGCTTCCCGAGTATCAGGAGCAATGCTTCTATCACGATCTGCCCGCAAATCCGGACGGAATGGCGGAAATGAATCTGGAAAATCCGGAATCGAAGCTCCGTTTCACCGTTTCATGGAGGAAAAAGGAACTGCCGTTCTTCACTCAGTGGAAACAGTTCGGAGAAGGAGAATATGTTCTGGGAATGGAACCCGGAACCTCTCACGTGGAAGGGTCTCGCGCAGAGGAGGAAAAATTCCACACGCTGAAAACTCTTGCGGAAGGCGAAAGCTTTGAGACCCTTCTCCGCTTGAAAATCACGGACGCCTGACAGTCCGGGACAGATTCATCCGAAACACCCGTTGCCCGCAATGCTCCCGATCAAACATCTTCACACATTCCCCGGACAGGAAAAATCATGACGGAACGCAAAAGACGAAAAAAAGTACTCTTCTCCGCCGGAGTGGCGCTGCTGATTTTTGCGGCACTGCCGTTTCTGTGGCATGAAGCGACAACACCAACGCCTTCCGTCCCGGTTTCGGAAAAGAACTGGGAGGACGAATTCCGCTGGATTCCATGCAATGTCCGGAGTCAGGACGGAACAATCACCTATGTGGAAGTCGGCCTTCCCATGCGCCGTTTCGATGTCACGGCTCCCGCGATTCAGGACATCCGGCTCCAGAAAAACAGTCCCGTGGAGCTGCTCTCGGAACAGCGGAGACTCATCCGCAACGGACAGGGAAAAGATGATTTCGACTCCCTCCTGGCTCTTTACGCCCCCCCGCAGAAGGATTCCCCGGCATGGAAAAAACTGAAAAGCTACGGAAAAATCGAAGACCCTTTTTCCCATCCGGATGTCACGGAAACCCGTCTGATGGAACGGGGAGTGGAGTCACTGGAAATTTTTGCCGCAGTCCGGCATGAGCGATACCTGAGAATCTACAACTGCCTCGTCCTCCGGAACGGCGGCCCCGCGGGACAGAAGCGCCCGCACCTGACTTCCATCGATTTCATCGAAGACGAATACGGAATCTGGAAAATCGACCCCGCAAAACGCAAAACAATCCAGGACCATATCTACAATCCCATCGCATCCGACAAATACAATCTCCTCTTCGCCCTGAAAACTCAATATGGAAGATATTACTGAAGACATCGGAGGCAGAAGAACAGTCCGGGACCCGTTTCCCGCGTCGGGCGCAGGCCTCCGGCTAACTTTTTTCCCCACTTCTTCCCGCCTTTCCCTTTCCCTCTCCCCCCCTTTTTCCTCTTCCTTCCCCTCAACCCGAAAGCGGCAGAACATTTTTCTCTCCTCTTCCAGAGCAAAAACACTTGACAAAATGAAAAGCCGGGGATATCTTCTGCAAAACATATTGAAACGATTCACAGACATTTTTTCTGATCTGACGGTAAATTTTCCGGAGCGGGGAATTCATGAAAAAGCAAGTCACCATCAAGGATGTGGCCAGACGCGCAGGCGCCAGTGTCGGGACAGTCTCGAATCTGCTGAACGGCCTGCCCTGCGGAGCCGAGCTCCGGGAAAAGATCAACAGCGCAATCCGCGAACTCCATTATGTGCCGAATATGCATGCGAAAGCAGTGCGCTCTTCGCGAACGAACTGCATCGGGCTGCTCGTGGAAGGAGACGCGGAGGACAATTATCCGTGGCTGCAGTCTGAAATTGCCGAATTCATCGCCGTCGCCGCGGAAAGCGGCTACCGCGCCATGCTGGAATACTGGGACAATTCCTCGGAAAAACTTCCCCAGCTGCTCAACTGTGTGGACGGACTCATCACACGCGGCCATTTCACGGAAAAATTCTGCCGCATCCTGGAACAGAACGGCAATATCCCGCTCGTGACGCATGCCGAGCCGCTCTTCTACGCCAATGAACTGAACGTGCTTTCCAACAGTCTGCCGGGAATGAGCGAAGCGCTGGAGTATCTGCTGGGACTCGGACACCGAAACATCGGATATGTCGGAGACCTCTCCACCCCTTTTCTTGCCGTCAAGGCGGAAAACTTCCTTTCCGCCTGGAAAAATAAAGGATTCGATTATGACCGGGCTTTCATGGAAAACACCCGCAGTTACGAAGGCACCCCCGCGGACGCCGGATTCGCGGCGACGGAAGCCCTCCTCGCACGCAAAGGACATCTCCTGACCGCACTGCTCTATGATTCGGACTGCCACGCCATCGGCGGACTCGGAGCCCTGCAGAAATGCAGGAAAAGCATTCCTGCCGACTGCAGCGTGATTTCCTTCGACGATTCCACCTGGGCATCTTCCGTCCGGCCCGCCCTGACAAGCATCGCTCCGGACGTCTCCCTGATGTCTCTGGAAGTTCACTGTCTGATCCGGAAGCTGAAAGCCGAAGACCCCTCCTCCGCCCCGTTTGAAGCCCCGCCCTGCGTTCCCTATCGGCTTGTCATCCGGGAAAGCACGGCTTCTCCGCCGCCATTTCCGGACGGCCCGGATGAATCCCCTTCCCCGCAGGGAAGCGTTCCAGCCGGAACAACCAGAAATGTTCAGAAAAAACAGCCCTGATCTTTCATCTGAAAAAGGAGATTCTCGCCATGCGGAACAATCCCGAAGAAAGCTGCAGCAGAAAAATAAGAAGGATTCAGACTCATCCGGAACTTGCCAGGACCCGTCCCGATTATGTCGTCTATATTCCCTCCGACGGACAGGAAGGCATCCCGGACGGGGGAAATGAAAACATCAGCGTCCTGGAACACAGGGACGGCACACTGCAAGCCTTCTGGACTCAGACCTCCGTGGAACAGGCCGTGGACGGACGCTATGTGACGGCCCGCTCCTCCGACGGTGGACTCTCCTGGTCTGCCCCGGAAGTAATCGCCGGCGGCAATTTCGATCCCAAAACGGGGAAAAACAAAATCAATTGCGGCACCGCCTTCCGGAACAGAGCCGGACGGACCTATCTCATGCTGAGCCTGCATCCGGGAGTCTACGACCCGGCGGAAAACGGGGACTGCATGATCCTCGTCTCCGACGACTGCGGAAGAACCTTTTCCGCTCCCGTCCTGAAAGAACGCCCCCGTTCGGAGCGTTACGACAGTTCCGACCCGGCAGTCCCGCCGCCTTTCCTTCCCTACCTCCCCCCGATCCGTCTGCGTTCCGGAAAATACCTGGGAGGATGCACAAAATGGTACTGCTGCGCAAAACGGAACCCGGCACCTCACTGGACGCTTTCGGAATCCGCATGCGAAGTCTATGTCATCGACAATCTGGACGAATCCCCTTCCCCGGAAGATCTCCGGATTCGCTGGACCGCATTCGGAAACACCGCCCTGACCGCTCCGCACTATGCAAAACCCGACTACGAAATCGGGCAGGAACCTTCCTTCGTGCAGTATCCCGACGGACGAGTGCTCTGCGTCTTCCGCACCGCCGCCGGCTCCCCCTGGTATTCCCTCTCTGAAGACGAAGGGGATTCCTGGACTCCGCCGGAACCTCTCCTCTACCGTCAGGACGGCCCTCCGATTCTTCATCCTCTGAGTCCCTGCCCGATTTTCCCGCTCGACAAAGAAGGGGAATATGTCCTCTTCATCCACGCCCATTCCGGAAACTTCGGACCATGGACCTTTGAAGATACAACCAAAAACCGCAGGCCGCTCTTCGCCCTCAAAGGCGTTTTCTCCCCGGACGACAGACAAGGGATCCGCTTCTCCGAACCGATGTTCTTCATGGACGACGACGGTGTTCCCCTCGGTCACCGCATCAGAAGAGCCGATCTCGCCCTCTACGGGTGCATGACGCGCCTGAAAGGCCGGCATGTCCTCTGGTATCCGGACAGAAAATATTTTCTCTGCGGAAAAATCCTCGATCAGGAGACACTCAACCTTCTTGAATTCCACTGATTTCCCCGCCTCTGGCGGCGGTGGTGCAGGCGGCATGTTTTCATTTGGAAATTGAAAAAAGGTCAAATAAACGTCAAATAAACTTAGATATCAAAAGGAAAGGAAAGTACGAAATGAAAATCAGAAAACGTCCTTTCACCTTGATTGAACTTCTGGTGGTCATCGCGATCATCGCGCTTCTGGCGGCCATGCTTCTTCCTTCGCTGCGCACCGCCAAGGAGACAGGGAAACGCATCTCCTGCCTTTCCAACGTGAAACAGCTTTACATACCGGCCGCGTCCTATGTGCAGGACTACGGAGTCTATCCCGGATATTACATGTATCCCCAGGAAGACGCCTACTGGTATTCGTATCTGGGGCAGGCAATGGGATTGAAAATCAACAACGGAGGAACTCTCGCGGGGGCGGGGTATTACATCCCCTTCAGCGGGGATACGCCATCCAAGCTCTTCCTGTGCCCGAACGGGAACAAACCGGAGCGCTGGAGCTACTTTTATCAGCAGTCGCACTACCGTGTGATGTATACGCCGTATCAATATTCCTATACGCAGTATACAGGTGTCATGGTGGGGCTGAAGAATCTCCGGCATCCTTCCACAAAGATTTATCTGATGGATTCCGGACCGCACTGCAGCATCCCGGGCTCCGGCATGCACGGGGTGCCGGCCGCATCCGTTTCCGAAGATCCCTGGGTCATAAACGAATGGATGTACGGGAGACATCAGAACATGAGCAACGGCCTGTTTTACGACGGTCATTCAGAAAGCATTCCCTCCCTGACGCTCGTCAACCATTTTCATTACTCTCCTGGGAACGGCATCACAGACAGCGCAAATTATTTCAAACCTCTGCAATAACAATTTCATTTCCAAGATAATTATCCCATTGTTCCATCCTTCCAGGTATCATCCGGGAACAGGAGATAGGGAAAAAGTGGAAGTCTTCCTGCCGAATCCACCCATTTCCAGACAATATGGCAACTGCGGAAAGAGAAGGATTCCGGTCCGGTAAAGGGGAAAAGAATATTGTGCGGAATGACAGTGCCTGAGGCACGGCAAGGGAAGAAAAAACAGAGTTTTTCACTCCGTGGACTTGCCTTTCCAGGAAAAAGCAGTATAATTAGGACTAGGAAGCAGGTCTACATTCCTCTGAACAAGAAATACATCAAAGTCACAAGACTTTAAAGTACTGAAGTGAGTTGGAGCGTTTATGTTCCCCTGCTTCCGTTTCTTTTTTGTGATTTTCCGTTTTTTCCCCTCATGAACGTTTTTTCCCCCTTTTTTTCTTTTTTTTCCCGGAATAGCTTCTCTTTCATGCGCTTTCAGATTTGCTTTTGACTGGAGGAATGATATATTCACTCCGTACTGGCAGTCTTTGCCGGAAGGGTTTGCGGCAGTAAGGGAGAAGAAAAAGAAGAGACTTACACCAAAAAAAGGAGTTGTGTATGTTCATTTGGATCGTGCTGATGGCGGCGTCCCTGATCGGGATTCTCTGGTGCGCAAAAGTACAGAAACAAAACAGGAATGCTCAGACCTATGCCATCTGCTGCCTTGTCGGCGTTCTGATCGCGGCATTCGGAATTCTGAATCATTACGGGATGTTCGGCGGGACTTCCTCCGAAATCAAACGGATCATTCAGAATGAGAAGAAATATTCGGAAGCGAAGGCTTATGTGATGGCCAGATATCTTGCCGAAAAGTTTCCCAATGCCTCTGCAGTCATTCTGACGGACAGCTACACGGAACAGAGCGAAGCCATGCGGAACGCTGTTGAAGTATTCAAGAACAATCTTGGAAGCATCAATGTGATATCAACGGAAACCATTGTGATTCCGGAACCGGATCCGGAAAATCCGATGCCGATGGAGGAAATGGTCACGTCGAAACACTTCAACGAGATTTTCGACAAATCCAAGGGAGCGAATCTGATCATTAATTTTGCGAGTTTTCCGCCCAATCCGGAGGAAATCATGGACTTTTCCATCTGGAGAATGCCCAACGGGCCGAAACTGGTGCTTTACAATGGGGAGATCGGACTTCTGAAGAATACGATCAAACAGGGATTTGTGGTGGCGGCGACCTCACTGAACGGGAATGCGATTGACCCGCAGAAGAAGGCTCCCTCGGACAATCAGGAGGCGTTCGATTCGAGATTTGTCCTGATCACGCCGGAGAATGTGGATCAGGTGGCGGAACAGAACAAGAACATTTTCATTCCGCCGATGTGAGCATCCGCAACCGGGCGGAATCCGTAAAGGATCAATGACGGGAGGGACGCCAGATACCGGGCGTCCCTTTTTTATGAGGAAACAACGAAGGGACGGGAACACAGAACATGCCGGATTCCGAAGACATCAATTCATGGATCAGAAATTTTACTCCACGGGCCAGGCATGCGCTGGTTCTGGCAAAACAGGAGGCGGAACGCTTCAACCACGATTATATCGGGACGGAACACCTGCTTCTGGGGATTCTCGCTCTCGGGGAAGGGATTGCCGTTTCGGCTCTGAAAGCGACGGGGATCAATCTGGACAGTCTGCGTCTGGAAGTAGAACGGATCTCCGGCATTGGCGGTGAGACGAAGCTGGAAGGAGAACAGCCAGTCACTGCGCGGCTGAAGAAAGTGCTGTATCTTGCCATGCAGGAAGCCCAGTCCATGAACTACAACTATGTCGGGACGGAACATCTGCTTCTGGCGATTCTGCGGGAAGGCGGCAGCGCCGCCGCCAAGGCTCTGCGGAATAAAAAAGCCGACCTCGGCAGACTCAGAAACGAAATCATGGCGGCTCTTGATCCCAATTATCTTCCGGATTCCGAAGAGAATCAGAAATACAGGGAGGATCTCCGGAACGATTCAGCACAGGCGTCAAGGAACCCGCAGGAAAACCAGGAGGAAAGCTTTGACGCGCTGAACGCCTTCGGACGCGATCTGACGGAAGCGGCGAAACGCGGAGAACTGGATCCCGTCATCGGACGGAAGGACGAAATTGAACGCGTGATTCAGATTCTCTGCCGAAGAACCAAGAACAATCCTGTTCTGATCGGGGAAGCCGGAGTCGGCAAGACCGCCATCATTGAAGGTCTTGCCCAGGCCATCGCCTCCGGAGCCATTCCCGAAATTCTCCGCGGGAAGAAGATCTTCTCACTGGATCTCCCCCTGATGATCGCTGGGACGAAATACCGGGGGCAGTTCGAGGAACGCATCAAAGCGGTAATCGACGAAGTCCGGAACTCCAGGCGAGTCATACTGTTCATCGACGAACTCCACACCATCGTGGGCGCCGGCGGCGCGGAAGGCACCATGGACGCCGCCAACATCATCAAGCCGGCTCTTTCCCGAGGGGAACTCCAGTGCGTCGGAGCCACGACTCTGGACGAATACCGCAAGGGAATCGAAAAAGACGCTGCCCTGGAACGCCGTTTCCAGCCTGTCATGGTGGAACCGCCCTCGATAGAGGATTCGGTCCGGATTCTGGAAGGGCTGAAAGAGGTTTATGAAAAACATCACTCGGTCCGTTTCACGGATGCGGCGATCAAGGCGGCGGTCCAGCTTTCGGACCGCTATATCAGCGGACGCTTTCTGCCGGACAAGGCCATCGATGTCATGGACGAATCCGGCGCCCGTGCCCGCATTCTGAATCTTCCTGAAATACCGGATGTTTCCTCCATCGAAACGGAAATTGCCAGAACCGCCTCGGAAAAGGACGTTGCGATTTCGGAGCAACGTTTTGAAGATGCGGCGAAACTGCGGAACCGGGAACGGGAGCTGCGCGCCGAGCGGGATGCCCGCATAAAGAAATGGGAAAAGGACTGTGCGGAACGGAAACCGGTCATTGACGTGGAGGACATCACGTTTGTGGTGTCCAAACTCTGCGGGGTCCCGGTCCACCAGATGCAGAAGGCGGAATCGGCAAAACTGCTTCAGATGGAGGAGGAACTGGGGAAAGTCGTGGTGGGACAGCGTGATGCTGTGGAAGCGGTGTCGCGAGCGCTGCGGCGCTCAAGGGCGGACCTGAAGGACCCGCGCAGACCTATCGGATCCTTCATTTTCCTCGGCCCGACGGGAGTGGGGAAAACGCTGATGGCAAAGGCGCTGGCGGAATTCATCTTCGGGAATCCGGATGCACTGATTCAGATTGACATGTCCGAATATATGGAGAAATTCAATGTCAGCCGTCTGGTGGGATCGCCTCCGGGCTATGTGGGGCACGGCGAGGGAGGGGAGCTGACCGAACGGGTGCGGCGCCATCCCTACAGCGTGGTTCTGTTTGACGAAATCGAAAAGGCGCATCCGGACGTCATGCACATGCTGCTTCAGATCCTGGAGGAAGGGAAATTGACCGACACCCTTGGAAGACGCGTCGACTTCCGGAACACCATCGTCATCATGACCAGCAATATCGGGGCCGAACAGCTCATGAAGGGCGGCGGACTCGGTTTCGGGACAGGAAATTCCGCGGAAGATGCGAAAAAACAGAAGGACCGCCTGATTGACACGGCCAAAAAGGCATTCAAGCCGGAATTCGTGAACCGGGTGGATGAGATCATCGTCTTCAGGCGTCTGGAACGGAACGATCTGGAGGAAATTGTCGAAATTGAACTCGGGCATCTTCGCCGCCGCCTGAAAGACCAGGGGCACGAGCTCCGGATGGATCCGGACGTGATTCAGTTTGTCATCGACCGCGGGTTCCAGCCGGAATATGGAGCGCGTCCTCTCCGGCGCGCCATCGAGCGTTATATCGAGGATCCGATGGCCGAGGAGATTCTCCGGGAACGCTTCAGCACTCCGGGCTGCCGGATTCATCTGCAGATGGACGGTCAGAAAATCCTCTTCCTGCCCGAAGACGACGGCGTGGAACAGGGGAAAAAAGAATCCTCTCCTGCAGAAAGCGGACAACCTGCTGTTCCGGGGAAGACGCCGGGAGAAGAAAACTCAGGCATTTCCGCCGCCAGACGCAGACCCCGGAAAAAAACTCCGCACGGAAGAAACAGTTCTTCCGCCCCTGACGCTTCTTCCAATGACAGCACTGCATCTGCATCCGGCGGAGGAGATGGTGGCAGCAGCAGCCCCCCCACGGAGGAGCCCCCTCCCTCGGAAAAATAAAATGCAGGAGCAACGACACGCGCACGGAGATGCTCACGGAAATATGCACACGGAGAGATATGCGCATGAAGATGTGCGCATAAAGATATGCGCATGAAGATATGCGCACGGAGAAGAAGAAGGAAAAAAGGAATCCCCCTCCCCATGATAATGTCTGAGAAAGGAAAAAAAGCCCCCGCGCAGCAGGGACAGGAGCAGGTGACGGGAAAAAAAGAAGAATTCTTTGAAGTCATCGACGAAAGCACAGGGAATGTGACCGGACTTGCGAAACGTTCTGAATGTCATGGGAATCCTTCTCTTCTGCACCGGAGTGTGCATGTGCTCATTCTGCATCCGGACGGGAAGAGCATACTGCTTCAGAAGCGCTCCATGCGCAAGGATATCCAACCGGGGAAATGGGATTGCGCGGTCGGAGGGCATCTGATGCCGGGAGAGGATTATATTGACGCGGCAAAGAGGGAAATGTCCGAAGAAATCGGGCTGTCTCCGGATGAGACCGCTCTGACCTGTCTTTTCGACTGGAAGATCCGGAATGAGCGCGAATCGGAAAATGTCCGTGTTTTCTCCGCGGTCAGCGCGGGCCCGTTCAAGCTTCAGGAGTCGGAGCTCGACGCTCTGGCCTTCCACACGTTCGAAGACCTGGCCAGACGGCTCCGGGAGGGCGACACGGAGGATTTCACCCCCGTGCTTCAGGATGAACTCAGACGAATCCTTCCCCCCGGGCTTCTCTCATGAATACGGACAAAGCGGAAATTGCCATCGACATTCCTGACAGCCCCGTCGTGCAGGATCTTCACAACGGGACGGACTACCGTCCCGGGAGAGTGATCCTCCAGCGTTTTTTCAGGGATAAAACGGCGGGTGCGGCGCTTCTGTTTGTGGCGTTGCTTTGTTTTCTGGCACTCTTTGCGCCTCTGATCGTCAACGGGAAACCGCTTCTGGTGTTCCTGAACGGACATCTTTCCAGTCCGGCGTTCACGGCGCTCTTCGCTCCGGACAGCCAGGAGCTTTTTGTGGAAAAGGCCTTCAACTATCTGATGCTGCTTCTTCCGCTGCTCGGATTTCTGGCGCTGCTGCTTCAGAAAAAACATAGAAACGTTTTCCGGACCCTGGCCGCAGTTTCGGCAGTCCTGCTTCTGGTGCCCTTCCTGCTCCGGGGAGGGAAAATGGACAAGACTCCATGGAGACAGATTGCGGAACAATGCAAAGGGAATGAATTCGTGCTCTTCGCTCCGGTGCCTTACGGTCCGTTTGAAACGAGTGCAAAACCGTACATGAAACCGGATGCGGAACATCTTTTCGGAACGGATCATGCGGGGAGGGATGTCTTTGCACGCATGGTGTACGGGAGCAGAGTCTCGCTGGCGGTGGGTTTTCTGGCAACGGCGATTTCCATGGTGCTGGGGACGGTCATCGGCCTGCTGTCGGGCTATCTGGGAGGGAAGGTGGATCTGTTTGTGCAGAGGGTGGTGGAAATCGTCATCTGCTTTCCGATTTTCCTTCTGCTGCTGATACTGATGTCGATCATGCTGGATTACGGTTCAAGGCAGTCGATTCTGCTGGTGATCCTGGTGCTGGGGCTGACGGGCTGGCCGGGGCTCTGCCGTCTTGTGCGGGGCGAAACGCTGAAACAGCGCCAGATGGCCTATATCCAGAGCTGTGAGGCTCTGGGCGTGCCGCTGCACCGGATCCTGCTGCGTCATCTGCTGCCGAATGTTTCAGGGCCGATTTTCGTTTCCTTTGCGTTTGACGTGGCGGGAGCGATTCTTGCGGAGAACAGTCTGAGCTTTCTCGGATTCGGCGTGCAGGATCCCACTGCAAGCTGGGGTGAGCTGCTGCGTCAGGCATTTCCGGATCCCCTCACCTACTGGCATCTCATGCTGTGGCCGGGACTCGCGATTTTCCTGACGGTCTCCGCCTTCAACTTCATTGCGGAAGGTCTGAGAAAGGCCATTGATTTGAAAACATGAACCCCCTTCCCCCCTCCCCGGAGGCAAACAAGAGGGGCTGAGACGGGAAAAAACATGAAAACAGGAGAGGATTGTCATTATGAGCGTGAAAGTCAAATTCAAGATGGCCGAAGGCTTTGCGGATCTGCAGCCCCGCAAAGCCCATCCGGACGATGCCGCATACGATCTGCGCGCCCGGGAGGAAGCTGTTGTGAAACCGGGGAAAGTCTCCCTTGTTCCGACCGGATTGTTCCTGGAACTGCCAGCAGGGTACGAAGCCCAGATCAGACCCCGCAGCGGAATGGCCCTCAAACACGCCATGACGCTCCTGAACACCCCCGGGACCATCGATGCCGGATACCGCGGAGAAGTCTGCTGCATCATGTTCAACGCCGGGGAAAAGGACTATGAAATCAAACGCGGAGACCGGATCGCGCAAATGGTCATCGCCGCGCTTCCGGACATTGAAATGATTCCTGCGGAAGAACTCTCCGAATCCGAACGATCCGCAGGGGGATTCGGTTCCACGGGAAAGGCATGACCCGCGTTCCCGCCCGTCGTCTTCTCCGGGAATGAGAAACATGCGAATGCGGACGGATGCTTTCCTGAAATTCTGCGCCCGTCAGAGGAACGTTCTTCATGAACGGACCCGTCTGCTGGCGCGGAGGCAGCCGGCTCTGATCGCATTCATTGCGTTCGTGAACGCTCTGCTCCCGCTGCTGATGCGGATGACGGACGTCTCCTTCTGTGGCGAAGGAAGCGCAGATCCCGCCGCCGGAACCTTCCCGTGCACAGCCGAAATCTTTCTGCCGCTCCCGGGACTGATTCTTGCGGGGATTCTTCTGCCGATGCGGGATGCGCTGTTCCGCTTTGCCCTGCCCTGTCTTGCGGGAAGCATCGCGGGACTGCTCTGCATGAGGAATCTGGAGCATGATCCCCTGCGCAGAGAGCTGCAGCGGCCCTGCGCGGGCGCGGAACTGAGAATCGAGGTGACAGACAGTTCCTGCTCCGCCTCGGACACTCTTGACTGGCTTCCCGTACCGAAAAACCTTTCCTGCCGCGTCCTGGCAATGCGTTATTCGCCGCAGGACGAGTGGAGGGAAATCGAGCCCCCGGCGGAATGTCTTGTCCACTGTGCAAAGGACCTGGCTCCGGAGTTCCACCCGGGCTACGGGGACCGATATGAAATGAGAGGCTTCTTCCATTTTCCCGGCCCCGTCCCGGATGAAGGAGTTTTCGACTATGCAGAATATCTGGAACGCCACGGAATCCGCGCGCTGTTCCGTGCGGAAGAGACGCGTTTCCTGGAGGAGGGATCGGGATTCCGGCGGACTTTATTCGATTTCCGGGACCGTCTGCTCAGGAAAATGACCGGATCCTTCCGGGACAAGCGCGCACGCTGTCTGGCGGCAGGGATTCTCTTCGGATTCAAACAGGGAATCGCACCGGAACTGAAGCGGGATTTCATTGAAAGCGGCACGATCCATATTCTGACCGTCAGCGGGACGCACATCGGGCTTTTCGCGGGGATTCTGTTTCTGCTTTTCGCGTTTCTTCCCTTCCGGGCCCGCTGTCTGCTGGTGCCGACGATAACGTTCTTCTACGCAATGAGCACGGGAATGGAGGGACCGGCCTTCCGGGCGTTCCTGATGCTGACTCTTTTTTGTCTGGCAAGGGCTTTTCTCCATTCCGTCTCCGCATTCAATTCCCTGATGCTCGCGGCGGGAGTGCTGACACTCTGGAATCCGCTGAATCTGCTGGATGCGGGATTCCAATATTCCTTTCTGACGGTGGCGGCACTTCTGGCCGCAGGAGGATTTCTCAGAGACTCTCTGAAACGCATCCACGCGAACATGGAATGGGTCCCGGCTAAATATGTTTCCTTCCGGACTCGCCTGAAAAACCGGATCTTCGATTTCCTTTTCTGCACACTTCTGAGCTGTCTGACGGCCTGGCTGGCAAGCGTTGCGCTTTCCCTGAGCTGCCAGGGGATCTTTGCGCCGGCCTCGGTGCTGGCAAATCTCTTGCTTCTTCCGGCGGCGTGGCTGTGCTTTGCTGTTTTTTCCTCTGCGGCAGTCCTGTGCTGGATCCCGGGAATCGCGGCGGGGGCGGGGATTCTTCTGGAGACGTTGATTCACGGAATCGGGGGAGTGTGCACATTCCTTGCCGAACATATGTCGATGCACCTGCCGCTTGCTCCGCTCTGGAGCGTATTCGCGTTCCCGGCGCTCTTGTTCCTGCTGCTGTGTTCAAGGGAAAAGGCGGTGCTCAGAGTCGCGGCGGCGGGAGGGATCGCGGCCATTCTGGTTTTCTGGAATCTGAAGACAGGGGAAGAAAAGCAAGCCCAGATCGCGGTCTTTCACGGAGGGAATTCTCAGGAACCTGCCATTGTGATCAGTTCTCCGCTTTCCGGCAAGGCGCTGGCGGTCAATGTGCCGGACTTTGAAACGGCGCAGGGGATTCTGGGCTTTCTGAGAAGGAAGGGAATCCGCTCCTGTGGAGCGCTGGTCCTGACGGGCAGCGGGAAAGACTGCTGCGCAGGGGTTCCCTTTTTCGCCCGGCAATGCGGGATTGAACGTCTGATCCTTCCGAAACCGTGGATGAAAACTCAGCATTCCGCCCTGGAAGCCGTCGCGGCAGTCCGAAACGCGGGTGGGGAATGTCTCTACTTTGACCGGGAAAAGGGAGGAAGAAGTTTCCGTTTCGAGTCCTGGGATCTGAAAACATTTACGAAAAAAGGCTTTTTCCGCTTGGAAAGCGTCTTACCAGACTCTACAGTAAAGATCGTATACCGGAAACGGGAAAACGGAACGGCGCAGATCACCTTCGAGGATGGAATCCGTCAGAGACAGATTGCCGTACTCGAACTGAAAAACAGTTTCACCTGCCGTCTTCATCTCATTCCGCTCTCTCCGGATTCCGTCTCCGTCGTGACGGGGAAACAGTAAAAACTGAACACAGGAACGCATCCATCCATGAAAATATGTCATGTCATCACCCGGATGATTGTGGGCGGCGCCCAGGAAAATACGCTTCTTTCCTGCAGGGGGATTCTGGAAAGCGGGGGGAAACACCAGTGTACGCTGGTCACGGGGCCATCGCCGGGACCAGAGGGGGAACTGCTCAAAAACGCGCATTATGCGGACGGAATCGAAATTGTGGAATGTCCGTATCTCGTCCGGGAAATTTCAGTGTGGAATGACCTGAGAGCGTATTTCTTTCTGAAACGCTTTTTCCGGGAACGGAATTTCGACGTCGTCCACACACACAGTTCCAAGGCGGGAATCATCGGCCGTCTCGCCGCGGGAGCGGCACGCAGGAGAACCCGCGCCCGAATGCTGATTGCGCACACGGTGCACGGCCTGGCCTTCCACCGCTGCGGGGCCCCGTGGAAAAACGGACTCTACATTCTTATGGAGAGACTGGGGGCGCGTTCTTCGGACCGGATTTACGCCGTCGCCCAGGCGATGATCGATCAGTGCCTTGACGCCGGAATCGGGAGGAAGGATCTCTTCAAGGTCGTTTACAGCGGAATGGAGCTGGAGCCCTTTCTGAACTCAAAACCGGATGGAAAGCTCAGACAGGAACTGGGAATTCCGGAAAATGCGGAAGTTCTGGGAACTCTCGCAAGACTCTTCCCGGAAAAAGGATACGAACAGCTTTTTGAAGTACTGCCCGAACTGATGAAACGCCGTCCGGATCTCCATCTGCTCCTCGTCGGAGACGGGTCCTTGCGTCCGAAGCTGGAAGAAACGGCGGAAAAGCTGGGATTCCGCAAAAGAATTTCCTTTGCAGGGCTCGTGCCGCCTTCCGAAGTGCACCGTTATCTGGCCCTGATGGATCTGCTGGTGCATTTTTCCATGCACGAAGGACTGCCGAGAGCTGCGGTGCAGGCACTGGCATCGGGGAAACCGGTCGTTACCTATCCGCTCGACGGAACTCCTGAAGTGGTGCTGGACGGAAAAACGGGAAGGCTTGTCCCGCCCGGATCTCCGAACAAGGCAGGAGAAGCCATTCTCTCCCTCCTCGCCGATCCTGAAACGCGGAAAATCATGGGAGAAACCGGGCGGGAACTCGTAAAAGAGCGTTTCGACTGGAAACGAATGTCCGACATTCTGCTGGAGGATTATGAAGATTCGCTGAATTCTCCCTAGAAAATTTTCTGAAACGTTCTTTGAAGACGGAAGAAAAGTTTTCTTTAAAGTGTCTCAGACCAGGCACATGCGCTCTTCTTCCCCCGCCGCCTCCGGCTCATCCCGTTCAGAGCCGTACCCCTGCCCTCTTTTCCGGGCACTTCCTTTCCCATAGGAGGAAAGAGGCCGTCGCGCAAGACCTCTTTCCCGGGAGGAGAAGGAGGAAAGCGGGAACGCATCCCTTTTTCTTTCCGTGGAAATCCTTTTTTCTCCGCAATATTTTGCAAAACAGCTTGACAAGCACGGAATGAAGTCCTTATATTACTTCCGGAGTCCGGGAAAGAGACATGGAATGCAGGGAAGAAACAAAACACATACCCCCGCTTCTGCAAGTCCCGCATTCTGCCCGGTTTTCAAGCCTGGCCTTTTCCCCTCTCTCGCCATGAAACATCTCCTCCCCAGGGAAGAAGAGAATCTCAGAAAAAGGAAGTTGAACGATGGCAAAGCAGAAACGCATTCTCGGCAGAATCCGGCACCCATTCACACTGCTGGAACTTCTGGTAGTCATTGCGATCATTGCCCTTCTGGCCTCAATCCTGCTTCCCGCACTGGGACGCGCAAGGGAAACGGCAAAGCGGATCCAGTGCTGCAGCAACCTGAAGAGCTTTGCGCTGTACGCAACGATTTACACGGATTCCAACAACGGGTATGTGGTTCCCCACTTCCAGTATTATCCGACAACGTCTACCAACATTTACTGGTATAACAGCCTGCCTCTGGCGGTGGAGGGGAAGAATATGTACACATCGGATCTCTGGAAACGCTTCCGCTGCCCCAACGGAAGGGAGAGGGACAGCAACGGAAATAAAAATCCCTACTACTGTTACGGTTTTTACGGGAGTCATAGTTTTATCGGATCCTATCCGCATTACAGGAGGATCTCCCAGCTGACGAAAAAACCGCTCTCCCAGTCGGCCTTCATCATAGATTTCCCGGATACGGGATTCCGTTCGGACAATTTGAACATCACGTCTCCCATCCAAGGCTTCATGCCGGGGACCGGAGTCGGAGCGCCGGAAGTCCAGACGACCACGGAACGCATGAGCGACACCTATTTCTATGCAAAAGACTATATGTTCGGACGCCATGCCAATTCCATTGTCATGCTGATGCTCGATTCCCATGTGGAAACGCTGCCATCCAAGGCTGCCTGTCATTATTATTACTATATGAAAACCGATCTGGCTTCTCCCTTCGTATGGGAATGACAGGAGAAGAGCGTTTTTTTCTCCATCTTGTTTTTTCTCAAAGTGGACCCGTCCAGCTACGCGTCCGCAGGGAGAAATCAGAAAGAAAAAAAGGAATCCTCTGGAAAAGATGTACGACAGATCCTGCTATACGAAGGAAAGTTCCCGGGGCACATTTTTCGCCGCGCTCTCCGGACTCTTCCGCGGAGCCGAAGAGATTTTCCGCTATCTTTTCCAGACTCGGGAAGAGAGAAGGCTGCATTCTCTGCGGGCGGCAGTTCCCGAGGATCCGGCCGAATTCCTCGGCTGCGGGGAGGTTCCTCTCAGGAGAATGGCAACCGCCCCGGAGACTCATTACCAGAAGTTCTTTCTATGGAAAGACAAAGAACATACCAGAAAACGCATTATCGAGGCTCCCGACAAGGAATTGAAACACCTGCAGAGGCGGATTCTCCCTCTTCTCTACCATCTGGCGCCTTCGCCTTATACGCACGGATTCACCATCGGACGCAGCATTGTGAGCAATGCGGAAGTGCATACGGGGAAAAGATATGTTGTCAAACTGGATCTGAAGGATTTTTTCCCATCCGTCACGCGGGAAATGATTGAGAGAGAGATGAGGGAGTCGGGAATTCTTTCGGAGGAAAATCGGACCCGGGTTGAAACGCTGCTGGCCCTCTGTCTGTATGAAGGACGTCTGCCCCAGGGGGCGCCGACGAGTCCGGCCATTTCCAATCTGGTCTGCCGGAAACTGGACTTCATCCTGGCGGAATTCGCCCGGAAACACCGGATGAGATATTCCAGATATGCCGATGACCTCACCTTCTCCTCCGATTCGGATAACTGTTACAAAATGATTCCCCTGATTGAGAAAATTGTCCGCCGCTACGGCTTCCGCATCAATCCGCGCAAGGTGAATGTCCGGAAGCGTCATCAGAGGCAGACCGTAACCGGCATTGTGGTCAACCGGAAAGGCTGCACCTCCGTTCCGAGGCGGAAGCGCATGAAGCTGCGGGCCTTCATGCATCAGATCATTACCGGGGAAATTCCTCTTTCCAAAGTCAATTTTGCCCGTCTGAAAGGACACGTCTCCTTTGTCTCAATGGCGAACGCCCGTCAGGGGGAGTACTTCCAGAAGCAGCTTGAAATCATTCAGAAGATGCGGACGGGCTCTTGACTCCCGTGCAAAAAGGGATATAATGAAAAGAAAAGGTTTTGATTCTGGCGAAGTATCTTCGCCGTAAGATCGAAGTTCATCTCCGATTCCACCGACTCGATTTGGAATTCCGATTCTGCGAATCGGATTCCAATCGCAGTCTTCGACTGACCGTCGGTATCAAGAAAACCTTTTTTGCGGTTTCTTCCCCGTCTTCTTGGGGAAGGAACCGTTTTTTCATGACAGTGTACCTTGCCTGTCTGAGAAGAAGGAAGAAACAGAGGAGGGAAAAATCTGTGATGGCTGTGCTGACGGAAAAAAGGAATCCCGGAATCTGCCATTTCTCTCCGGATCGGAATCCGGGTCTGATTCTCGAAGAAGGGGAAAAAGGCCGGTCCCCCGCAGCACGGATCCTGATCGGAGGAGACTTCGGCCCCCTGCGCCGTTATGAAGAAAAACTTCTGAGGAAAGAAGCAATCTTTTCAGAAGAACTTTCAGACTGCTTTTCAAGACACGATTTCACGCTCGTCAATCTGGAAGCGCCGCTTTGTGACAATACTCTTTCCACAGCCAGCCGAATGGGATTCGGACTCCGATGCAGTCCGTCCCTTGCCCCTTCTCTGAAAACCCTGGGCATCGACGCCGTGACTCTGGCCAACAACCATATCCTGGACTTCCGCGCAGAAGGACTTTTCCAGACGCTGAAAAATCTGGACCGGGCTTCCATCCCACACGCCGGCGCGGGAAAAGATCTGGAGGAGGCGGAACAGCCTCTGGAAGTTCTCTGCGGCGCAAATCTGCGGCTCGGGATCTGGGCACTGGCGGAAAAGGAACTCAATTGTGCGGGAGAGCATTCCCCGGGCTCGGCGTTCTTTTCTCCGGAGAGGAACCTCCCCGTAATCAGCGGATTGCGTTCCCGCTGCGATTTCCTTCTGGTTTCCATTCATGCGGGGCATGAATTCACGTCCATTCCCTCCCCCAGGATCCGTTCGGCCTACAGGGCATTCATTGATGCGGGAGCGGATCTGGTGGTGGGGCACCATCCGCATGTGATGCAGGGGGTGGAGCGCCATGGGCGCGGATGGATTGCCTACAGTCTCGGAAACCTGGTCTTTGATTCCGACTATGTCTCGGCCTATGCGGGAACCGATCTGGGATTCCTGCTTTCCGCCGGAATTTCGCATCACCATGTCGACACGCTTTCCCTGATTCCCTACCGGATGAGTCCCTCTCAGACTGTGGAACTTCTGAAGCCGGAGGAAGTTCATTCCTTCCAACAGAATCTCGGGGACATTTCCGCCCCGCTCGCGGAGGAAAACGCTTATCGAAGCGCATGGGAAGATTCCGTCCGTTTCCGCTGGGAAACGGCATATCGGGAAATTCTGAGGGATTTTTCCACGCATTTCTTCGATCCGGAAAATGCCGATTATGCTCTCCGGGCCGGCAATCTCTTCTCCTGTCCGACTCATCTGGAAATGCTTCAGGAAATCTGCCGGATGCTGGAAGAAGGAAAACTGTCTAGGACTTCCGGGGATTGAACGCGCACTCCCTCTCCGGGTAAAATCAGGGGAGAGGGGGAAATGCTTCCTTATTCATTCCGCCGCGGAAGCGTCTGAGGAACAGAAGGAATTGGGGGAAGGGTTGGAAGTTGACGCATCCAACTCCAGAAGCTTCTCCAGAATCGCTTTCGCCGATTCCCCTGAAGACGCCGTAAAACTGAAACTTCTCGACTCGCTGAACGCATCGCTGTTCCAGATACTCACGCTCCGTCTGCTCCGGTAATTCCCCGCATCCGGAACGTGAAATCCATCCGGAACACTCACCAGCATTGAATTATATTCAAGCGATCCCGTCACCAGATGCACCGACGGCGTTGGGCTGTTTTCCATTGCGCCAGTCGTGATACTCTGATAGGTCAGAAAACCGTCCGCAGACACGTTCTTTCCCGATGCCGAACGAATCGCCGAATTCGCGGTCGAACAGCCCGCCGACGTAATCAGAAGAAACGTCATCAAGAAAAGGACGCCTGCCGAAGAAGAGGGGGGCAGAGCAAAAACTTTGCGTGCCTTGAACTCTTCGCGTTTTCCTTTGTTCCAGTTCTTCACCGGGCGATGATATCCCACGACTCTGCTGTAGACTTCTGTTTCCGCTCCGCACTTTGCCATTTTTTTCTTTTCCTTTCCTGTGGATTATTTTGCCAGTGGCGCGTCGATCATCTTGTGGTATTGCTCAATCGCGGCCAGCTTTTCGCTGTTTTCGCCCACTTTGTATTCGAGTTTTTCCAGCCGGACGCAGTGCGCGCTCATGTCGCTTGCACAGTCCGCTTTATGTACATACTGCGTCAACGTCTTGTGCAGGAGGCGGATTTCCGCGGCCACCCATCCGAGAACGGCAGTCATGACCACAAGAGAGCCAGATAGCATTGCGATTGCCCATCCCTCCGTCATGCGCAGGATCTCCTTTCCCTTTTTTGATATGCCTCCTTCCAGGCAAGTTTTCCGAAAATCGTTTCGAGCGCTTTGTAAAAAAGGCGCGTATGATTCCAGACGACGTAGCGCCTCAGACAATACCAGGCGTATGTCTTGGCCACCGCGTTCCCATTGCGCCGGAACCGGAAATTCGATTCGTGAAAGGTCTTTTCCGTCCCGTCCGATTCATGCCATTCCACATCATGAATCAGCGCAACCGGAGCGAGAGAAGGATTCAGTTCCGTAATGAAATCGCGTACCCAGTCTGGAAAGGCATCCGGGCCGATGCCATTGTAGATTTCTTCAAGATCCTCGTCCGCGTATTTGTCGAGAATCTCCTTGCCTTCGAGTTCATAACATTTTTTCCGAAGTTCGTTGATTGTCATGTCATGCTCCATTCTATTTTCGGGATCCCAGATTTGAATTCCTCAAGGTCCGGCGCTTCTCCCGTTGCTGTAAACTGATTCTGCACCTCCAGTCCGTAGGCCATGACGGCATCAACGTGCGCAACCCAGTCCCGCGCGTCGGACGCCCAGCGCGCATTCGATGAATTCAAATACAAACTCGGCTCCCTGACCGTATAGCCGCGCGCCGAACGCTCGGCGAGCAGATGCTCCTCGATCGCGTCGTCGTATTTTTTGACGACTGCCGCGACAATCGCGGCGACATCCGCCGCCGTTGCAATTCTGTCGCCCGGCTGGCACTCTCCCGTGTAGAGGAAGCCTCCACTAACCGAAAAATATTTTGTCTCACTCATTTTTCAGCATCTCCTCAAGCTCAGAAACGGTAAATCCGAGCCGAAAAATCTTTGCGTTTGCGTCTTCGACGAGCTCGAACTGTTCGAGCCCGGACTCGGTTCTCATGACGCGATGCGTCGCGTCCTGAATCCCGGCGGAACCCTCTGCAATCGGGCCCGTGCGTGACCAGATATAGCGATTGTCCAGGAGTCTCTGCAAATATGTCCGTGTCTCCTCCGGATAGAGAGAGTACAAATTTTCGATATCTTTCCTGCTTCCTATCGTTTGCGGAAATCCTCTCATTTTTCAGCACCTCTCTTTTCTTCTGCTGCGGCTCATCCCGCGCGCGCTGACCCCGCTGTTTAAAACGCGATATGAGCTTGTCGCGGCCCGTGCCCGTGATCCGCAGCCGATGTTATTTTCCCAGCGTCCGCCTGCTGTCAGAGTATATAGAGTCCCATACGCATATCCTTGATTCCCAGGTATGGTGTATGCGCCGCTTCCTCCGCATGGGCCGCAGTCATTTAGCCATTGCCACATTGCCCCGCAAGTGTCCTCACAGCCAATGTTGGAGATCATCCTTCTGTTGTTTGTATCCTTGTGTCCGCCTGTGGTGACGGGATCGGAAGCACCGCTGAGCGCAGTTCCCTGATTCGAGCCTTCCGCAACTGCGGAAAACTCATTGTCCGAAAGCAGTTGTTTACGGACAGAAAACATGTCTTGCACATGGTCCGGATAACAGCGGGTATCTGTGATCGTGCCGCCCAAAACAGACGCGGTCTCCGTACCGGTTCCGGACTGCAAGTAAATGTCCACCCAGAAATCCAGCGCTTCGCAATACACCATCCCCGCCACTTCGCTGTACGGACGATGATTCAGACACCAGACCGAAGCGGGAAGAATCTCTCCCGCGGAAAAACCGGACAGCGGATGCCCTTCGATTTCTCCTACGTCTTCGCAGAGCGTGTGAAATCCGCCGATCTTACGCGTGTTGTCCGCATTGAATGCGGTGGATCCGTCGGAAAGAGTGCCCGTCGGGAAAGTCGTGTTCAGAGAAACGACAAATGTTTCATCGCTTGTCAGATAGACACAATAGTCTTTCCCTGGAGAAATCGTCCCGGAATCCAGGGACTCGCCGATGTCAATTTCAAAATCTTCACTCGCCGTGTAGACAGAGCCGTCTACGAGGAGACTTGTCCCGGATTTGAGAAGCAAAGTGTCCGGACTGTTCCGGACAAGAAAAGGATCTTCCCCGAAAAAATCCCCACTTGGATTCTCCCCTTCCTCATTCAACAGAAACCAATTACCGGAAATATAGCTCCAGAGTTTCCGGCTTTCCGTGACAAAGTAAATCTTGTCCAGCGGCGCCAGAATCGCTTCCCGTTCGCTTTCCGTGTCAATCCGGATCACGTCCTGTATCCGGACACGAGTCCCGGAGCGCTCCAAAAACAAGTCCCCGCTGTCCTCGGCAAACAGAATCCGATCCCCGCTCTCCTGTACTGGATCCGAGGCGATATCGGAAAAATTCCCAGCATAAAATGAAATCATGGACCAGCCTCCCTCCTGTCTTCCGATCAGCTGAGCATCTTGAAACTCAGAGCGGATTGAACAGCGCTTTCCGTTGCCAGAAGTGAAGCGTCGGGACTCGAAGACAGAACGGAAGATCCCGCGCGGAATCCAGAATCCTTCAGCTGTCCTCCGGCGGAAAACGCGGCAAGATTGTTTTCCACGGCTCCGGAAACCGTGTTCATCTTCCCGGAAAGGACCGTGCTTTTGAGTGTCAGATCCCCGGAGGAGCCGAATTCAAAAAAGTCGGAATCGACCTTCACGGAAACGGTCGTTCCTGAAATCGTGATGCCCTGTCCGCCGCTCAAGGTGACGGCGGTCGTCATCTTAATCCATCGGCCGCTCGAAGATGACGGCATCACAACTTTGTCATCATCTGCCCCATCCGATGACTGCGCGTCGTAACGATAGAGACTTCCCGCGTCCTCCACAAGAATCAGATCCTTGTCCGCCATTCCGGAAACTTGCTTCAATGCCGAAACGTCCTGCACAGCAGGTAGCAGACGGCCTCCCGCGCCAGACTCGGCCGAGGCAATCGCGTTCGTGACATAGTCATATACCGCCTTTGAGGTCGGGAGCTGGGAATCCGTCGAAGCTGAGGAAATGTTCGTGCTCTTCGGGGCATCAATCACCTGCCACGCGGAGGAAACCCAGATCCTTTTTTCCAGCGTTGTCTCATGAATATACACCATGCCCGCCGCCCCCGCGTCCGGAAACGAGGAAACCACGGAAACCCGGTTCCCGTAACAGACTCCATTCAAATAGACGACTCGAGAATCCGTGATATAATAAAATTCATCGGTTCCCTTGCTGTCGAGGGAGTCATACTGTGCCTGAGTGCATCTTGTCCATCCGATCATTTTTTACAGCTCCTTTATATTTAATTGAGTTTTCATTGCGAATTCGGAAGTGTCCGGGACGATTTCCACAAAAGGTACGTTCTGGAAATCTGAAAGAGTCGGGCTCTGGATTTCCGTCTGCGTATGGAGTTCGGCGCGGAAGCGCAAGTCCACGGAGGGAATGAGCGAAAACGCCGTCCCGGAAGCGTCGGAGGCGTAGGCGACATAGAGGAAAACATCTTTGCCGTCCGCACCGTTTTCACCGTCCGTGCCGTCGCTTCCGTCCTGCCCGTCGTCGCCCAGATATTTCACCCAGCGCCCCGCGAAGAGCGCGGCGGAGGGCGATGCGATCTCGACACTCGACTGAAGTTCCGCACGGTACTTGAGATCGGGCGAGGGAATGCGGGAAAAGGCGCTCCCCGCCGTGTCCGCGGCATAGGCAATGTAGAGATACTGATTGACTCCGTCCTTTCCGTTCTCTCCGCGTGTGGGAATCGCCTGCCAGGAGCCGCCTGCGAAACGGCCGTACAGGACGCCGTCCTCGTACTTGAGATCCTGGAATCCGTGCAAATTGTCATAGAATCGGGACATGAGCTTAAACGATCCTTCCTCGTTCTGCGTTTTTTTTTCTCATGCGTCAGGAGAACTTCAGGCACCAGGAGCCTTCAGCCCATGCCTGGTAATAGGTGATGACCAGGGAGTCGGAGTTCCAGACGCAGAGATAGGAACTGTCGGCAATCTTGGTTCTGGTTCCGGCAGCGGAATCGACACTCCAGAGAGAGACCTGCGGTTCCGAATCGGAGGCGATGCCGAGGGCGCTTTTCTGGAAAGTGACGGCGGCGGCCTGTCCGGCGGCGGTCTGGAAAGAATGAGTCAGGGTGTCGACGATGAGTTCGGATCTTCCGAGCGGGAGGGCGTCGCTCCATTCGGCGCCGTCGATGTTTTTGCGTTCGCGGTAGAAGCGGTCTTCGGAGGAATAGACGTCATGCCAGGAGTCAGTTCCGTTTTCGGAGAACTGATAGACCTGTTTGGCTTTCAGAAGAGCATCCACCTGCGCCCGCGTGTAATACAGCGGATCAGAAGGTTCGGGCTCGGATTCGTCCAGATGCAGGACATTTTTCGCTGTAATGGAGGCGAGCAGCATCACGGTAACGTCTGAAGAGCCGGGAGAAATCTTTTTGATTTCCATCCAGGCTTTTTTGCTTTCGGAATCCTGCAGTTTTTCATTGAAAGCAATTGTGGAACACGGAACGCGGAGACTGATTTTGCCGTCTTCCGGAGAAGCATCCTCCCAGTCACCAGGCTGATTGCTCAAGGTGGAATACGCCATGAGAGGATCGTCTTCATGAATGAAATCACAGTCGATGCTCAATTCAAAGACATCACCGGAGGACTGCGGAAGACTCTGTCCGGAGGAATCAATGAAGGAAACGCAGAATATCACGGTTTCTCCATTGTAGACAGAGGGAATGAAGGATGCGGACGCCGCGGCGGTATCCGGAGTCGCCGGGTCGACAATCGAAGCAAGTTCCGGATTGACACTCAGAAAAATTTTTCGGTATTCTGCCATGGGAAACTCCTTGTTGGAATCTTTAACAAGGAATTCCGCGTCAAACAAACGATCCGGGATAGATGCCTGCTTCCCCCGGTCCTGAGGGCAGGATCCACCACAGCCGACAGAGATGCGTCAGATGGAGAAAAAACTTCTTCCCCTAAAAAAACTCTTTCTCCCACGTTTTTCCCATGCCTCATTCCCCTTTCAAAAACAATCTCCTTCTCAGCAAGAGAATCACAGGAAGATCCCCGCAATATAAAAGAATTCTGAATTTCCAAGAAATGGCTTATCATATATCAAAAGTGATGTATATTAAGAATCGTCAAGCAGAAAGGAAAAATCCACCCTGCGCTTTTACAGCAGGCGAAACCATAAGGGCAATAACCTGGAAAAACATACTCTGATGGAACGCCCCTGTCTGCGGGAAACTAATTTTTCAGGAGGAGCAGCAAACTGTCCGTATTGCGGGGAGAAAGTCCTGAAAAAAAATGACAAAGGCTGCCGGCTCAGTCAAGCGGAGGAATCCAGTGGATTTCATAAGAATTCTGTTGGCCGCAGCAGTCATTTCATCACTGCTTTTTTGTATCGTCTGCGCTATTTTCGGCATTACATTGAACTAAAGAACGGGAAAAATGGATATGTGAAACAGGAAAGGATGAAAAACCATGGCTGATTTCCTCTCTGACTACTTTTTCCTTCTGGTGATAGCCGCCGTCCTGATCGCGGTATGCCCGGACTATATCCGGCTGTCTGCCTGCTTTTTTGTTGCATCCGTGGTGATCATTTATCTCTTCGGCTGGATATGGGGCATTGCAGGGATTCTGCTTTTTCTGCTCGGCGCATGGGGATATGCCAGATCCGGCGCGAAACCAGGCCTGATTCAGCGATTTCTGGAACGACTACTCGGGAAGGATGATGAGGAGGATCATCAGAAATAACCCCGTCCCCCATTTCTCGCCTTTGCAGAGAAGAAGTTTCCCGGAATCTCCATCTCCTCCTCAGCACGAAACAGGACTTTTTTCCATTGCAGACCCGGAGAAGCGAAGTAAAATCACCCCTTCTTTCAGCCGGAGCGTTCCCGTGGCAGGAATTCAGGTCTTTTTAAGAAATCCTGCCTTTCCCGGAAAGATTTCCTGATGTTTTTTCTTTCCCTGCCCTTGCAGAAAAACGTGATATCCCGATATCCGGAGAGAGTTTTTTCCAAAAAAAGTATGCGTACTTCACGAGGAAAGACCTGCGGAGAAGTTGCGGGCGTTCTTTTTTTCTTTCGCCGCCCTTCCCGAATCGCCGCAGTCGTTCCTTCGGGATGATGCTTCTTTTCCGGCTCCGGCAGCTTCAGTTTTTTCCCCGTCAGAAAATATAAACGGGAAAAATCTCTCCGCTCTTCCTGACTGCTCTCCGGTTTCACGGATACAGAACGCATACTCGCAAAAAAACAGTTAATGTTCCTCTGCATGCTCTGTGTGCAGCAGAAAAAGGGGAAAAAGACACAAGGGCCAACAATGGGGAAAAAAAGGAAAAGAAAGAAATGGTGAGTTGGCCGGGGTTCGAACCCGGGACCACCGCCTTAAAAGGGCGATGCTCTACCGACTGAGCTACCAACCCATAAGAGGACAGATTTTTCTGTCCCAGTCAGCTTCATACTGTAGCGCTCCTCCCGTAAAAATCAAGCGTCGAGCGAGGAAAAAACACTTTTTTTACAGAAGAAAGCAAAGCGTCATTTCTGACGGAAAACAATGCGTCCCTTGGTCAGATCGTAGGGCGACATTTCCAGCGTTACCGTGTCCCCCGGAAGAATCCGGATGAAATTCAAACGCATTTTCCCGCTGATGTGTGCGAACACACTGTGTTTGTTGGGCAGTTCCACCCGGAACATCGTGTTGGGCAGCAGCTCCTTGACCACACCCTCCACTCTGATGACATCCTTAGACACTTGTCAAAACCTCCGTTTGTCCTTCCGTTATGAGGACCATGTGTTCAAAATGTGCCGATTTTTTCCCGTCCGCTGTCCGGACGGTCCAGTGATCGGGTTCGATATACACTCTGTGCGTCCCCAGATTCAGCATGGGTTCAATGGCAAGAACCATGCCCGGAAGAAGCCGGACTCCCTTGTCACGGGTCGCAAAATTCGGGACTTCGGGCGGCTCATGAAGATGAATCCCGCAGCCATGTCCCACAAATTCCCGCACAATCCCAAGGCCCGCAGCCTGCGCAACCTTCTCAATCGCACGTGAAATATCCTGCATGTGATTTCCGTGTCGGGCCGCATGGATCCCTGCCATCAGTGCATGTTCCGTCTCCTCCAGAAGATTGCGGATCGCGGAGGACGGGGGTTCGTCTCCCACATACACCGTCTTCGCAGTGTCGCCCACTCCCCCTTCAAGCGACACGCCCACATCCAGACTCACCACATCCCCTTTCAGAATGAAACGGTCAGGACGCCCGATCCCGTGCACCACTTCATCATTCACCGATATGCAGATATTTCCGGGATAACCGTGATACCCCAGAAAAGTCGGCGTCCCACCCAGGGAACGGATCACGTCACCTGCAAGAAGATCCAGCTCCTTCGTCGTCATCCCGGCACGGACCATCGAGGCAATCTGGTCCCGCGCAATCCCGGCGGCACGCGCCGCAATCCGAATCCGTTCTATTTCCCCGGGGGTATGAATGATATAGTCTCGTCTGCTCATTTTTCTTCAGCTCAATACGCTCTGCAGTGCCGCGTAGCCTTCCGCTTTCGGAAGGGAGGAGTCGATCGTCGAAAGCAGGGATTGCTTTCTATAATATTCGATCACAGGCGCCGTCTGCTCATGGTACACTTTCAGACGGTTCTGCGCCGTTTCCAGCGAATCGTCACTCCTCTGGAACAGCTCCCCTCCGCAATGATCGCAGACACCTTCCTTCGCAGGACGGCAGAACAGTTTGTTGAAGCTCGCTCCGCATTTCCGGCAGCTCAGGCGCGCAGTCAGACGCTGAAGAAGAAGCTCTTCAGGAGCATCAAACAGCACCGCCGCATCCAGCTTCATCCCGATCTTCTTCATCGCTTCATCCAGCAGCTCCGCCTGTGCAACGGTCCGGGGGAACCCGTCCAGAATAAAGCCCCCGCGGCAGTCCGCTTCCGAAAGACGCCCGGCAACCATGTCCGCTACAATCTGATCGGGAACCAGTTTCCCCTCATCCATGTACGCTTTCGCCATCCGGCCCAGTTCTGTCCCATTGCGGATTTCACCCCGGAGAATGTCCCCGGTCGAAATATGCGCCAGCTTCTCCTCTTTCATTAAGGGATCGGAAAGAGTTCCTTTGCCGGCGCCCGGAGGTCCGAGAAAAACAAGATTGCGTTTCTTTATCATCCTTCATCTCCTGCTTTTTTCATGTCTTGCGGTATCTTCTTCGCCGTTTTCCCCACTCCCCCCGCCGGGGGGGAAGGGCACAGCGGTGTGCTCCGTTTATTTGTTACTTAAATGAGTAATATAACTGCCGTCCAAAGCCTTTTCAATCCAGTCCCCGTGCAGAAAATACGATATTATCGCAACACCGCGCGGTTTCCGGGAGATTCCTCGTTTTTCACTTTTTCCCTTCCGCCTTCCGCCGGGAAAACTGCGGCGCAGGAAACTTGCCTTCCTCCACGCCCGTCTTCAAAAGGGAGAGGGGGAGACACGATTCCAGAGAGCCCGGATCCGCTTTCCTTCTCCGTTTCCGCTCCAAAGCGCATTTTTCTTTTCCGGAGAGCAACATCTCGCCGGAGTGCCCGGCATTTTCATTCCCGGATCTTTATTTCACTCCGTTCGCATGCCCGGAAGCGGAAGAGAGTATCGCGGCTGAGGCGGAAAGAGCTTCAGGGGGAGGACTTCCGGCGGAAGGGAAAACCGCCTTCTGTCCGTCGTCACTGCCGTTTCCGGACTGATCCGCCTTCTCCTCCGGAGAGGAGGAGGAAGCCGGGGAGGACGGAGAAGAGGGGGAAGCCGTCTTCGGAAGATCACGCGTCAGCCAGCCTGAGCGATGCACCGTGAACACTGAATACGGTCCGATCCAGGACAAGGTCAGGAAATTGAAGATCCCGTATATATACGACCAGAGCGATTCCGTCTTGTCATATCGGCTCGCATAGACGAACGCAGGCAGGGTCGACCAGATGATGATGACCATCAGCACACTGTAAATGAATGTCATGGCATCGACAAAAAGGCAATAGATCGTCGTTCCCAGAAACAGAATCGGCGTGATCATCCAGATGGCCTGTATCACCAGATTGATCTGCAGTCCGAGAAGATCCTCATCCTCCAGGTCGATCCTGCGGAAGGTGAAGCGGCACATCGCAAGATTTTCACGGACATTGCTCCGCCCCCAGCGGATCAGCATCTTGCAGAGTCCCTTGTAGGTCACCGGGACCACGGTAAACACAACAGCGTCCTTCTGGAACACAATCCCATATCCCTCCCGGATCAGAATGTTCGTGATCGCACGGTCTTCCCCGATATTCGCAGGCGTCCCCATGAACATCTGATGAACCCATTCGTCCATGTGCGGCATGATCGCCGCACGGCGGTATGCGCTCAGCGCGCCCGGAGTACACAGCACCGAACGGATCACGCTCTGCGCCGAACGCAGAAATTCAAAACCGAAAACAAAACTCACATCCAGCATCTTCGGAATGATCCCCTCATCCAGATTCAGAACCCGGATGTTTCCGGCAACACCGCCGATTTTCGGATCCGTCAGAAAGGGGGAGACAATCTGCCGGAGAGTATCGGGAAGCACAATGGAGTCGCTGTCTATGGTTACGACAATTTCACTCGTCGCTGTCGTAAACCCCTGGTAAAGCGCATTCCTTTTCCCGCCGTTCTTCTTGAGATTGATCGTCCGGATCCGGCCGTTGGACTTTTCAGCGGCTTCCCGCATCCAGTACCAGGTATCGTCCCGGCTCCCGTCGTTGACCGCGATGATCTCCAGTTTCGACTCGGGATAATCGCTCTTCAGAATGCTTTCCAGTGTTTCTGCAATGTGCTTCCCCTCGTTGTAGGCGGGCACAATCACGGCACAGGTCGGAAGACGGGAATCGTCCGCCAGCGGAAAGTTCCTGTACTGAAATACCAGAAGCGTCTGCCACGCAAAATAAAAAATATTCGCTATCAGAAGCAGAAAGCTCAAGATGATCACCGTGAAATCCACTTCCTCTGAAATCAGCACCACACGCGGAAGCGTCTCCCCGGAAATGAACATCGTGATGAACGAAAGAACCACCATCAGAAATGTAAGCAGTTTGATGAAATTGGTCAGTTCGATTTTTTCCGTGATGGAATAGGTCCGGTCTATGGTGCGGTCCATAATGTCGCGGGTGTCTTCTTTCGCCGCGCCGAGATACGCTTCAATCCGGTCCGCCGTGTCCTGAAGAACTTCTATCAGTTTCCTCAGACTGACCAGGATCAGGCGGGAAAAATGTTTTTTCGGTTTTTCACAAGGCATTTCCATAAATCCCAAGTAAGTGTGTCAAAAAAAACAGTATATTACTGTAGCATGTTTCCTGATTTTCACAAACGGGAACGGAAGGAAAGAGGCATTTTTATTTTCCCCGGCGGAAAGAAGATTCGGGCAGAACGGGGAATCGCCCGTTCCTGTCCCTCTTTTTCTCCGCTCTCCCTCCTCAGGCTGTCACCCTGTCTGAGAAAAAAGGAAAGTAAAATGTAGTGAAGTGGTGAGGCGAGGGGAAAAATGCGTTTTCTGCCTCATGCCGTTCCTGGGAGAGAGAGAGGGGGGGGAGGAAATGCTTGGAATTAAAAATGCTTAGAGATAAGAAAAAAAAGAAAACACTGGACTGGACAAAGGAAAAGATCAGCACAAACAATAGAAGCGGGGAAACGTATCAAAAAAAGATCAGAACCTTCCCCCCAGGAAAAAGGGACCCGTCCTTCCCTGTGTTCCGTAGGAAGGAGAAGATGGCGGGAGGAAGGGGTGGAAGGCCCGGCCGTGGAAAGACACGTCAGGTGATTTCTCCGATGATATCCCCAAGTTCCTCCCCGGAAATTTCGTCCAGAGTCTTCCCTTTTCTCGCAAGTTTTTCATTGACTTTGACAGCGATTTCCGTCATTCTCTCATGAGTTTCCTCGGATCCCCCCAGGAGGAAAAAATTTTCCCCTCTGGTAACGCGCTTATGCCCGTCCTTGTTGTCGAGTCCGAGTCCCATCAGAATCGCTTTTTCTTTTTTTCTCTCTTCCGCCGGCCGCATGATCTTTGACTATCCTCTGCAGTTACCGTTATTGAACCAGTTCCGCATGAAAAAGATATATTTCCTTGGAAAAGCCTTCGAACTTTCCCAGGTCTCCGGAGAAAGCAAATTCCGCACCGTTTCGCCCCTTCAGCAGCGCCATGGTTTCCGGAGAAAAAGACACCACTGCCCGGACACGGGTTTTAATCGAGGAACGGCTGACTTCGCAGAGATCAAACACGGCCCGTACCCCAGGCACATGCCCGAAAACAAAATCCGAATGATAGTCATACGCGCTTTTCAAGGTCCCTTTCCAGCAGACTCTCCGCCCCTTCACCGACTCAAACAGATCTTTCTCCGCCTGACCGGGAAATGCCGGCTTGAACAGTTTTTCCGAAAGAACCTGCGCATTGAGAAGATCCGTTTCCGCTCCTTTGCCTTCCGTCCCCGCTGCGGGAGACTGGCTCTCAGGAACAGCCCCCTCCGCTTCTTTTTTCGGGGATGCCGGAATCTCATCCGTTCCACCTCCGGAAGACGGGAGAAGAGATCCCGGACTATGGCCGGATTCCTGCCCCGCGGAACTTTCTTCCGACAGCCCCATGGACTCCGCCGACGCCTCTTTCCCCTTCAGAAAGGCCGAAGGGCGCAAGGATACCTGCGAATCCGGATCTTTCTTCTTTCCTTTCTCCGCTTCCAGGGAGGAAAATGGCACATATACGGAACCGGTCTTTTCCCGATTCCGGTCCTTTTCCCGCCGCATAGAGGAATAGGCGGAAGATGCCGGTGTCTCCATCCCGGAGGATGCTGTGGAGGAGAAGATGGAGGTGGAGGTGGTGGTGGAAGCGGAAGAAGCGCCTTCTCCTGGCGTGTTGTCAGACTCTCCCCCCGAATAAAGCGTCTCGGCGACTTTCGCCAGATGCTCGACCGTGCGGACAATGCGCTCATCGTCATATTCCGTCCCGACACTTCTCAGCAGAATATAGTTGTCCGTGATCGTCACGCCCGGATAAAGCCCCATGAGGTTGAGGATGGCGTTCCTGCGCGCGAAAGTCAGAAATTTCTGAAAATCAGGTTCTTCATCGGAAGTGAAGACAAAATCGGCAAGCTGTGAAAAATATTTTTCCAGAGAGAATTTCTTCCGCCCGCTGAACATGGTCTGCCGCAGTTCGGGATTGTCATTGGAGGCGAGCAGCCCCAGATTGAGACTTTTCGGAAAATTGATGCGGTAGGTCGTCACACGCGTACCGTTGTCCGCAGTCGAGATATCGACGAATACGTCGCATCCCCCGATACGCCCCGCGATTGAAGGCTTGCTGAACATCCCTCCCCCGGTCGGGCGGAGATAAGTGAGATTCAGTTTTCCCGCCGCTCTCATCCATGCGGCATTCCGTTCCGAGGAGCTGCAAGCTTCTTTCAGAGACTCCAGGGCAAAGGCTCCCCCTCCTTGATTCCCTCCTTTTCCGGACTTCCTCTGCGGACGGGAGTTCTTCCCGGACTTCGCATTCAAATTCTGATACAGATTGATGAGAATGACCAGGACAACAAATACGACAATTAGAAATTCCATCGCCGCAGATCCTTTCTTCTTTCTCTTTTCTTAAATCTTCAATCTCAATGACAGTCCGCTGTGGACACCATGCAGAAGACGGCATCCCAGTCGTCCGTCTCCCCGGAAATCCGCCCTGATATTCCTTTTCCTGCGCCCCCTTGTGCGGCAGCAGTTCTCTCAGACTGGAATTCCGCTTCTTCCGGATTTTCTCTGTTTTTCCAGGGAAAGGCGGCATGCGCGGATCGTATTTTTCATCAGCATGGCAATCGTCATGGGCCCGACGCCTCCCGGAACCGGAGTGATCAGAGACGCCTTTTCCACCACTTCGGAAAAGGCCACATCCCCCACGAGACGGAATCCGCTTTTCGTCTCCGGCGCAGGCACGCGGTTGATCCCGACATCAATCACAACGGCGCCTTCGCGGACCATGTCCCCTTTCAGAAATTCCGCTTTCCCGATCGCCGCCACCAGAATGTCCGCCTGCCTGGTATAAGATGCGAGGTCGGGGGTCCGGGAATGGCAGACGGTCACCGTCGCATCGCCTCCTGCCCCCTTTCCGAGCAGCAGCGCCGCCATCGGTTTCCCGACAATATTGGAGCGTCCGAGCACCACCACATGTTTTCCGTGCGTATCCACCCCGGAACGCTCCAGAAGCACAGTCACACCCCATGGAGTGCAGGGCAGAAATCCCGAACGGTCCCCCAGAAGCATCCGTCCGACATTCTCCGGATGAAAACAATCCACATCCTTCTCAGGAGAAATGGCTTCCACAACTTCGGATTCATCGATCTGCGGCGGCGGCGGAGACTGCACCAGAATCCCGTGGATTTCGGGATCTCCGTTCAGCTCCCGGATCACACGGAGCAGTTCCTCCTGAGTCGTCGTTTCCGCAAGACGGATTTCTCTCGAAAGAATCCCAAGATTCCGGCACATCTTCACTTTACGGGACACATATACCTTCGATGCCGGATCCTCACCCACCAGAACAACCGCAAGACCCGGGACAATTCCTTCCCGTTCCCTGAGTTCCGTCACCTCCGCGGCGGTTTCCGCATTCACGGCGGCCGCAATGGCCGCCCCGTCTATAAGCTTTGCTGGCATATCCGTATTTCTCCTTCTCTTCCACTCTTCCGGACAGGAATGCGGAACTTCATTCAGACTTCACAGCATCCGTTTTCCCTGCGGAAGCCGCGCCGCCACCGGACGGGGAATTCGAGTTCCCGGCATCATCTTTTTTCCGGGAAAGTTCCGTAAGCGCCGCATCTATTTCCCCGAGTTCGGCATTCAGAGCCTTCATCGCGGGTTTGGAATCCACCAGAATGGCCAGGCGTCTGTGCAGCTTCATCAGCTCTTCGCGGAGTTCCCGCGCTTCCTTGTCTTCACGGATAATCTGAATGCGCTCCGCACGCATTTTTTCCAGAAGCCGGCTGCGGGCGTCGAGGAGTTTCTCAGCCTCTTCCCTGTTCGGAAAATCTCCAGCTTTCAGATCGGTCCGGATTGTTCCCGGCGACGGCGGCAGTTCTGTTTTCGCCTTCTCTTCCGCAGCGGGACAGAGAAAATTCACGGCTGACAGCAGGCAGACGGCCCACAGAATCTTTTGCATCTTCACTCACTTTCTCAGGCAGAAATTGCGTTTTCATCTTCTCTCTCCCGCACCGAAGCGGGATTTCGGCGGAAATATAACTGGATTCGTCTTCTTTTGCAAGACTCACCCGGAAAACCCGCAGAGAAAAATCCTTCTTTCTTTTTCATTCCCCGCCGGGATCTCCCCGCCCCTCCGACATCATCCTCCGGCATCTTCCTCCGGCATCTTCTTCCGGCGTCATTTTCCAGCTTCTTCCTCATATCTCCTTTTCATGTTTCCTCACGCTGTCTTCACAAGGTTGGCTTGCCCGGCTTTTTCTGTCATCTTTTCCCTTGTTTTATTAAATTCTCTGCGGTATGACAGGTGCTTAGAAATCATGATTCCGCCGATTCCTGCTTTTCCCGTTGTTTTGCCGCTTCCATAAAAAAAATTCCCCTCGGAGAAAAAAGCTCTCCGAAGGGGAAATCATGAGGGGCAGAAATGTCCTTCATGTCTTCTCTCTCAGCGTCCGGGAACCCCATTCCGACTGAGATCATACAACGCTGCGTTCATCGCCTGTTTCATCAGGACGGGATAACGGCTGACATCCTTCCCGTTCCGGGCATAAATCCAGTGTGTCACCGAATCTGTCTCGGCAAAGGAATAAGTCCAGATTTTCCGACCCGTCGCGCGGTCCCGCAGAGAAAACTCCATCTCCAGCTCGTTGCAGGAAACGCCGTTGGGCGCACCGACAATCCAGAGGACCGGGGCAAAGAAGTAAGTGATCCCGTATGTCAGATAATACCCCCTGTAGGAAGTGTTTTTGAACGTTCCTTCCCAGACCAGGTCCGTATCCGCCTTCTCAAAGGAGGGCGCCCTTTTCACCCGGGAAAAACACCCGGACGCCGCCAGACTCTTCTGCGCCGCTTCCGCCAGATGATTTGCCGGATCAAAATGATACCTCCCCAGAGACACGAAATCCTTGCTGTTCTCCGGTTCCTGCTTCTCCACAAATCCAAACGGCATCAGGGGAATCAGACCCAGATAAAATGATCCGCTGTCTCCGACGGCGGATCCGGGTATTCCGCGCATGTCCGTGAAGGGAAGAACGGATACGCTCCGGAGCTGGTCCGGACTGCCCTTCCCGGGGAAAGTCAGCAGCGTTCCCGGTGCTCCGTCGTAGTCAAATACGGCAATGTTCGTGCATGCCGCGGCAAAGAGCAGCAGTGCTGCCCCGGCAGCCGCGGCGGAAAGAAATTTTGATGTTACACGCATGGGAATCGGCCTCCTGAAAAGTATCCCGCGGTTCTGAAAAAACTCAGAAACCCAACGCGGCTTTCGTGTCCTGACGTTTGATTTCTTTCGTGTAGATCCAGACACCTTCCCCATTGTTGTTGTCCGTCAGAGTCAAACTGAAGGTATAGGAAATTTCACGGTCCCGACCGGAAGCTGCCTTCTGCTTGATGATCACTCCGGCAAGGGAAAGATCATAGGCGTTGACCGTGCCTTTTTTCATGGCAGTGCTCTTTTTGATGTTCGGATCCTTCGCAAGCTGTCTGGCATCGGCGGTGGCGCTGTCAATGACCTGTCCGTCTCCGGCGGCATAGGTGGTGAAACGCACTTTATTGCTGTTGAAAAGAGTTTCGCGGATGCGTTCGGTCAGGAGTTTTGTGTCGATATGTTCTCCCGTATTGTTCTGAATGGTGGAAAGCATGAGCAGGGGTTTGAGCTCGTTGCGGCGGGCGTCGGGATTGCTCTTGCGGACGGAGTCGGCATAGTCGGCAAGAAAATCGTCGAACTGCGGACTGGCAAGAAGCGCACGGGCGGAATCCTGGGAGATCTTGACCCAGTCGGCGGAACTCATCCGGTCGGCATTCAGCACGGCCTGAGTCGTGTCTGTGGCGTCCACGTAATGGGAGGTTGTCCCGCAACCGACGGCTCCAAGGGCAAGAACGGCGGCCCCGAGGGCAAGAATTGTTTTCTTCATAAGGCTTTTTTCTCCTTTCTTATTTCCTAAATATGGATAGGTTCAGATCATAAAATATACCATCGAATCCTGTTTCTGTGTCTCCCTGTTTCTGTGTCTCCGCGCTTCCTGATCTCTGCGGCCGCTTCTGCTCTCTGCGGACTTCCTTTCTTCTTTTCCCCGCAGCAAGGACTCTTCCCCGTAGAAAGCTGAGTCTTCAGCAGTGCGGCTCATCCAATCCAAGCGGAAACAGGGGCGGAACAGGAAAAGCGCGGGAACTTTTATTTCGATTCCCGGAGATTCAGGACAAAATCCCTGCAGGATTTGTTCGGGGCCACGGAACGGAAGTACACCGTCTCGCCCGGCGTGATTGTGACCGTCTCCCAGATGGAAAGGGCGCTTTCGACGGCCATCCCGTTTGCATCCAGCCAGGTGAATTTATAATCGACCCGGTACGGATTGTCTCCGGTCATTCCGCTCCACAATTCCGAAAAGAAACCGGTCCGGGCATTGATGGCGGTCACCTGAACCTGGAGGAGTCCGCCGGCGGTTTCGGAAACATTCACGCCTTTCAGGAGCAGACGGTCCTTCAGGAATCCATCCGTAATATAACGCTTGTCCGCAATCGAAGTCGGCGCCATGCTCTTCTCCGCGTTCTCCACGGTATTGACCGAGTCCTGACAGGCGCTTGCGCAGAGAAGCACCATTCCCGCAGCCGCCGATGTGATCCATCCTTTCATTGTCATCAGTTTCCATTCTCCTTTTTTCATTTTCTTATTTTGCTTTCAATTCCAGAACTTTGCAATTCCACACACCGGGTCCGGGCGCATCCACGTACAAAATTGCGGAACGGCAGGTGTCCGGCAGCAGGAGAGTCGTTTCCAGAGGAAGAGACGACCCGTTCGGAGAGAGCGTCAGCTTCAGTTCCCTGTTTTCCGGCATCGGGAGCTGGGCGATCTGAAACTCCTTGGGGAGAATTTCCCAGCTCCTCGTATCCGCTGTGTTGAACGTGGCCCGGTAAACCACCGAGCTCAGAAACACCGCCACGCCCACAATCGGATTCGCTCTCCACGCGGCATAGGCGGCGCCGTAACTGGCGGCTTCCTTCAGAGTCGTGCTGATCGTGATGCGGATGATCATGGCGGTCAGGCGTTCCTTGTATTCCTGGGACAGAATTCCGTCCATGTCCGCCAGAGGGACGGTTTCATTTTTCACCCCGTCCGTCTCCACGCCCAGGGTCCGGTAGGGAGCGTCGTAATATTCGCAGATCGGCCACGCCGTCATCACGGGAAAATACACGGCAATCTGTTTGAACGCCGCGCTCCGGCCGTTCGCAAAAATCACCAGCAGACTGTTCTGATCCAGGGGATGTTCCAACGCCTTCACGGACTTGAGTTCCTCCGGGATTTCCCGTCCCGTCCGCTGAAGCACCGCCACGTAACTGCTCCGGATCAGAGGATGATTCGGCAGGGCCTTGTACAGACGTTCAAAGTCGACAATCGCATTCTCATAATTGTTGTCCCTGGCAAAACCGATTCCCGAAAGATAGATCGCCAGCGGATTCAGGAAGTTCCCGTATCCGCGGTTTGCCACTTCCGTCACCTGCGCGAGCTCGGTGTTGAATTCCTCGTTCTGAGTCGGTGCATCCTTCGACTCGGAAACCTTTGCGGCGACATCCGCATTCTGATTGCCTGCCTCCGCGGCTGCGGCTTCCTCCGCTTCAAAGAATTTCCTGTAATCGTCCATGACTTTCTGCTGTGCATCGCGCAGCCGGAAGATTTCCACGCGGAATCCCTCCTCGTCCCCGCGCCCCAGGTACGCCAGGGCTTTGAAGACGGGAATCAGAATGCGGTCCCGGCAGAAACCGCGGTAGGGAAGCGCATTGAGATTGGTCACGGCCATCGCGCCTTCCGAACTCACATCGCGCAGACTCACAAGCGCACGTTCGTCATACTCGGACACCAGATTCTCCGCTCGCTCAAGCGAACGGATGCTTTCATCGTAATTGCCCATGGTGAAGTTCATGCTGCCCGATTCGAGATGCCACATCAGTTCGTCGCCCGTTCCCTCGGCAGACTTCAGTTTTCTGTTGATGACGGAAAGGGTCTCGTCATATTTTCCCGCAGTGTATGCGTCCATCATGGAGGCTTTCTGGCGGTGGGAGTTCACCACCGTCGAACATCCGCAGAGAAAACACATCAGAAGCACGGGCAGAAGAAGGAACGCTTCCCAGATCAATTTCTGTTTCATATTTTTTCAGAATTCCTTTGCATTGCAGGGGCGCGGAGCGGATTATTTCAGCTTGGGGGAGACTTTCTTCGCGATGAGCGGAAGAAGTTTGTCCAGAGCGTAATTGGCATAATCCTCGGGAGCCCAGTCTTCAGTATCCTCTTCGGTGTCGACATCGTCGAAATTGATCTTCTCGCGGAAGGGAACGCTGGCAACGACTTCTCCGGTTTGAGCGGAAATCACACGGATGTTGCCTTCTATATTGCCGATGCAGCGGAGAACTTCACTGCGCGTGACGCGGATGTATTCCTTTTTCACCGTCGTGCTGAACCTGGTAATGGTCGGCTGAAGCAGAAAGTCGACCCGCAGAAGCTCTCCGACTCGCACGTACAGCGCGGGTTCCGCCTCCTCCAGACTCCCGATCTTGTTCTTCTTCAGAATGCCGCTGATCCTCTGAAGATTCTGCAGGCGGATCCCGTTTTCCAGAAGTGCGCTTTCCAGTCCGGCATTGAAGTTGTCCGCAAACGCCGCCGTGACACCCGGCACCTTCACAAACGGAGTCAGCAGAGCGGAAATTCCGCGCTTTCGGGCTTCCCGCCCCAGACCGATTTCCAGAAGAGTGTCCTTCAGACGGTCCGCAAGATCGTCAAGACTGTCCGCCGTGACGGAACCGCGTTTTTCCGGATCAATTTCGCCCGTCGTGGCATTCAGAAGCATCAGACTCATGTTGATGCGGGTCCCCAGCTTTCCCACGGTCGTTACAAGAATGTATTTGACTCCTTCGATTTCGCCGAGTCTCGCCTTCTGGCTGCTGTTCATATTGACCAGATCCGAACTCGTCGTAAAACCGATTTCCGTCATCATTTCCTTGACGGCGCTGCGGGAGATGACTTCGTATCCTCCGTCCACATTCGCTTCCAGAATTCCCCAGATCGCTTCTATGTCCGAAGCGGGCATCCCTCCTTTCGCCACGGGCTCCACCACGGCAATCTTTTCCGCCGCTTCCGATGCAAAAATCCCGAACGTGAGAAAAACGCAGAAAAAAAACAGCCGCTTTTTCATATGCTTCCACATGAGATCAATTCCTCCTCTTCCATCATTCCATTTATTATCATCTATTATGATTATCGTTAATTATGATTCATCTCAATTTATTTACGAATCGTCCTCCGGTGATTCCATCTTTTTCTTGCATTCTCTCCGACTCGGAGTCTTCCTTCTTTCCGGCGGAATCCTGATCCGGATTCATTCCCTTCCCGGGATTGAAAGGATTACTTCTTTTCCAGCGTGACGTTCAGAGTCCTGTCCCCTGAAAGATCCACTTTGAAAGACTTTGCCTGATATCCCGCGGCTTTCACTTCAATGCTGTGTTCGCCGGAGGAAACCTCAAAGGTCGCATTTCCGTTTCCGAGGAGGACTCCGTCCAGAAAGACTTCCGCCTTTTCCCCCTTGAAAAGCATGCCGCCGGACACATTCACAGTCAGACGCACGAGCGGTGCCGCCGCCGGAGGAATCTTGTTCTTGCGCCCGGGTTTCGCCGCATCGTAAAGATCATCCGCCGCCTGTTCAAGGGCGGAGGTCATGAGATTCTGGAAGATGTTGTTGTCAAACATGCTCCCGCTGATCGGACGCTGTTCGCGGTAGTTCCCGGTATATACATTGCTGTAGACCGTCCCCTGACGGGTGAGATCCACCACTTTCACAATGACGTCAAGCTGATAGTTCAGCGTCTTCGTTTCAATTCCGTAGCCCTTGAAGGAACGTTCCTGGGAACGGAGATCCGAGACCGTCCCGTAAATCAGATGTGTGGCTCCGGTTTCCTTCGCAAGTTTCTGCATGAAGTCCTTCGGAAAATCCTCTTCCCGGCTGAGCCGTTCCATCGCGCTGTAAATCCGGTCCGGCTCGACTGTGGAAAACACGTCGTTATGTCTGCCGAGATAGGCGGAAAGGTATTCCGCCCCGATTACGGTAGGACGGCTCTCTCCCTGCACAACCGTCTCAAAAAGCCGCCGGGCATCCGCATAAGCTCTGTCATTGTTCTGGATTTGCGCATCGCGGTTGGCGCTCCCGGTCCGGGTATTGTCCCAGGCGTCGATCATCCGGACAAATCCCTGCATCACGCTGTTGATGGATTTCCGGTCCGCATCGTTCAGTGTGGACTGCGGGGGAATCTTGATTTCACGGTTGGTGTGATCCAGAAATTTCTTCTGCCCCTTGATGTCGATGGTGGAAAAGTCCAGGACGCCGATCCGGAGGGGGGTCCATTTCTGTTTCTCCACCTGTTCGGTACGTTTGGTGACGACTGTGGTGGTAGTGGTTGTCGTCTCCGTCGTATTCGTTGTGGTTTCCATAGCGGACTGCGCCGTCACGGACCCTGGAAGCAGCAGCGCCGTGCAGAATACGGCAAACATGGAAAACAGATTGCATCTCATACTGTTTCGTCCTTTCCTTGTTTTACATTGAAGTGAAGGCTCAATGGCGGAAAAGCAAGTTTTTCCCCTCCATGCAAGTCTGTTTTCCGGAGGAAGAAAAAAAATCCCCCTCCGGACACACTGCACAAAGGGGAACAAGTTTCCTCCCCCTTCCAGTCTTTCAAACCGTCTTTTTAAACATGGCTGAAAATAATTCCATTTCAAAATATTGTCAAGTGTTTTCCAAAAGGAAATGCAGGAAAAAAATTCCTCTGATTTCCGACAGGCGGATGGATCAGAAAGCAATGCAGGAGGGAATATTCTCCCAGGGAAGCCGACTGCGCTGATCTCCAATACGCGCAGACGGGAAAAAACTAGTTCAGGAAGGCAAAGATCAACAGGGGACACCGCCGGGAGGAGGGAAAAACTCCTTCCCTCTTTCATTCACATTCCGGAGATGCTTCAATGGTTAATTAAGGAGAAAAGAAGGAAAAACAAGGTGGGAAATGAAGAAACGAAGATCCTGCTCAAGTTCCATCACAAGTCCATATGTACAGGGCATCAGGCGGGAAATCAGGCACAAAAGCCCGGGAAGTGGACAGGGGAGGAAGGAAAAAGCCTGCGGCAGCCTTCATTCTTTCCCCTGTCCGTTTTCAGGAATCCATTCTGTTTTCAGAAATCTATTCCGTCTTCCGTGAGAAGCTTCTGCACTTTTTTCACATCCACATTGCGGGGGAGGACATGATCCTTCACGGCCACGGCCGCGGCGACGCCGCATCCCTGCCCGATGCCTGCACAGATCGGCATGGCCCTGTAATTGGAATGGGCTTTGTGAGATCCGGAAATGCAGCGTCCCGCCAGCAGGAGGCCGTCTATTTTTTCGGGGATGCAGCAGCGGTAGGGGATCGTGTAAGTTCCTTTGGAATGGAAATGCTTCTGGGCACCGTTGCGGTCGAGTCCGGAGCCTTCTACGTTGTGGATGTCGAAATTGAATGCGGATTTTGTCGCGATCCAGTCGTCGAACTGGCGGGCTTCCACAATATCTTCCGCGCTGAGGGTGTAAAGGCCCTTGAAATGACGAGTTTCCCGTATCCCGACATTTGCGGCGGAACTCACGGCAAAACATTTCTCATATCCCGGCACATATTCGCGGAGGAAGGCGACAATCGCAGGGATCTGGCGGGCGCAGGTGATCTCCGCGCGGGTGATGTCGCGGACATCCGTCCCGTCGATATCCGTGACGTTGGTCATGTTCACGACCACAAATCCGGGAATGGTACACGGATACAGCAGCACATGCCCTGCGGGTTTCGGCAGAAGTTTCCGAGCCAGGGCCTGCAGCTCGCCCTTCGGAGTCTCGACAAGAGTTTCAAAGGAACCGGGAAAAACCGCCCTTTCAAAGTCAACACCCGCAATTTTGAACATCAGAGTGACAGGCTGCATGCGGCCGTCTTCTTCTCTTCCGAGATGATATTCGGCTCCGGCGAGGGCGGCGACGTCCCCGTCTCCTGTGCAGTCGATCACGACATCCGCCTCGACCGCCTCCCGTCCCGACTTGCTCTGCGTGATGACCCCCTTCACACGATTCCCTTCCATGATGACATCCACCACATCCGTACAGAGCTGAATCGACGCTCCGGATTCCTCCAGAAGATCCAGAATCACCAGTTTTTCCTTCTCATGATTGATGACATGCCTGTTCCAGTCCCCGACCTTCTCCACATCCCAGGCCTGCGCGAGACAGCGGGAGCGGATCTCCCGGCAGACGGATGATCCCGTCATCCCCACCCAGTGCGACATCATGCCGGGAACGGCCATCCCACCGGGACAATTCTGATGCTCGAATACCATCACCGACGCCCCGTGACAGGCTGCCGCACACGCCGCCGCCACACCCGCAGGGCCAGCTCCAGCCACCACCACGTCATAATGTCCTGCCACCGGTATTTCCCGGGCTTTTTCCAGATACGTCTTTCCCATTCCGATCTTCTCCTCGTTGATATTGGACTCGTCGGTCCGCGGGCGGCGGCCTGGAAATGGAAACAGATCAGATCAAAAAAGGAGGGGAAAAGAGAGAAAACTCCTGATTTCCACTCAGCTGTCTGTCTTTCCAGATCCGCCGCCACGGGCTTCTTTTTTTTCTTCGTTCTTTCCGGATTTTTTACTGTATCCTCCGAAGCAGGAAATACCTTGAATTTTTACGGAAAAAAACTTGAATTTTTACGGTTTTGCCTTCTCTTCCGCTTCCAACCCGGCGCTTTCTGCCGAAGATGAGAAACTCTTCCGCCGGATGATGCAGGAAGGACGCGTGCTCGAAATAATGAATCCACCGGCAGGAGGGCCATGCGGCTTTTTCAGGGCACACCCTTGCTTTTTCAGGGATTTCAGATTACATTACACGCGAATTATCATCATCATGGAACACAGCGGACCGGAAACGACATGACTATCGAAGAAATCAAGACTCGGGGTGAAGACGTCAACGAAAGACTCAAACATCTCGCCGCGTTTCTGAAAATCCAGGAGCGCAAAGCGGAAATCGCCGAAATCGAAAAAACAATGGCGCATCCGAATTTCTGGGACGACAAGGAAACCGCACAGGCCACAGTCCAGAAACTCAGTTCCGCCAAGAACGTCATCGAGCCCTTTGAAAAACTCCAGAAGGAAGCCGAAGACTTCCTTGCCATTGCCGAACTGGCCGCGGAAGACGAAAGTTTTCTATTGGAATCGGACGAAGCCTGGCAGAGCCTTTCCTCGCATCTCGACAAAATTGAACTCATCAGTTTCCTTTCCGGGAAATTCGACCGCAACAACTGCTTTTTCTTCATTCACGCGGGCGCCGGCGGCACCGAATCCTGCGACTGGGCGAACATTCTGCTGCGCATGTACCGGCGCTGGTTTGAACGGCGCGGCTTCAAGGATGAAATCATTGACATGCAGCCGGGTGACGAAGCCGGAATCAAAAGCGCCACTCTGCGCGTGGAAGGAGAATTCGCCTATGGATATCTGAAGGCGGAACGGGGAGTGCACAGACTCGTCAGAATCTCTCCGTTCGACAGCAATGCACGGCGGCATACCTCCTTCGCTTCCGCCGACGCCTTCCCCGAACTCGAGGAAGACATTGAACTCGATATCGATGAAAAAGATTTGAAGATCGACACTTACCGCTCCAGCGGCGCCGGCGGGCAGTATGTCAACCGGACGGACAGCGCCGTACGGATCACACACCTTCCCACCGGCGTGGTCGTTGCCTGTCAGATGGAGCGTTCCCAGCACAAGAACCGGGCCATGGCCATGAAGATGCTCAAGGCTCGTCTTTACGAAATCGAAGAGGAAAAACGCAAAAAGGAGGCCGCCGCCATTTCCGGGGACAAATCCGAAATCGGATGGGGCAGTCAGATCCGTTCCTACGTTCTTCAGCCCTATCAGATGGTCAAGGATCTGCGGACAGGATGCGAGACGGGAAACACGGCGGCGGTTCTGGACGGGGACATTGATCAGTTTGTGGAAGCCTGGCTCCGCCAGTCCTCCCGCTGAAGCACCATCCGTCGTGTCAGGCGCAGTTCCGCACGGCGTATTTTCATTTTCCTTTTCCTTTCAGCCGAGTGGCGCAGAGTCTGCTCCCGCTCCGTTTCTGCACAGAGATTTTTTCAGGTGCAGCCTGCCGCTCCGGCAATTCGGAATAAAGGCATGAAAGAATCCACCATCCTTCTTTCCCGGGGGCAAGGGGGGATTTCTGTTTGTAATTCTGTTTCTCTCGCAAGGGGGGGAAGAAAGTCTGCCTCCTCCTTCCCGGTCTCTGGACTGAAAACGGGCGTTCCGGGAACGATGGGGCAGGATCAAAATGCACGACTTCAGCTGATTTTTCCCCCTGATTTCAAATTCCAGTTCCATCCCTCTTCCGCAAACACTCCGATTTCATTCCGTTTTTCCAGGCCGTCTGCCCGCCCTTCCGGAGAAGGGAAGAGATTTCCATGCCGGAAAAACAGACTAAAATTGAGTATGCCTTCCTGCTGACAAATGTTAGAAATATGCTTTTTTATGCCATCCCTCCACCAAAATCTATTGACATATTTCAGGAAACTAGATCATGTCGTCAATAGTTAAAAGACCCAAGCTGCAATACACCTGATTTGTACTGCAGCAAGAAACGAAGCAGTGTTTTTA